>NZ_JARRCW010000001.1:3349166-3680000 GCF_031501865.1 Pseudovibrio sp. M1P-2-3
GTAGGCCACCGTTTCTGGCAGCATGCATATCATGGAGGCTATCACCGACCATTCCAATTTCTTTTGGCGATATACCCAAATGCTTTGCAAAAGCGAGCAACTGGCCCGGCTCAGGCTTAGAACCATATCCACTGTCGTATCCGGCGATAAAAGAAAACAGATGATCAATTCCCAGTGTCTTCAGTTGGCGCTTTGCTGATGCCTCTGTCCCATTGGTGGCAAGCCCGATTGGTACCCCTGCGCTATAAAGTTCCTTGATAGTGACAAGGGTATCTGAGAATGGCGTTACCGTTTCGATAGACTTTTCTAGCAGGAGAGCCTCAACTTTTTCGACAAACACACTTGAATGAGGAACTCCCAAAACACTCGCCCAAACCTGAGAATACTCAAAGGGTGTTTGTACTTTAATGATGCTTGCCTCTCCGAACAAAGCGTTCTCAAAGTCAAAATCAAGAGCTTTTCCAAGTTCTAAAGCAAGCGATTTATCTCCACCTGCCAACTCTGAAATGACATGAGCGATTGCTGGTCCCCATGTATTGTCAAAATCTGTAAGGGTGCCGTCCCGATCAAAGAGCACTGCTTTCAGTTTCATGTGTATTCCTGACTATTTTGTTTTTATCTATTTCGTCTAACAGGCACCCGGAAAACTGGCTAAACCAAAGGTAACCGTCACTTGCGACCAAACGTCATAGGATGTGAACTGGAAAAATGGAAGCCACGTTCCTTTCTGCAAAACAAGCAGAAAGAATAAGCATCAATATGATAGTCCTATAAAAAGTCCTCCACCCGCAGTTCAAGCATACAATCAACGAAACCTTTGATCCACATCTTTACGCCACCGGAGACTGGCCGTAGCGTAATCAAAGATTACAATATCATAATGATGACAGATTTCAGGCCCATCACTTAAGTGCTCCAGACTCAAAGGCCACCTTTCGGGAGGAAGATGGCAATGGAGCATTCACACTAGAGCGAGTCCAATCAGGGCAAATGAAAATGGCAACTGCACAATCCGAGCAAGCGCAGGAAGTAGCGCAAGCAAACCTCAAGAATCACTACAAACCGGTGGGTATTCAAGCCATTGCAGCAGCCAATTGCTGCGGTGAGAAGCAACAAGAGCAAAAACGGCATAAGCTGGACGCCGATTTCCCCTGCCCAACGGATTGATATTATCCCATCAAAATTTGTTTATTGAATCAAAAAGGGCGCTGTTTCGTGCCCTTTTCAAACTCATGTTCCCGCATTTTAATTATTCAGGTCCCATCAAGGATATAGGCGTGTCTTCCCCCAAGGAAGCTCTGCCGTTTTCCTGCTGTATACAAAACGGTCATGAAGCCTGTAGGCCCGATCATGCCAAAATTCAATCTGCAAAGGAATGATGCGAAACCCAGACCAGTAATCCGGCCTTGGGATTTCCCCAATGGCATATTTCGCCGTGAACTTTGCCACTTCCTTCTCCAGAGCAAATCTGCTTTCCAGAGGTCTTGATTGCTTGGAGGCCCAAGCTCCAATTCGGCTCCCACGCGGCCGACTTGCAAAATATGCATCCGCCTCTTCTGGCGTCACTTTTACGACTTCACCTCTTACCCGAACTTGCCGACGTAAGCTTTTCCAATGAAAACAAGAGGCAGCCTTCATATTTTCCTGAAGTTCGCAGCCCTTGGCGCTTTCATAGTTTGTATAAAAGACAAAACCTTTCTCATCAAAGCTTTGTAAAAGCACCATACGTATATTTGGAAGGCCATCTGGATCAACCGAAGCTAGAGACATGGCATTGGGATCATTAATCTCAGAGGTTTTCGCCTCGTTCAACCAATCAGCAAACAGCTTGAAAGGTGCATTCACCTCCTTGTCATAGCCATGTTCAAATATGTTATCGTGATCTTCGCTTTTACTATCCATTATTCACCCTTTAGGAAGACTTCTCCAGAATCATTAGATTTTCGGGATACGTCAACATACTCACGAGCTTGTTACCAGCCCAGTCTGCAGCTGGGATAGCATAGGTGAGCTTTTGTTTCTCTTCTATAGGTACAGATACACTTGCGTTTAAGGGCAAACATCTAATTACGCGAGGAAGCTCTTAAACAGATAGTGTAATTTGCGGATACTTCCCTTATGTTGCATAGAACTTAGAAGTCATATTTCATGACATACACAAATTGGGCATTGATGGCAGGCAATGAAAGATCCGTATTCTGTATTAGGTGTATCTAAATCAGCCAACGACAAAGAGGTTAAAAGCGCATTCCGCAAACTGGCCAAGAAATATCATCCTGACCAAAACGCTGATGATCCAAAAGCAAAAGAGCACTTTGCTGAAGTCAATCAGGCCTATGAGATTCTCGGTGATAAGGAGAAACGTGGGCAGTTTGATCGGGGTGAAATTGACGGTGAAGGCAAGCCCAAATTTTATGGTGGCCAAGGGTACGGTGGCTTTGGCCAAGGTGGTCCTCGTGGTGGGTTCGGATATCAACAGGGCCCCGGTTCGGCAGGCGGTTTCGACGATATCCTTAACGACATTCTAGGCGGATTTGGCGGAGGCCAACGCAGAGCGGGCCGCGGTTTTGGAAATACAGGTGCAAGTGGAAGCAGGCAAAGCCAGAAGCCACATCCTCAAAAAGGAGCCGATGCGAGCATCATTACCCGTGTTTCCCTTGAAGATTTGGTAACGCTTGGAAAGGCCCGCGTTAAACTACCCTCGGGAAAAACAGTTGATGTTAAAGTTCCGGAAGGAACGCAAGAAGGCGATAAAATTCGCTTGAAAGGGCAAGGCTACGGTTCCCCTAATGGTGGTGCAGCTGGGGATGCTTTGGTCGAAGTTCGCTTTGCAAAGCATAAACTGTTCAAAACAGAAGACTTCGACGTCCATGCCGACTTACCGATTACACTCTACGAGGCTGTTCTGGGAAACAAGATTCGTGTGCCCACGTTGGAAGGTGCGATCAATCTTACAGTGCCAGCTAACTCAAGCAGTGGTAAAACCATGCGCTTAAAAAGTAAGGGCCTTCCGAAAAAAGGCGGAGAACGCGGGGATCTTTATATCCATCTACAGATAGCCCTTCCCGATCAATCATCCGAGGATCTTGAGGAGTTGATGCGGACTTGGGCGGAAACTAAGCAGTATTCTCCGCGTGGATCAGAGTTTGATTAAGTCAGATTACATGTAAACGAGAGATATTAACTGTGGTGCACGGTAGCGATGATAGAAACTCGCAGAGCTCAATTCCGGCATCACAGTTTTCAGCAAAGACCTGAGCCTATTTTTTTGAATGAAAACCCATCCAATATATAGCTATAAGTAAAGCTCTTCCTATAAAGAATGAAATGGACAATATGATCCCATTTTTTATTAGTAGGAACCACGGCCCCTTCTGTATGGCTTGATGACCAATAGCTTCCAAAACACCCGTCACATAGTATAGTGAGAATATCACTAGGGATAGGATTAATGTGAACCATTCGCCCTGCACCTGAAAACGCAGCCCGCGAAAGCTAGAAGTCCATAGCTTTTGAAGGTAAAAGCCAGCGACACCGCCAACGATCACGCATAATATATAAAGTGGCCAGAGCCCTTCTGCGTGAAGTTGCGCAGTCAGCTGAATAGTTGCCCAAACACCAAGAATACCGAATAAAATACTCATCGGGACTGACCCACTGCCATCCTTCGAAGCTTTCACTCCAACAAAAAGTGTATAAGCCAGAAGAGGCCACACCCAGATCGGTGCCCCTTTTATAATATCTACGGCAGTCATGCTCCCCCATTTCGAATCGTCTTGAGCAATATTGAATGCAGGAGACTTACTGAAGGTACCTGTGAAAAGATATGGGCGGAAAGATCTCTCCCCGCCCATAAATATGATTAGCCTTTACCCTTCATCATGAAGGCCATAAAGGCTTTACGTGCTTCATCAGACTGGAGACGCTGGTAGAAAACAACCATCTCCTCTTCAACACGCTTGCTGAGTTCAGTAGTTTTTCCTTTTAACAAGCCTCTTGCCGCCCGCATTGCTTCACGTGGGAGGCCTGCAATTCTCTTTGCAGTTGCAAATGCAACCTCTTCAAGAGTCTGCTCCGAAACAAGTTCATTTACGAACCCAGCTGCTAGAGCCTTTTGTGGAGTAAACGCCTCACCCAAACACAGGAGCTCAAAAGCTTTTGGATGCCCCATTGCTGCTGGAGCAAGCAAACTGGAACCTGCTTCAGGAACAAGCCCCAGCTCAACAAACGGGGCTTTAAAGACAGAACGCTCTGTTGCGTAAACCATATCCGCATGAAACAACATGGTTGTTCCAACACCCACGGCAAGACCATCTACACCAATAACAAGAGGAATCTTTGTATCAGTGAGGGCCTTCAAAAACGTGACAACCCCGCTCCCAGACATATCTTTTTGCGAAGCCTGCAGAAAGTCTGCAATGTCATTACCAGCAGTAAACGCACCCGGCTGCCCTAAAAGCAAGTTGCAGCCAACAGTTTCATCTGCTGTCATCAAAGCTTCGGCCATGCCATCGTACATCTCAGAGGTCAAAGCATTTTTCTTCTCTGGCCGACTGAGGCGCACAATTTGAACGCCGTCCTTTTTCTCAATCTCAATAACCATTTAGTCCCCCTCTTAATTAAGCATATTCTCGGGTTCTATTGCCAGAATTGCAGAGGCTGCTCCCACTACTGCTGACTTCAATCCAGCAGTTTCAGCCAATGTAGTTTCAGCAAATACGCGTGCCATAAGAACACGCTGCTCCCGAGCATTTTTCTCTTCTTCCTTGGAAGCCAAGGCTCCCTTGGCAAGGTATGCCGCGCCAAGTGTTAATCCAAACTGACGCTGATAAGCTGTCGCACCCGCCAAAGCTTCAGAAACATTGCCCTTGGCATGTGCTTCCTTCATCCAGTCCGTAGACGCATTCAAATCGGCAACAGCTTGCTCTAGATTACGTGGCGCGTCACCAAGATCGAGGCCATTTTCAGCAGAAAAATCCTCAGCAATCTGTTCAATTTCCTTAATCAGGCTAGTGACCTGTTCGCCGCCGGAAAGTGGCAGCTTACGCATGACCAGATCCATTGCCTGAATACCGTTTGTACCTTCATATATTGGAGTAATGCGCGCATCACGCATATACTGGGCTGCACCGGTTTCTTCGATAAAGCCCATACCACCATGAACCTGAATACCCAAAGACGCAATTTCAACAGACAAATCTGTCGATAGGGACTTTGCAAGAGGGGTCAGCAGGCTGCCGCGCTCCGCCCAGAATTTTCGATCCGCTGCCTCTGGCGCATTCTTGGCCATATCCAATGCATGTGCACAGGCATAACAAAGTGTGCGGGCAACCTGTGTTTGCGCCTTCATACTCATGAGCATGCGTTTTACATCTGGGTGAGCTGCAATAGGAGCAAGCTGAGAACCATCCGGGCCACTCACACGGCCTTGCATCCTTTCCAATGAGAAGTTAAGGGCTGCTTGGAAAGCACGTTCACCGACACCAACACCTTGAACACCAACTGCCAGACGGGCGTTGTTCATCATAGTGAACATGCAAGCGAGGCCCTTGTTTTCCTCACCAATCAACCAACCTGTTGCTCCGCCATTATCACCAAAAGAAAGCGTACATGTTGGAGATGCATGAATACCCAGTTTGTGCTCGATACCGGCCACACGCACGTCATTCAATTCACCCAATGAACCATCACTGTTCACAAACCTTTTTGGGACGGCGAATAGTGAAATTCCGCGCGTACCTGCCGGCGCATCCGGAAGACGAGCAAGAACGAGGTGCAAGAGGTTATCAGTCATGTCGTGATCGCCATAACTAATGAAAATCTTCTGACCTGAAATCTTATAGGTTCCATCGCCCTGAGGAACAGCTTTCGCGCGTAACTCGTTCAAATCTGAACCAGCCTGTGGTTCTGTCAGGTTCATGGTTCCAGTCCACTCACCTGTAACAAGCTTTTCAAGATACGTGGCTTTAAGGTAGTCAGAGCCGTGAGCTTCCAACGCTTCAACGGAGCCCATAGTCAACGTGGGGCCCAATGCAAAAGCCATACATGCGGAGTTGAGCATTTCCATTACAGCAACATAAAGCATGTTGGGCAACCCTTGCCCACCAAAGTCGACTGGTCCTGACAAGGCGTTCCAACCCGCATCGCGCCACTGCCCGTAAGCTTCCGCCCAGCCCGGAGCCGTTTTTACCCACCCATCAACCAGCTTGGTACCGTGTTCATCTCCAATACGGTTGAGCTTTGCAATTTCTTCCTCAGAGAACTTGGCGGCTTCTGACAAAATCGCATCGACCAGATCGTCGGAAAGTTCCCCTTGATTTTCAAGAGACTGAAATTCTTTTAGTCCAATTACATGCCTTAAGGTGAAGGCAATTTCGTTGACTGGTGCACGGTACATTTTATTTCTTTCCCCGTATTCGGCTTGACGAGAGGCTACAACCACCTCTAAACGCCATGGAACTTAAGTGTTGGAGAAACACTAGTGAGATTGACGTAGACGTCAAGATTAAGCACAGTTTTGTGCCCCATACATTCGTCGTAATTAGGGTAAAACCGCATGGAATATTGGCATCTGTCACAGGAAACGAGGATCGAGAGTGCCAAAGAGTTTTTAGCTGTGTGTAATGCGCTCATAAAAGGGCAGCTTGTAGCGATTCCGACAGAGACTGTTTATGGGCTGGCAGCCGATGCCACAAATGGGCAAGCCTGCGCCAGAATATATGAAGCCAAAGGCCGTCCGTCCTTTAATCCTCTTATATCACATGTGGATAGTTTGGACGCAGCCCGCACCCAAGGCGAATTCAACGACAAAGCTCTTGCACTTGCAGAAGCGTTTTGGCCCGGCCCCCTCACTCTTGTCCTTCCAAAGACGAAGACTTGTACAGTGAGCGAGCTTGCTACAGCAGGGCTAGCAAGTGTTGCATTAAGAGTGCCACAGTCTTCTATTATGAGGGCTTTATCACGGCAAATAGGCAAGCCCTTGGCGGCTCCTAGTGCCAATTTATCGGGCAAAATTAGTGGCACCACAGCAGAAGATGTAATTGCAGATCTAGAGCGGCACCTTTCTTGGGTTATTGATGGCGGTGCTACCTCGGTTGGGATAGAATCTACAATTATCTCACTTATAGGTGAGCGGCCAACCCTTCTCAGACCTGGTGGCATTGCGCGTACCCATATTGAGGAGATTTTAGGAGAACCTCTTGCAACAGCTGGCTCCGATGACAGCGCTCCACAGGCCCCTGGCATGCTCTCCTCTCATTATGCGCCGGACAACCCAATACGTCTGGACGCAACTGCCCTACTTGATGAAGACGTTTTGATCACCTTTGGCGCCGCGACCATTGAAAACAGCGAGAGAGCCAAGCGCGTCATAAACCTGAGTCCAGCAGGTGACCTCACGGAGGCTGCTGCAAATTTATTTTCTGCACTGCGGAAAGCAGATCGCGAAAGCAAAGGTAAAATTGCGATATCCCCAATTCCGACAACAGGCTTGGGAGAAGCGATTAATGACAGGCTAAAAAGAGCCGCAGCCCCAAAGTGAATAACAAATGAAAAAAGTTGGCCGATTCCCTCATCTCAAAGAGATTCAAGGTGCCTCATAGCCACATTCAGGATGAAAGCCCAACTATTTTCAACTAATACACTGTGACTCAATCACAACAACTATTAGTTAACATATCCAAGCCCACAAAATACAACTATCCAAAAAAGAAAAATAATATGCTAAACAATACATATGGACGAAATAAAAAATAAATATAATCTTACTAATCAGTCACAGTTATTAAAGACCTCCCCCACGAGCATTATATATGCTCGCACCTTAACCGGGGATGAGTGCGTAATACTCACCCCCGGCACCTTTTTAACTAAATATATACTTTCAACTTATATTTACTAAACTGTTCCAACTAATTTCTAATTTTTCATAATTTGACTTATCCAGTAGGACTTGGCAGAAAACACAGTAATGTACTTCTAGTTTCCAATCCTAGTTAACGGTATAGTTTTTTGAGTACACTTCTGTTACATCATTCCGCTTTTCTTGAGCATAAAACTCCAAGTGGGCACCCCGAACGGCCTGACCGTTTACGAGCCATTTCCCATGCTTTGGAAAAAGAAAAATTTCAAACTTTACTCAGAGATATGCCTCCAATGGGGCGGTTTCAGGATATTGCGCTCGTCCATCCCGAGGAGCACATAAACTTTATTCACAACAAGACACCCGAGGAAGGCCTCTTCCGAATTGATGATGATACCACATTATCTCCGGGAACCTGGGAAGCTGCCCTTCGCGCTGTTGGTGCCTCTTGCAGGGCTGTTGATGAAGTGATGACCAGTCAGGTTACAAATGCTTTTTGTGCAATTCGCCCTCCCGGTCATCATGCGGAAATAGATAGGGCGATGGGCTTTTGCTATTTCAATAACGCAGCTGTAGCAGCTCGGCACGCTCAAACAGCCTTTGGCGTTGAGCGCGTTGCCATTATTGATTTCGATGTACATCACGGGAACGGTACACAAGATGTTTTCTGGAACGATCCATCAGTTATGTACACATCAACCCATCAAGCCCCCTTATATCCAGGGACTGGGCAAAAGCAGGAAACTGGCGAATTCAATAATATTGTCAATGTGCCCATGCGCGATGGAGACGGCGGCGTAGAATTTAGGGATGCTTACAAGACTGTTATTCTGCCACAGTTACGCAAATTCAAACCTGATCTTCTTGTGCTTTCAGCCGGTTTCGATGCCCACGCTCGCGATCCCCTTGGGGGAATGCTGGTTATAGAGGATGATTTTGCATGGTTAACACGTGAACTTATGGAAATTGCTGATCAAAGCTGCAATAGGCGCATTGTATCCCTACTTGAAGGTGGATACGACCTTGAGGGGCTTGCACGCTCTGTCGCTGCTCATGTAATGACCTTGATGGAACACTAGATAATTACAGTACACGTTAAAACAACCTTGCAGAGGCCCAATGTCGGATTCAAGCAATTCCTCCGTTTCCACTGACACCATGTCTTTTGAAGACGCACTTACCAAACTGGAAACTATTGTTCGAAATCTGGAACAAGGAAATGTTCCTCTGGAAAAGAGTATTGATCTATACACCCAAGGAGAAGCCCTCCGAAGCCGGTGCGATACACTCTTGCGGGCTGCAGAGGAAAAAATTGAAACAATCAAAATTGATGGAAAAGGTCAGGCAATAGCCAGTAGCCCTCTTGCCCCAGAATAACTGAAGCGGAATATCTCTCTGGATTAAATAAGCGACATAATTTGTAATTTAATCATTTGCCCGTACCTTTACACGAAACTAAGCCTTCAAAAGGTACGCAACAAAAAAAAGATCCAAGAGAAAAAAGTTAACCGACTTCATACACCTAGATTTCTTAAGACGCCGAAATAAAAAGAGGACCGCGAAGTATCACGGTCCTAAGTCGATCACTGTGCACGTGGCCCCATCGACCACAAAATTGTGATAGTTTCTTTTTACAAGGTTAACATCACCCCTAGGGGTGACTTGATACAATTTTTAATAGAAAACTACTCAATACACGTAGAGAAATCGCGAATAACCTACAAAGATAGTGAAACTTCAGAGTTTTCCACCTATCTATAAATTGCTTGAGCTTTTCCCTTATTGTAAGCCTAGAGGGTTAAGACAAGCCAATCGCTAAAACACAAGCCGGTGCAAATTAGAATGAAGACCCCCCTCCTTGATCGCGTCAACTCGCCCGCAGACCTGAAATGCATGACGAATGACGAACTGAAGATCATTGCCGAAGAACTGAGAGCAGAAACTATCAACGCTGTTTCGGAAACGGGTGGTCATTTGGGTGCGGGCTTGGGTGTTGTCGAATTAACAGTTGCGCTTCATCACGTTTTTAACACACCGGACGATCGGCTCATTTGGGACGTTGGTCACCAGTGCTACCCACATAAAATCCTGACCGAGCGCCGTGACCGTATCCGTACGCTCAGGCAAGGCGGTGGCCTTTCAGGCTTTACGAAACGCTCTGAAAGTACCTATGACCCATTTGGAGCTGGACACTCCTCAACCTCGATTTCCGCAGGCTTGGGGATGGCAGTTGCTCGGGATCTAGCGGATAAGCAAAATAGTGTCATTGCAGTTATTGGTGATGGTGCCATGTCTGCTGGGATGGCTTATGAAGCCATGAATAATGCCGGGGCTTTGAACTCACGTCTCATCGTCATTCTCAACGATAATGACATGTCAATTGCTCCGCCAGTCGGAGCTCTTTCGGCATCCTTAGCCCGCCTTGTATCGGGCAAGACCTACAAGTCCCTGCGGGAAGCTGCAAAGCAAGTTGCGCGTGCCCTTCCAAAACCTTTACAGGAAAAGGCCGCAAAAGCTGAAGAGTTTGCTCGGGGCTTCTGGACAGGTGGCACTTTATTCGAAGAGCTTGGGTTTTACTATGTTGGCCCTGTTGACGGGCACAACCTCGACCACCTTCTACCGATCCTACGTAATGTGAGAGATGCGAAAGAAGGCCCCATACTCATCCACGCTGTCACCCAGAAAGGCAAAGGGTACGCTCCTGCAGAAAGTGCGAGCAATAAGCTTCATGCGGTTGCCAAGTTTGATGTGGTTACCGGAAAGCAATCCAAACCCAAAGCCAACGCTCCCGCTTATACGAAAGTCTTTGCCCAAAGCCTGATCGCGGAAGCAAAGCAGGATGAAAAAATCGTCGGCATTACTGCTGCCATGCCTGATGGCACCGGGCTGGACCTGTTCGCCAAAGAGTTTCCTAACCGAACATTTGACGTGGGTATCGCCGAGCAACATGCAGTGACCTTTGCTGCCGGAATGGCGACAGAGGGTTACAAACCATTTTGCTCTATCTACTCCACGTTCTTACAACGTGCCTATGACCAAGTCATTCACGATGTTGCAGTTCAAAATCTACCCGTTCGCTTTCCCATTGACCGAGCGGGTCTTGTTGGAGCTGACGGAGCAACTCATGCTGGTTCCTTTGACGTTGCCTATCTCGCATGTATCCCGCAATTCGTCATCATGGCCGCTGGAGATGAAGCGGAACTCACGCACATGGTCGCCACAGCTGCAGCCTATGATGAAGGCCCAATTGCCTTCAGATACCCACGAGGTGAAGGCGTTGGCATTGAACTCCCGCAAAAAGGCACACCACTAGAAATTGGGCGCGGACGAATTGTGAAGGAAGGAACTCGCATAGCGCTGCTTTCTTTTGGTACACGGCTCGGGGAAGCTTTAAAGGCAGCAGAAGACCTTGATGCTGCAGGACTTTCAACAACAGTGGCTGACGCTCGTTTTGCAAAACCACTTGATATTGACCTCATTACCCGCCTCGCTCGCGAGCATGATGTTCTGGTGACAATTGAAGAGGGCTCTATTGGCGGCTTCGGAACACAAGTGCTTCACACCCTATCTGACCTTGGAGCACTTGATGGTTCACTCAAAGTTCGCTGCATGACGTTGCCCGATACATTTCAGGACCATGACAGCCCTCAGAAGATGTACGAGGCAGCGAGACTAAATGCCGCAGGTATTATGGCAAAAGTCTTTGAAGTACTGGGACAGGACGCCTCTATCTCCGAGCAACGCGCTTAAAGCAAAAAGAAATACCTTTATTTCCTCTTCTTTTTCTCTAGGGTGATTAATTAGTATTTTTAGTTAATCACCCTCCCTTAGTGACGGGATACAGTGGGGCCAATTAGACCTTACGTAAGATGCATAAACCAAGTTTTTTACAGTGCCTGCACTCAGAGAAAAGTTCTATTGCTTTCCTTGCTGGTTTAGCTCTCTTCACAAGAGTTATCCTGCTGGGATTCGCTGGCAGCATTCTGGCCGATCCGGCACTGGCACAGTTACAGGTTCATTGCACACCTTCAGGCTACGCACCCGTTCCGCTCGAAGATAGGCAAGCCCAGACTGGGGCGGAATGCCCATGCGGAACAACTTGTCCGCATAGCTTACCATTTAAAGAAAAGGGAGTTGGAGGCGAGTGGTTTTATAACCTAAGCTCTGACCCTGTTTGGTTATCCATAGTTCTGAATAAAACTCCTCCCTTAAAGGCTGGTGCATCTGCTCAAAGTCACTCTATCCGCGCCCCTCCTCTCAACAAAGTTGCTCCATTGAACCAAATATAGAACACAAGTTGAGACGAGAAATTCCTATGAAGTTTTCTAGAACATTTTTTTTAGCCACAGCCCTTTGCCTTGCTCCACTAAGCGTTTCTGCGCAACCCATTGTAACTGGAGACCTTACGCTTTCTTCTCCTTGGACGCGCGCAACACCACCAAACGCAAAAGGAGCTGGCGCATTCATTAAAATAACAAACTCGGGTCAATCGGAGGATAAACTGATCTCCGTTGAATCAAATGTCGCAAAGCGAACAGAAGTCCATGAGATGAAAGTAGTCGACGGAATTATGAAAATGCGTCCCGTTGAAAATGGAATCGTCATTCCGGAGGGGCAAACTCTGGAGCTGAAACCCGGAAGTTATCACGTTATGTTCATGGGTCTCAAACAGCCATTTAAAATGGGTGAAGAGGTTCAAGTCCAGTTCAACTTTGAAAAAGCCAAGCCGGTAACGGTCAACTTCCCAGTTGAAAAAATTGGCGCTAAAGCCCCAAGCTCTATGAATCACCACTCGAACTAAGCTCTAGGTAATATTCATGAAACTAGCGAAAATAATTCGCTATGGCGCGTGGGCAGCGATTGCTGCCCTCGTGTTTAGCATAGCAGCTCTCTCGATAGATTCCCTTAGAAACAACGAGCAAATTGCATCAGCACCTACGGTGAAAATTGGTGGCCCGTTTTCTCTATTGGACAAAAATGGGAATAGCTATACGGAAGCCAACCTAGGTGGGAAACCATCGCTTATGTTCTTTGGCTTCACCTACTGTCCCGATGTCTGCCCAACCACACTTGCCGATATGCAATTATGGATAGATGATCTGGGTGACAAAGCAGAGGATGTAAACTTCATATTCATTTCCGTAGACCCTGAAAGAGACACTCCAGAAGTCATTGGCGATTACGTTGCAGCATTCAGCGAAAAAATCCAGCCTTTGACCGGATCTAGAGAACAAGTCGACACTGTTATTAAGGCTTTCCGTGTGTATGCTAGAAAAGTACCGTTGGAAGACGGTGATTACACAATGGACCATACTGCACCGGTCTATATGATGGATGCCGATAACAATTTCACCGGGACAATTGGTTACGGAGAAATCCCGGAAGTCGCTCTAGAGAAAATACGCAAACTTCTCTCCACATCCTGAAAGAGATCTCAGCTATATAAAGGAGGGGAGATTACAACTGGGATGCTTCCCTTCCACACTTAAAGCTAGCAGTACAACAATGAGACTTGATAACCATTTAGTCGCCAAGGGGGCATTTGAAACAAGAGCACGTGCTCGGGACGCAATTGTTCGAGGAACTGTCCAAATTAATGGAAAAACCGTTACCAAACCTGGACAGAAGGTGCTTTCGAATAGCACTATCAGCTTCGACGACCCGGCAGCAGGGTACGTTTCTCGTGCAGCTTTAAAGCTGAAAGAAGGGCTGAACTATTTCGATCTCAGTCCCAAAGATCTGATTTGTCTGGATATAGGTGCTTCCACAGGCGGTTTCACCCAAGTTCTGTTAGAACACAGGGCTGCAAAGGTTCATGCAATTGATGTAGGTCACGGCCAACTCCACAAGAAGATAATTGAGGATACAAGGGTTTACCCTAGAGATGGACTAAACGCCCGTCACCTGTGCCTTGAAGACCTGCAAAACGATACCCCCCAGTTTCTAGTATCCGATGTTAGTTTTATATCTTTGAAAATCGCGCTCCCCCCTGCCCTAGATCTTGCCGCTTCCGGGGCAAAAGGGATATTTCTTATCAAACCCCAATTTGAAGCTGGCAGGGAAAATATTAATAAGGGCGGTTTGGTCGGGGAAGAACAAGCTGCGCTGGTATGCAAGGATCTGCAAAGCTGGTTTGATGCGCTCGAAAACTGGTCAGTCATTGGAGTTTGTCCATCACCCATTAAGGGCGGGGACGGAAACACTGAATTTTTGATTGCAGCTCAAAAAATCTGAAGACCAAAAAATTATAGTCCTGTATAGGCCTGCAGTCTTGTGGTCATGCCCTAGTGCGGGTAAAGCCAGTTTATGACACAAAACAGCACCCTTCAAATAGACCGTCTGGCTCATAAAGGCGATGGCGTAGCAATAAACAATGGCGAGCAAGTTTTCATAGCGCTCACACTTCCTCAGGAATTGGTGGAAGCGGAACAAGTTGGTAGCCGCTTTGAACTGAACCGGATCATTGAACCCAGCCCAGAGCGCGTGGAACCTATTTGCCTGCACTTTGGTTCCTGTGGTGGTTGCACCCTTCAGCATGCCTCCTCGACACTCTACAGTGCTTTTAAGCGCCAGCAGATCATTGAGGCGCTTAAATCCCGCGGCATTGAACATCCAGTTGAAGAGGTTGTCCCGTGCCCACCACAGTCCCGCAGACGGGCCGTCCTCACGGCAGTCAAGGCCGGCCACAAAATTCTCATGGGTTATCATGGGGCAAAGTCACACCGCCTCGTTGATATCAAAGAGTGTCCTGTTCTCCTGCCAGAAATAACAGAGGCATTGCCAAACCTTCGCAAGCTTGCATCAAAAGTCATTGGGCGCAAGGGAGAGTTGAAAATTACCGTCACGAGCACGGAAAGCGGCTTGGATATCTGCTTGAATGGCCTAGGCAAAAATTTTGAAAAGTATTTTCTCGAACTTTCGCAGGATGCGATGGAGTTTAGTTTTGCACGTCTTACCGCAGAAGGAGAGACTGTACTTGAACTAAAGAAACCCAACTTACATATGGGCGAGGTTCTCGTTACGCCCCCTTCAGGAGGCTTTTTGCAAGCCACGCAGCAAGCTGAAGACGAAATGGCTGATCTGGTACTGGAAGGTTTGAATGGTTGCAAGAAAGTTATCGACCTGTTTGCTGGAAGTGGCACGTTTACCTTCAGACTGGCCAAACAGGCGAGCGTACTTGCAGTAGAAAGTGACGCAAAGTCCCTTAAGGCTCTGGATGAGGCCAAACGTCAGGCGAGCAAACTGAAAAAGGTGGAAGTGCAAAGGCGAGACCTTTTCCGCAGGCCCCTGACAAAAGCTGAGATTTACCAGTTTGGAAAAGGTTATGACGGAGTTGTAATAGATCCACCTCGCTCTGGCGCATTAGAACAATCAAAAGAGCTGGCTCAATCATCAGTGAAACGGATCGTTTCCGTTTCCTGTAATCCTGCAACTTTTGCCAGAGATCTTAAAGTTCTCACTGATGGAAACTTCAAGATCACCAAAATTGTTCCGGTGGATCAGTTCTTGTATTCTCCTCATGTGGAAGTTGTCGCGCTGCTCGAAAACACAGCGAATTAAACGCAAAACAAATAGAGGTCGCCCAGCGTTTCTCTTCTGTGCTTTTTATAAGTATCGCGGTGTTTGATGCATCGCGATATGTTTTTCAGACTTCTCTCACATTCTGATGAATTGGCACAAAGCCCTTTGTTTGTCTGTAAACCTGTTCTGCATCAGCATTTAGAACGTGCAAAGGAACCAGAATCATCTCTCTTTGCCCTTCAAGAGGCACGCGTTTCCAATTGCGAAACATAAAGCGGCGCCAAAAAGGAAAAACCTCTTTCTTGACAGCACAACTTTCAAGAGAACTGTGAAGTCGTACCCTCAGGCATTTAAAGACCATGGATCTTACCGATGTCTTATAGAACTCGACGCTCTCAATTGAAGACCACTCAATAAATCCAAGACGCTCGAGAAAAAGACCTTCCGAATTGGCTCCAATTTGAGGCCAGTTAGCAATCATCGGATAATACCAGTAGGACAGCATAAAAGCTGGAACGGAGGCAAGCGCGAAGCCCAATTCTCGGGTAACCAGAAATAACCCGAAAGCAACAGCTCCCATAAGAAAAGAGCCATATACCAATGGCTCCCCCGCCTTTTTCTTGAACCCTACTGCGAAGGGTTCAAGCGTTTCCTTGTATTCTTCTCTCCAGGGATCAAGTTCCCGCTTCTCCATGGTCAGCCCCTTGGAGCAGCGGGTCTCTCAGGTTAATCTCCAAAGATCTCCGTCTGCTCGATCTCGATACCAAAACCTTCCAAGCCAACATAGTGGCGTTCTCGCGATGCTAAGACTCGAATAGAAGTAACACCCAGATCTTTAAGAATCTGTGCTCCTAGCCCAACTTCACGCCAATTTTCATCACGAACCTTTGCTGAATCATGCTCTTCATTTTCAGCAGCATCCAGACCAGTTCTTTGGCGCACTGAAGAGCGAGCCACACCAACCGCACCTTCTCTTAGGTATACGATAATACCCCTTTTACGTTTGGCAAAGTCTTCCATAACGGGTTGTAAAGATTTAGCGCGGCCAAAAACATCATCAAGAACTGATTCCAGCTGAAGGCGAACCGGAACATCCCGACCATCGCGAATATCCCCGTAGACGATCGCCAAGTGGCCCATATTATCAAAAGGCGTTGTGTAAGATATTGCTGTAGCTTTACCGAAGGGGGTTTCGATTTCCTGTTCACCAGCCCGCTCAACAAAAGACTCATTGCGCTGTCGCCACGCTATCAAGTCGGCGACACTCACCATCTTCAGGTTATGCTCTTTGGCAAATGCCGCAACATCATCACCGCGTTTCACAGTACCATCGTCATTGACCAACTCACTGATCACCCCAACTTCCGGAAGACCTGTTAGTTTACACAGGTCAACGGCGGCTTCTGTATGGCCTGAGCGAATAAGAACGCCGCCATCCTTCGCGATAAGCGGGAACACATGCCCAGGGCGTACAAAATCCACAGCTCCCACATTCGGGTTAGCAAGAGCTCTGACTGTAGAGCAACGCTCATCAGCCGAGATACCTGTTGTTAAGCCTGGCGCGTAGTCAACAGAAACAGTAAACGCAGTGGCAAGAGGAGCATCATTATTGTTCACCATCGGATCAAGGCGAAGGCGGCGTGCTGTTTCTCCAGTCATAGGAGCACAAACAATTCCCGAAGTATGGCGTACGATAAATGCCATTTGTTCGGGCGTTATCTTACTTGCTGCAACGATCAAATCCCCTTCATTTTCACGGTCATCATCATCCGTTACAACGACCATTTCACCGTTTTCGAAGGCGCGAAGAGCTTCCGCTACACGAGTCTGAGACACAGCATACTCCTTAGTTTGTTTGAGACCGAGAAAATCATTTGGCGTTACCTGTCCAGCAGTTGCCTCAGTAATTTTCTGAGCCATATCTCTGGATATCCAAGCATTGGGATCGTTACACAGAGCACTTACAGATGCAGGAGACAAACCAGCACGCTTTGCAAAGGCGCTGCGCTTCTCTCTGTTTTTCACTAGCCATTCATCCAGATTCATCGTCTCGATTTCACTTATCTGAAATTTCAGTCATACTGAAATATGGCCGTTAAACATCAAGATGCAAGGCGAAACCTACCAATATGTTCGAAAGTTGAACTTTTTGTCAGGCACTTTGAATCCAACGCTACAGTGATTTTAGTCTCAGCAAAATTTACTTAGGTCTGGAAAACGTGAGCCACGAACCCTATCAACAACGGGGAGGTAAAGTTAGATTTCCATCATCTTCTAACTTCCAAAAAGGGTTATAGGCCAGTTCCCATGGATGCCCATCCAAGTCTCTCACATAACCTGAATAACCTCCCCAAAATACTTTTTGAGGAGGTTTCAAAGCGCTCGCACCGGCCAGAAGTGCAGTACCATATGCTGCGCCTACTTCTGCCTCACTTCCAAAGTTAAGGGCAAGTGTAACCATACCCGTCCCTAAGCTATCTTTGGAAACTGTCATATCTTTTGCAAGCTCACCCAATGGATAGAGGCCAAGCACCATTCCATTTAATTGGTAGAAGATAATATCTTCCCCTGAGCGAGCATGCACCTTCCAGCCCCACGCCTCGTAAAACTGACGAGACTTAGCAAGATCAGATACGCCCAATGTGACCAGCGAAAGGCGTTGAGGAATCATCCGCCGACTTGGCCTCTGTGGCGAATTAGGTGATCCGCCAGCACACACGCCATCATCGCCTCACCAACAGGAACGGCTCTAATTCCAACACATGGATCATGGCGCCCTTTGGTCATCACATCAACTTCCTGACCACTACGGGTGACCGATTGGCGCGGTGTCAAAATGGAAGACGTAGGCTTGACCGCAAAGCGGGCCACAACGGGTGCACCACTGGATATGCCACCTAGAACTCCCCCCGCCTGATTGGAAAGGAATACAGGTTTCCCGTCTGCGCCCATGCGCATCTGGTCTGCATTTGCTTCACCCGTTAAGCTGGCAGCCTCAAAACCGTTCCCGATTTCCACGCCTTTAACAGCATTAATGGACATGAAAGCAGAGGCAATATCCTGATCTAATTTCCCGTAGATTGGGGCTCCCAAACCTACGGGAACATTTTCGGCGACAACTTCAATGACTGCCCCGATTGAGGATCCATCCTTGCGGATGCTATCCAAATACCCCTCGAAGAATGCAGCAGCTTCTTTATCTGGACAAAAAAACGGGTTGTTGTAAACTTCCGCCCACTCCCAATTGTCACGATTAATTTTATGTGGCCCCATTTGTACTAATGCACCGCGAATATTCATTGAGGCCACTACCTTACGGGCAATTGCCCCAGCAGCCACGCGCGCTGCAGTCTCTCTTGCAGAAGAGCGCCCGCCCCCGCGATAATCACGAATACCGTATTTCGCGTCATAGGTATAATCAGCATGCCCAGGGCGATACCGTTCTTTAATCTCCGAATAATCCTTGGACCGTTGATCGGTATTCTCGATCATCAAGGAAATTGGCGTTCCTGTGGTTTTTTGAACACCGTCTTCATCGACCATAACTCCGGACAATATCCGAACTTGATCAGGTTCACGCCGCTGTGTCGTAAACTTGGACTGTCCCGGTTTTCTCTGATCCAAATAAACCTGAATCTCTTCCGCTGTAATTGGAATAAGCGGAAGGCATCCGTCAACCACACAACCGAGGGCTGGGCCGTGGCTTTCCCCCCAGGTTGTTACGCGAAACATGTGACCAAAGCTGTTATGGGACATCTAAATTATCTCGATCCTATCAAACTCACGCAGGTTGTAGGACTGATAGTTCCTCGGGTCAATCACCGCCCCCTCCTATCGCCCTTTATTAATTCTCAAGTGAGTGTTTCAATGCCATTTAGCAGGCGAATTATAACCAACATCCCTTTTGGTCCCTCCAAAGAAAGACCTCATCCTGTGGAACTGGCAGTTTAGGGATAACATGAGTCTTATGCCCTTCCAGCAGTCCCCTTAGAACACGTAGGACACCTCCATGGGAGACAACAACCAACGGTCTGGATTGTGTAACAAGCCAACTTTGTATTCTTAGTGAAAGCAATTCATAGCTCTCCCCTTCAGGATGAACAAATCCCCACTTGTCTTCTCTGCGGGCAGCTCCATACTGAGGCATAAGCTCATCCACCTCGGGCAAAGTTTTACCTTCCATTACCCCAAAGGTGATCTCTTTCAATCTCTCGTCTTGTACATAGTCCTCACGTGCTAAACCAAGTTCTTCACGTAAAAGCTCCATACTCTCACGAGTACGTGCCATTGGAGAGCTAACGAAATTCAGGCTTTCAGTGCTGATACCTACATTTTTGAGATAAGCCCTCAAGACACGACCGTTACGCCTTGCCTGCTCGCGCCCCCGATTATTTAGCGGAATATCCTGTTGGCCTTGCAGTCGTCCTTCAGCGTTCCAGTCTGTTTCGCCATGACGAATAAAAAATATTGGCGTCGGCGCCATTTTTGCTGCGGGAGTGATGCTCTCATTCGTGATGGTCTGGTCTTTAACTGCCATTGCTCTCGCTTAATTTCCCTAAAGAGGCAATAGATGCCTCCCTACCGCCATATTTTTAATAATCTACATTCCCCGGGACAAAAATGCGACACAAAAAAGACGCCCCTAAAAGGGGCGCCCCAGCAATTATAGATTTGATAGATATTTTAGTCTTTAACGACTGAAATATCTGGAGCATCTACCGCCTTCATACCAACAACATGATACCCGCTATCAACGTGGTGGTTTTCTCCAGTCACTGAACGACTAAGGTCTGAAAGAAGATAAAGAGCGGAGTTTCCGACATCATCAATGCTTACTGTCTCGCGAAGAGGTGCGTTGTACTCGTTCCACTTCAAAATATAGCGGAAGTCACCAATTCCAGAAGCTGCCAGTGTTTTAATTGGGCCCGCGGAGATAGAGTTCACACGGATTTTCTTTGGCCCAAGATCCACAGCAAGGTACTTCACAGAAGCTTCTAAAGCAGCTTTGGCAACACCCATAACATTATAATTTGGCATTACCTTTTCTGCCCCATAATAGGACAGAGTAACCATCGACCCACCATCGGTCATCAGTTTCTCAGCCCGCCGGGCAACCGCTGCCAGAGAATAGCAAGAGATATTCAAAGACTTATTAAAGTTCTCTTCGCTCGTATCTACATAGCGCCCGACCAGTTCGTCTTTATCAGCAAAAGCAATTGCATGAACCAAGAAGTCAATCTTGCCCCACTTTTCTTCAACTGCCTTAAAAACAGCGTCGATGGATTCCCCATCTGTCACATCGCAGTGGCCGGCTACAAAACCATCCAGCTGGTCAGCCAATGGCTCCACGCGTTTCTTCAACGCTTCGCCTTGATAAGTGAGTGCAATTTCGGCTCCAGCATTGTGCAGAGCCTTGGCGATACCCCAAGCGATAGAACGGTTATTGGCAAGCCCCATAATAAGACCGCGCTTACCCTCCATTAACCCTTTCGCTTCTGCCATATTTTTCTCCTGAATAAGTCCTGCTTGATCAGCAGTGCAGTTTTGAAAAATCCTATTGCATACTGTTCACGGTTCATCAAGGTATAGGAGTCCGCAAATGAACACAGAGCTCCGTTGCTTGGCAGCCTCAAGCGTGAGCATAC
Organism: Pseudovibrio sp. M1P-2-3; assembly: GCF_031501865.1. Classification (NCBI taxonomy): domain Bacteria; kingdom Pseudomonadati; phylum Pseudomonadota; class Alphaproteobacteria; order Hyphomicrobiales; family Stappiaceae; genus Flexibacterium; species Flexibacterium corallicola. The sequence goes on from NZ_JARRCW010000001.1 coordinate 3,370,194, forward strand.
AGGGCAGACAATGTAAGAAAGAAGACAGCCAAATGACCTCTAAACTCCCTCTGGAAACCTTCCAGAAACTACTTGGAGAAAAGAATGTTCTGCTGAATGAAGCAGACAAAGCACCCTACCTTGTGGAGTGGCGGGATAAATTCAAAGGCAGCACACCAATGGTCCTCCGGCCAGGAAGTACTCATGAAGTCAGTGAGGCTTTGAAACTGGCAAATAAGGAGGGTCTAAAAATTGTACCACAAGGAGGCAACACAGGCCTTGTTGGCGGACAAACCCCAAAATTCTGCGGATCAGAGCTGGTTCTTTCCCTATCCCGACTCAATAAAATCCGTTCTATAGATCCAGATGGATATACAGTTACTGTGGATGCCGGAGTAACTCTGCAGGCTCTTCACGATGCTGTTGAACAGCACGACAGACTGTTTCCACTAACCCTTGGCTCACAGGGGTCCTGCCAAATTGGAGGGAACATTTCTACGAATGCTGGAGGGACCGCGGTTCTTTCATACGGCAATACCCGGGACCTTGTTTTGGGGTTAGAAGTCGTTCTTGCAAACGGGGAAATCTGGGAGGGGCTGCGTACCTTACGAAAGGACAATACTGGTTACGATTTGAAACAATTATTCATTGGATCAGAAGGTACTCTCGGGGTCATCACTGCTGCCACATTGAAATTATTCCCTAGGCCCATATCGACCGAGGTCGCTCTTTGCGCAATGGATTCGCCCGCCGCTGCGCTCCAATTATTTACGCTTGCCCGTTCCCAAGCCGGTTCCATGCTGACTGGGTTTGAAATTATGCCCCAAACAGGCCTTCAATTTGCGATAAAGCACTTGGAAGGCGCTCGCTCACCATTTACGCAAGAGCATAACTGGTACGTCCTGCTGGAGCTTTCCGCAGGCTCCAAGACAATTGATCTTTCAAGCGCTACAGAAAACTTGTTCTCCCAAGCTTTCGACCTGAATATTTTATCTGACGCCGTACTTGCCCAAAATAGCACTCAAGCCCAGAGTTTTTGGAGATTACGTCATGGCATGTCAGAGGTACAAAAACATGAAGGCGGATCAATCAAACATGATGTCTCCGTACCTGTAGCAAAAATTCCAGAGTTCCTTGAAGAAGCGATTGCAGCAGTTAAATCTTATATTCCCGATGCTCGCCCGGTTCCCTTCGGCCACATGGGAGATGGCAACATTCACTTCAACATTTCCCAACCAGCAGGGGCTGACAAAGCGGAGTTTCTCTCCCAATGGGATAAAGTGAATGAAATTGTTCATGGCATAGTAATCAAGTACAACGGCTCCATCTCAGCAGAACATGGCATTGGACGTCTGAAACGCGACCTTCTACCAAAAGTAAAAAGTACCGTTGAAATGAACCTGATGCATACAATAAAATCTGCCTTGGATCCTAAGAATACGCTTAACCCAGATAGGGTCCTGTCCGCTGATCGACTATGATTTAAAAAAGATCGAGTTGCTGCGGATTTTCTGATCTCTCTTGCTTTTTTGTTTTTCCTGTTTGTTTGCTCGTGGAATTCAAGACTGTTTGCCCTTCTGCTTTTTGAAGCTTTACGGGCTCTATTAATTCAGGCAGGTCAAGGGCACGGTTATTCACTTGCTGTGATACAGGAACAGCTTGCAAGGTGCTGGCATCTGCGGGTTTCAAATAGTGAACGGCATGGCGGGACAGTACGTCATCGGTATTCAGCCATGCCTCGAAATCTCTCCTTTCAATAAGAGCAGGCATTCTATGGTGAATTGACTTGAGATCATCGTTGGACTGAACAGTTAAAAGCGCTGCTGTGTCAATATCTCCCCCGTCAGGATGGCTCCAAGTTTCCCAAAGACCGGCTACAGCCAAAGACTCACCCGACTGACTGCTAATATAATATGGTTGTTTTTTTGAACCCTCAGACTTCCACTCGTAGAAACCTGTCAGAGGAATAAGACAGCGGCGATGCTTCATAGCGTTTTTAAAGCTAGGCTTTTCCAATACCGTCTCGGCACGGGCATTTATAAGCAATGTAAAACTTGCAGGGTCCTTCACCCAAGACGGCACCAGTCCCCACCGAGCCAGCGCGAAATGCCTACCCCCATGCTCATTTTTCACGAGACCAATGGGCTGTGTTGGGCAGATGTTGTAGCGCGGGGGAAAATTTGGCTGCTCGATATACTCAAAAAGCCTACGAACATCCTCTGGGGATGCAGTCAAAGTGTATCTTCCACACATACAACGACCCTTTTTAACTTCATCGTTTGGCAATGTCTCACCAGTAGGTTAAGCATAAATAATCATAATAGTATTGGAGGAATGAATGAACAGCATGCTCTCACAGCTTGGCCTTGGCACTTTAAATGCCGAGAGACTTGAGAGAGCCAATATTCATCCTCAAACAGGTCTTGCCACAGATTACCTCAATCACTTTAATGAGGTTGTGATGCTTCTGGAAATGCTGCCAGATTTACCTGATTGTGTGGAAGACGTTCTGGAATGGCAGCCTAGGAACTATGTAGAGCATTTTGAAAACTCATCCTTTTCAGAAAAATCACTAGCAATTAATGCGTACCATGCATCCCCCGCCGAGTTGCGCGAGGCATTGCAAACAGCTGTCACAAAGGTAGACAGGAAAGTCGCCGATTTACAGGGGCTACTCACCAAAGAAAACATGCCTCTTGAAGAGCGTCTGAGGCGCGTTGCGCACGAAACCGTCGGGACTGTGCGCCCACTTATTAACAAAGTAGGCTCAATCATCCATGGTCACATTCTTGGGTTAGGTGAACAAGATAATACCAAAGCTACTCAGGAAGCTGTCGACGCTTTGTTTGTGTAAGCGCAACGACTACTCCCAGTGTCAAAAAATAAGTTCTTACTTAGGCTTTGAGTTTTCCTTGATAGTGTTTTCTATGAAAACCGACTTGGCCTGCGCATACTCATTCATATCCTCCCACTCCTGACAGGCAAGCTGCTGCTTAAGCCGCTGGTAATTGTTCCGAATCTCCTCGCTCTCACGTAAAGCACTGCGAAAGATTAGATAACGATCAATTTCAATTGATCGCTGGGAGAAAAAATGGATGTGGACATCCCTCATCTGCGAACGAAACATACGGTGTTCATCGTGGTCTGGCTCCCGTACCCGCAAACTATAGCCGCACTCCAGCATAATTTGGAGATACTCGTTTTCCTCGGCGGTATTTTCCAGAACTACAAGAATATCGACTATAGGCTTTGCCATTAACTTTGGCACTGCGGTGGAGCCAATATGCTCAATTTGGATAACCTTAGTACCAAGAGCCCGCATTATAACGGCAGCGTGATACTGGAAGGTATTCACCCACAATGGGTTGTAGGGAACAAGAATAACTGGCCGCTTTTCCTTAGCGCCAATCAGTCCGGTCCTTTTATCTAATGGCTGTTTCATCGTCCAATTTTCATATTTAATGCAGCTAGAACCCACTCTAATTAATACCTCTGGCATATTTTGAGGAAAATAAATGTTTCTCAACTATCAGTAGAGCCGATAAGTTATATTTCGCAGTGAATAGAAAACTAACCTGAGGTTACCCAAAAAATGGGACAAAAACGGCTAATATCTGTTCTCATAGGTTGTACTTTTCTTTTTGTCGCAAACAGCCAAAATTTAAGCTTTGGGCAAACACCCGAACCTGCGCAACAAGAGCAACAGAAGGACCGTAGTCAACAAGAAGCAGAAGAACTGCGTCTTCAGTCTCCTCCCTATGAAAAACAAGTGATGCGACTGGCAGAAATTATGGGCGGCCTGCACTACTTACGGCCTCTATGTGGCCACGACGAGAAGTACGAATGGAGTGGGCGGATGCAAGCGTTCCTTGATTCTGAAGTCAATAATGAGCTCCGCCGTCGCCGCTTTGTAGAACGTTTTAACCAAGGCTACCGCGGCTTTTCATCTGTCTACAGAAGGTGTACAGCTTCCGCACAGGAATCCTCCAGACGCTATGCCTCAGAAGGCGTGAGAATCACGCAAGATGTGATTGTGAAATATAGCCGAGATTAGTGCTTTATAAGTAGTTTCCACAGATTATCCGTGAATAACGTTTTAATAAGACCTAAGAACGAGAGCTGTTAACCATAGTTTACAGAAACTCTGGACGACTTTTTCTCTTCCATTTTCTCCACTTTTCCCCTGCTCAGAGCCTTGCTACCGTCAGATTTAAGTCAGTGAGTCGCCCCGACGGAATTGGTCATAGGTGTAATTCACTCGCCAACAGGACAGTAACTTGGGAACATGTTGAGCCTATGATTAAAGAACAGAGCACTTGCGTAATGGTTGATGCCAATGGAAATGAAGTAGAGGTAAGTGATGCCGAAATTAGAAGGCTAGCACTCAGCTTCATTCAAGAGGCATGGGAAGAGGGAACATCTCATGGTATTGACTCCACGGCGATGGCGCATGCTGCACTTTTTAATGCGATGATGGATCTAGTTTCCCATTTTGGAGAAAGTGCTGTTTCACAATTTGCGGAAGAAATCCCTATGAGAGTGGAACGAGGAGATTATTCAATCGAACGCAATCTCCATTAGTGCACTAGCTGTCCCTTAGGCTCTGAAATTTCAGATCAGTGTTTATGGCCTACACTAAACTCCTCATGTCAATTTGATGTGTGCAGAAAGCCTTTCGTTTCTGGAGATTAATCATAGATACGACTAGAGTGCTCTTCTGCATTTACTAAATTATTTTGGAGCCCTTCATGTATTTCCGTCTGCTAGCTATGGGACTTTTGGTCATTACTGCTCCAGTCCAAGCAAGTACCAAAGTGGTTGGGACTGAAACAATTCGCATTACCAAGCCTCAGCCCGATGGTATTCCGCAAATTGAAGGGGCCTTTCCTGTTGACACTTCTGGTGAACAAACAAAACGCCCTGCAGCCGAAGATGCAGGAGTTAACCTAACACCCATTTCTGCACTCGAAGAAATACCAAGAGCCGTACAGGAGACACGAAATCGTCTTCTGGACATTGCCCGTAGTGGTAAAATTGAAAATTTGCGCCCCCTTTTAACGGAGCATAGTACACTTCTCAATTACGAAGAAATCAGCGACCCAATCGCCTACCTACGCGAAAACTCTGGAGATGGACAAGGCTTCGAAACTCTTGCAATCCTGCAAGACATATTAGAAGCGGAAGGAACGCTGCTTCATGCAGGGCAAGAGAATGAAGCTTATGTCTGGCCCTATTTCTCGCAGGTTTCACTCAATGAGCTATCGGCGAAAGAGATGGTGTCTCTTTTGCGTGTTATAACCTCCTCTGAGTACTATGAGATGCTGGATTATGGCGCATGGACATTTTTCCGCTTGGGAATCGCTCCGGATGGGACACTGCTCTATTTTGTCGCCGGAGACTAACTCTTGACGCCCCTCTTGAAATAAATGTCTGTTCAAAACAATATTGAGCCTCAAGGTTATGTATTGGCGTTGATTGCAGCTTAGAGTATCAGCCAAAGTCACCTGTATGATGCCCTCTTCCACTCAACGCTCAGGAGATTGAATATGTCTTTCAAATTCGCCCAATTAAGTGAGCGAGGTGTACTCAAAGTTGAAGGGCCAGATGCTCGGGTTTTTCTGCAAAATATCATAACATCCGACCTAGATACATTAGAAGTAGGAAAGTCCGCGTATTCGGCACTTCTGACACCTCAAGGCAAGGTTCTCTGGGATTTTTTCATTTATGCAGAGGAAGAGGATAGCTTTCTACTGGAACTGCCTATTGGCGAACTTCCTGAGTTCCAGAAGCGTCTGGTATTTTATCGGCTACGAGCAAAAGTTGAAATTCTTGACATCTCGAACGAGAAGACAGTGATAGTTGGCTGGGGAGAGAGCCTACCAGATGGATATCAATTGGATCCACGGCTCCCCGCCCTTGGAATAAGGTTTCTCGCCTCCTCCCAGAAACCGGAGGAAATTTTCTCCAAAACTCTACCGAAGTCACAAGAACAATGGAATGAGCACCGCATTGCATTGGGCGTTCCTGAAAGCGGCTTGGACTTTTCTCTTGGAGACGTTTTCCCACACGATGTGGATATGGACTGCCTTAACGGCATATCCTTCCAGAAGGGGTGCTTCATAGGTCAGGAAGTGGTTTCGCGAATGAAACACAGAGGCACAGCCAGAAAGCGCATCATTCAAGTAAAGGCGCCAGATACATTACCCGAAACTGACACCCCAATCGAAATTGATGGAAAGCCAGCGGGAACCCTGTCTTCCTCCTTTGGCAAAACCGGCCTCGCAATGCTGCGTCTGGATCGAGTCAAAACCGGCATTGATGCAGGCCATACTCTAACTGCGGCCGGCATAACCTTGGAGCCCCAAATTCCACAATGGGCAAATTTCGACTGGCCTTAATCGCAAACGACAAGAGCACAAAACAGCGGTGGAAGATAAAATGAGTTCCGGTCAAAAACGAGCATGGCAGCGAATGTTATCGGGCCGAAGACTGGACCTTCTGGAGCCATCTGCTCTTGATATTGAAATCGAAGACATCGCCCATGGCTTGGCCCGTGTTGCCCGTTGGAATGGACAAACAGTAGGCGCGCATGCCTTCTCTGTTGCTCAGCACAGTATTATCGTGGAGCAAATTCTGTGTTTTCTCAAGCCAGACATTGAAAATAACTGGAGACTAGCCGCACTCCTACATGATGCGCCTGAGTATGTTATCGGTGACATGATTTCTCCCTTTAAAACTGTTTTGGGAGAAAGCTATAAAGGCGTGGAGGAGCGCATACACTCAGCGGTCCACCAAAGGTTTAGCTTACCCCACCCTCTACCAATGAAGATAAGTAAACTTATAAAAAGAGCTGATATAATCAGTGCCTACTTTGAAGCACTCTACCTTGCCGGGTTTTCCAAAGCCGAAGCAGACACGTACTTCGGCACCCCAAAAGACCTGACGAGTCAGCAAGTTCAGTTTATACGAGACGGTATTGTTCCGCTGTCAACAATGGATGCACAAGCGCTTTTTCTAAAACACGTCTCACAGGTTTTCGAACAAACAATACTCCGGAAATATCGCTAAATGCCCACACTCGTCGTTTGCCCACTTTCCAGCCTTGAAACAACTATTCAGTCCCACAATATCAAGCGAGTTGTGTCTTTGATCTCGCCAATCCAAAAAGTGGTGCGCCCTTCGGGCATCGCCAGTAAAGATCACCTGCCCCTCCACTTCAATGACATTACAGAGGAACGGGAGGGCTATGTCAGCCCCAATTCATCACATATTGCTGAATTGCTGAGCTTTATGGAAAACAATAGTGAGACTGAGTCAATTCTACTGCACTGCTGGTTTGGAATTAGTCGCTCCCCTGCCGCTGCATTTATTCTCGCTTGTGCTTTAAATCCTGCCAAATCTGAAGAACATCATGCCAAGCAGCTGCGCTCATGTGCACCCACCGCTACTCCCAATGCTCTCATGGTTTCTCACGCGGACAAGCTGCTTCAAAGAGACGGGCGTATGTCAAAGGCAATTGCAGGAATAGGAAGAGGTGCCGAAGCTTCCTGTGGAACCTCCTTCATATATCCAGTGTATTGACTTAGAACACTAATACTCATTTATAAACACATAGAAAAAGAGAGGGAAGTTTACTCAATGACGCATCAAGACGCCATGATCGAGATTGGTCTGAATGCCGTCATCGTCTCCGTGGTAAATGCAACGCCATATGTTCTGACAGTTCCTAAGGAAAGTACTCAGAATGTTAAAGGCCTACCCTCTGGCCCCTTTAATCCACTTCAACATAGAACATTCGAAATTGGCCTGAGAGAGTTTGTTGAAGAGCAGACAGCTTTGCGCCTTGGTCATGTAGAGCAATTATACACCTTCGGGGATCGAGGCAGACACATGACTTACTCTCCAAATAAACCTCATATGGTATCTGTTGGCTACCTGGCCCTGACGCGACAAACCCCAGAATCAGACAGGATTCTTTTTGCTCAAGGCGCGCGCTGGCGGTCATGGTATGATTTCTTTCCATGGGAGGATTGGCGCAATGGAGCCCCATCTCAGGTTGAAAACAATTTGGTTCCGCAGGTAAAAACGTTCTACGAACGAAAGTCTCAAGTTTCCTCTAGAAGCCGTATACCTAAACTTGGGGCCAATGAGCAGTTTTCCCTCGCCTTTGGATCAGCTCCAGAAAACTGGGATGAAGAAAGGGTTCTGGATCGCTATGAATTAATGTACGGAGCAGGCCTTGTTACCGAGTCAAAGCGGGACGGCCGTTTACCGGAAAATGATAGCAGTGCTCCTCTCGTATTTGGAGAGGACCTCATCATTGACCATCGCCGCATGCTGGCAACCGCAGTTTCACGGTTGCGCGCAAAACTTAAGTACAGGCCAGTCGTCTTCGAACTCATGCCCTCGGAGTTTACCTTAACGGACCTACAGCGTACAGTTGAGGCAATTTCAGGCCATCATCTTCACAAGCAGAACTTCAGGCGCCTTGTTGAATCTGCACAAATTGTGGAGCCCATAGGAAAAACATCTACAACAACGGGTGGAAGGCCGGCGGCTATGTACCGCTTTCGACGGGAAATATTGAAAGAAAGGCCTTCATTGGGACTGCGAGTTGGGCGCTCTTAGTCTTTATTCACCCCTTTCTATAGTTTAAAAAGCACTCTTTTAATCATATCCATGTTGAGTTTAACACTCTGTCAAGGTTAATAGATCAACTTTGACAGGTTCCTTACGTATTTGGAAAAGTGTTTAGTATGGTTAATAGGGATATGTAACAGCATGGCTATTGGACAAAGGTTGCGCCTGCTGGTTGTCGATATTATGCCAAGTTTTCGTATTCAGCTTTTTCTGGAACACAGTCTCTTTTCAGTGTGTCTGGCTGGAATTGGCATATTCGTCAGCGCCCTACCAGTTTCCCTGCAAGATATTCCAGCAATATCTGATGAATACGATTATTCCAAACCGCGGTGGATGCAAATAATAGAAGCCCCTCTGGGGGGACTTTCCTACGATTTGACAGAGCTAACTCCTCAATCCAAGCCGGGTGCTCCACCTAAAAAGCAAGCTCAAAGTTTTGAAGATAAAAGCGGCAGCTTCTCCACTGCACGTATCAGTCAAAATAACATGGAATTAACCTCTGCTGTCAAAACAACTAGCCTTATCCGCCCAGCTCTGAGGGTGGCACCTACCAGCACTGATGACGCGTCTGCTAACAGGACAAACTCTACTGTAATTCCGAAAGCGAAACTAAGGGCTTCAAACCAACCGACTACCACAACGACCGATTTAATTAGTGCTTATGCCCCTAGCCCAAAGAACTTGAATGACGCTCCATTCAATGCTCTGTTAAATAGTAGTGCACTCGGTGCTCTGAACGAGATTCCCACACCCAAAGCCAATATGGTCAAGCTTTCTAAAAGTAACCCTCACTGGTGGTACCACAGCAAGCTTCCCCAAAGCGTCCACAAGAAGAAACAGCAGCAATGTTTGGCCGAGGCAATTTACTTTGAAGCTCAAGGAGAGCCCTATCGCGGCCAAGTCGCTGTTGCCCAAGTCGTCCTAAACAGAGTTAAAAACCCAACGTATCCCAATACGGTTTGTGATGTCGTCTATCAAAACCAGCACAAGCGAAATGCCTGCCAGTTCTCCTTTGCCTGCGATGGCAAGGCAGAGACGGTTATAAAGGGAAGAGCGTGGAACCGGGCCAAGGATATCGCTTGGAAGGCAGCAGAGCAAAACTTGGGTATGGATGTCATCGGTGCCTCAACACATTACCATGCAACATATGTGCGTCCCAATTGGGCTGGTTCAATGCAACGCCTTTACCGCGTCGGCCAGCATATTTTTTATAAGACCTACGGTGGAGGTTGGAGCTAACCCTCTCTCTCAACAGTAGTAATTTGTAATTCAAGACTTCATCTGCACCATCAAACGATCACCCTCTCGCTTGGAAGTTAAAGTGAGTGGGTGAACTCGCAAATATGGTCAGCACATGGAGGCCTAATCAACCTCGACAACTAACCTGCCGCGGATTTTCCCTTGCAAAATTGCTGCTGCTTTTTCTGGAACCTCATCCAGCTGACAGCTTTCAGACAAACTATCGAGCTTATGTAAATCCAGATCACAAACAAGCCTCTCATAAGCTTGCTCGCGCAAGTGCATTGGCGCATGAACACTGTCAACGCCCAAAAGAGCTACAGAGCGAAGAATGAACGGCAGCATTGACGCCTCCAAGCCATATCCTTGCGCAATGCCACAGGCAGCTACAGCTCCACCGTAGTTGGCGCGGGAAATCAAGTTTGCTAGAGTATGGCTGCCCGCAACATCAACAGCACCAGCCCAACTTTCTTTCTGGAACGGCTCTCCAGCAAGCCCTATCTCCGAGCGATTTCGAACCTCGTTGGCTCCAAGACCTTTCAAAAATTCTGTTTCATTTTCCCGACCTGTAAAAGCAATCGTATGGTAACCCAACTTTGAAAGGATGCTCAAAGCCACAGTACCCACACCGCCGGAAGCTCCGGAAACCGCAACTGGACCTTTGTCAGGACTGATTCCATACTGTTCGAGTGCGAGTACACACAGCATTGCAGTATAACCAGCAGTCCCAATTGCTGCAGCACGCCTTGCCGAAATTTCTGCAGGACGGCGAACCAACCAATTACTATTGACCCTTGCATAAGACGCATACCCTCCTGTGTGTACCTCACTCAGGCCATAGCCATTCAAAATCACAGGATCGCCCTCAGAGAACTTTGGGGATGAACTTTGAGCAACCTCACCAATGACATCTATTCCAGGGATCATCGGAAACCTGCGAATAATCGCGGGGTTATTAGATAATGCCATACCATCTTTATAGTTCACTGTAGTATGGGTGACTTTGACAAGTACATCACCCGCGGAAAGGTCATCAACACGAGTGCTTTTCCAAGTAGCAGGCATAATTTTACCACTGCTTTCATCCTTTGTAATCCAAAGAGCTTTAAACTGTTCCACAACTTACTTCCTTACGCGGGCACTTACAAAAAGACTATTTCCAAGTCATTCAACACATATTACTGACTTCATCTCACTTACATACAAAGGTAAAAATAATCGTCCATTAAGAACAAGCAGTATAAATGGGATTAGCCCCCAACTACCGGTGTCTCAGCAAGCCATTGTCTATTTTGAAGAATTTACTTTTCAAGTTGGTATGCTTGAGTTTCTTAGAATTATTGGCACAAGATTTCTTTTGATTTCCACTTCTAGACCTTATATATGCACTAGTTGAGCATAAGGCGGCAAAGGCCGCAATTTTTATTAGTCTCCTTATACTCATTTTGAGCATAAGGAAGACAGAACTACAGGTTGCCAAAGGAGCGACGCATGACTGCCACACTTGAAAAGGCCACGACATTGCAGAATGGTGTGCCAACGCCGCCGCTTACTGCAAAAGAGCGGTTTGGTGTTCTGCCACGCCCTGATCTTTCGTACACTGAAGAAGTGGCTCGAGAAACAGCACCTATCTATGAGAAGCTAAAGGATTTTATTCCCGCAATTGAGTGGCCTGCGTTAGCTCCTTACATGTATGCAATCAACAAACTAAAGAAGCAGCGTAACGCTGTTATTCTCGCTCATAACTATATGACTCCTGATATTTTCCATGGGGTTGCAGATATTGTTGGTGACAGCTTACAGCTGGCTAAGGAAGCACAAAAAACTGATGCAGAAGTGATCGTGCAATGCGGCGTTCATTTTATGGCAGAGACTTCTAAAATTCTCAGTCCAGAAAAAACTGTACTCATACCCGACATGGATGCAGGGTGTTCTCTTGCAGAATCCATTACAGGAGCAGATGTACGAAAGCTACGGGAAGAAAACCCGGGCATTCCAATCATCACCTATGTCAACACGTCAGCGGATGTAAAAGCCGAGTGTGATATCTGCTGCACCTCTTCCAACGCCGTTCAAGTAGTTGAAGCTATGGGGACAGATAGAGTTTTCCTTGTCCCTGACCAGTACCTTGCTGCAAATGTTGGGCGCCAAACCGACGTGGAGGTTCTTACCTACGCCGGTTCCTGTGAAGTCCACGAGCGCTTCACCGCAGAAGAGCTGCGCGATTACCGGAAAGTTGATCCTGATGTAAAAATCATAGCTCACCCAGAATGCCCCCCGGAGGTAGTTGACGAGGCTGATTTTGCAGGTTCAACAGCCCATATGATCAACTGGGTTAAGGAAAAGCGCCCTAAGAAAGTCATGATGATTACCGAGTGCTCCATGGCGGACAACGTTGCCTCGGAAACGCCGGACGTCAATTTCATTAAACCTTGCAACCTATGTCCGCATATGAAGAGGATTACATTGAACAAGATTCTCGACAGCCTATTAGATATGTCCGGTGAGGTTATTGTTGATGAAAGCATTGCCGAGCGTGCGCGCGCATCTGTTGAGCGCATGATCAACCTCAAAACAAACTAATATATTTTCAGGTTACGCAGACTGATTAGTTCAGTATAGTCAGTCTGCCATCGCCATCTGGTTCGATGCACTCTACATGTCGCATAGTTTATTCACCAATTATTGAACTGACCATTCCATGATCAAATCTTCCTCTTCACTCGCCCCTGCTGTGGCTCTGCACGGAGTTGATGATGTAGTAATTCTGGGAGGTGGTCTTGCAGGCCTCTTCTGTGCGTTAAAACTCGCACCCAGACCTGTTACAATCGTCACGAATGCCCCCGTTGGCGGCGGAACCTCTTCTTCTTGGGCTCAGGGCGGCATCGCCGCTGCTGTTGCAGAAGGAGACTCCTACGTAAAACACGCAAGAGACACAATGGAAGCCGGAGACGGCATTTGTCTTCCCAATATCGTGGAGGGCATGACCAAGGAAGCGTCTGAACGCATTCATGACCTTCTGTCCTATGGCGTTCCCTTTGATAAAGATCTGGCAGGCAAACTGGAGCTCTCACGAGAGGCCGCTCATTCGGCAAGTCGTATTGTGCGCGTTCGCGGTGATATGGCGGGCAAAGCGATTATGGACGCTTTGGTGGAAGCCACTCGCAACACACCGTCCATTCGGATCATAGAAGGTTATATCGGCTGTAAGCTGCTCACACATGGACGCTATGTGACCGGTATTACCGCGCGCCGCCGAGGTGGCACACAGCGCATAAACATTCCGGCTAAAGCCGTTGTTTTGGCGTCCGGCGGTGTTGGGCACCTTTACCGTACGACCACCAACCCAATTGAAGCCAATGGCCATGGCATGGCAATGGCCGCACAAGCCGGAGCAATTATCGCGGACGCGGAGTTTGTTCAGTTTCACCCGACCGCTTTGGATGTAAACACGGACCCGGCCCCCTTGGCCAGTGAAGCCTTGCGCGGAGAAGGTGCAACGCTTATTGATGGCAGCGGACACCGTATAATGGAAGGGGTCCACCCCGACCTAGAATTGGCACCACGTGATGTTGTGGCACGTGCCATACATCGTCAAATAGCTAAAGGTGGCAAGGCCTTTATGGATTGCCGACAGGCAATTGGGGCTGACTTCAAAACAGCCTTCCCAACTGTCTATGCAGCCTGCAAAGCCGCCGACATTGACCCAATGACAACTCCAATTCCGGTTTGTCCCGCGGCTCACTATCACATGGGCGGCGTCTTAACTGATGCCAGCGGCAGAACATCTTTGGACGGTTTATGGGCCGCAGGTGAAGTCGCCTCTACCGGTGCGCATGGGGCCAATAGGCTTGCATCGAATTCACTTCTAGAAGCTGTAGTTTTTGCCACAAGAATTGCCGAGGATATTCAAGGTCTGATGCCTCATCCCAAAGTTCATCATTGGGCTGAAATAGATGACCATCAGGACCAAGCTTCGGAAAGAAATCCGGTAGAGCGCTCAGTTGTTGACTTGATCCGCTCAAATATGAGTAAACATGTTGGTGTGGAGCGAAACGCAGAAGGCTTGCAGGTAACCTTAGCGTTACTGGGTAAAGCAAGTGCCCTATGCCATCGAGAATCCATCCGAAATATGGTAGAAGCCGCAAAAATAATTACAGCTTCCGCCCTACTTCGGGAAGAAAGTCGTGGCGGCCATTTTCGCTCAGATTTCCCAGAAAAGAAAGAGGCACTCGCCCGTCGTTCCAACATTACTTATAAAACAGTGGCCGAATTGGTTGAAATAGCCATGGAAACCCCTGTTGGTCAAAATGCAATCAAAGGCGAGAAAATCCTATGACTTCCCCACTGCCGACACTATCCCCCTTGATGGTTGACGAGGCGGTTAAAGCCGCCCTATTGGAAGACTTGGGCCGAGCCGGTGACATCACCTCACAGGCAACAATTCCCGCTGATGCACAAGCCAATGCAGTCATTGTTTCCCGACAAAACGGCGTACTATCCGGTTTAGATCTAGCTATTAGCGCATTTGCCCAATGCAGCACTGATTTCGAATTGGAAATACTAGAGGAAGACGGGAGTACTTTGGTGCCCGGCAGCATCGTCATGCAAATTAAAGGGCCAGCTCAAGCTCTTCTTTCTGCTGAGCGCGTTGCATTGAACTATCTAGGGCACCTGTCCGGCATCGCAAGCGCTACAAAAAAATTCGCAGATGAAATAGCTCACACCAATTGCAAAGTAGTGTGCACTCGGAAAACCACACCCGGTTTGCGCGCCTTTGAAAAATACGCCGTTCGTTGCGGCAATGGGGCAAATCACCGCTTTGGTCTGGATGATGCTATTTTGATTAAAGACAATCATATAGCAGTCGCAGGTGGCATTAAGCTTGCTATTGAACGGGCAAGGTCCTTCGCAGGTCACTTGGTACGCGTTGAAGTGGAAGTAGACACTCTAGACCAGATGAAAGATGCGCTGGAAGTATCTCCAGACGTCATCATGCTTGATAATATCGGGCCTGAAATGCTGGCTCAAGCAGTAGAGCTCAACAAAGGCCGAGCAATCCTAGAAGCATCAGGCGGGGTTAACCTCTCCACTGTCAAGGCTATTGCAGAAAGCGGCGTTGATCTGGTTTCCACTGGCTGGATTACTCACTCTGCACCGGTACTTGACCTTGGTCTGGATATCTCAATTGACTAGGGACTTCGCCGAAAGGTGATTTCCGTTCTTCGGCGAAATGGGCGATTAAAGCAATGAAGTCCCGTAGACAATGTCTGCTTCAACTGCTCAAAATCCAATGCAAATAAATCCTACAAAAAAGGCGCCTATAGCAGGCGCCTTTTTTAATGCAATCTATAGTCTTGAGCCTTTATACTGAAACATATCCAGCTGCCTTGAAGTAATTCCAACACTCTTGGGGTGTGAACAGATCGCATATGTCACCCAGAGCCTTTATCAAGGTCTCAAAGGTTCTGGCTTTCATTCTGCGTAGGTGTGCTTTGAGCTTGGAAAACGCCATTTCGATAGGATTGAGATCAGGAGAATAGGGCGGCAGAAAAAGGAACCAACACCCGCTTTGTCTGAGGGCCCTTGCGGCTTCTGGAACTTTGTGTGTGGACAGGTTATCCAGAATGACCACCGTTTTAGGGTGCAAGCATGGAGCCAGTTGTGTCGTGATATAAGTGGTGAATGCCTTGCCATTCATGGCCCCGTCCAGAACCCAGGGCGCAATGAGTCCCTCGTGGGTCAAACCGGCGATAAAGGTCTGGTTCTGCCAGCGTCCAAACGGCGCTGTGTCAAGGGCTCGTTCCCCTTTAAAGGCTCGGCCTCGCAGCCGGGTTAAATTCGTTTTAACACTGGTTTCATCGAGAAACACCAGTCTCTCAGGCAGATCACGCATTATAGGCTGACGGGTGTGGCGCCATTCATCTCTGGCATTTTGTACATGGAGTTTGCCACGCTCGGTTGCCACCAACGATTTTTTTTATAGGTGTAGCCAAGACGGCGCAAAGCCTTGGAGACGGAAGTATGGTGAACCCTCACTCCCTCAGCCATGAAAAGTGCATCACATAACTCCATCAACGTGATATCTCCGTCTTGATTGACCAGCTCGCGCAAGAAGGAGAGGTAGGGCTCCAATTTTCCGCCTCCCTTTGGGCGCCCTGTCCTGACCGGGATTAAACTCTGCCCCTCCCGAACTTTACGGGCCAAGCGAGATCCTGATGCTGGAGAGATCAGCAGGCGGCGTGCTGCTTCACGCCCGCTCATCCCGGATAAAATGAGCCTTTTAAAGCGAAGGCGTAAATCAAGTGAAAGTGGCCGGCCCATGTGATCTCCTCCCTAAAAGGAGTGAATCACAAATCAACCTGATTGGGAATCCCCAATCGATTCAGCGTTGCGCCTCATTGCTTTAGGTTCTGCCTGTCCGCCGGTGGTTATTTTGTCGACGTGTCCCGAATGTAAAGCGGGAGCACCCAACCACACGCTTTTTAGCTAAAGCCTGTCAGCTACTTTGGCTTTATCCCGATAACGGCGTTTATCAGCAGTTCACTTGAGTTAACCATACCATTCAGCCTAGCACCTCATCCGCCTTTGTAGCTGGCAGAATCTGCTGTGCACCTTGCAGTGAACAACACCTCCTAGGAGGGGTTACATTGTTAGGATGCTCTGCACATGATCGTTGCCAACCATGCACGCTCCCTAGGCTACCCTTGGTCGAACAGGGGGTCTGACTATCACCTGCATCTGTCCTGAGATAGACACGGGCAACCCAGACAATGACACCACCAGCTTCTCCACGGAGACTGGTGGGCAATTTAACCGAAATGCACGTCCGAAACAGAGCGCAACATCTCACCCAAACAACACCTGAAGCAGGCTTCAGACCGTTGCTCGCTTATGCTGTGCAAAGCACAGTTTTTGACGACTTGAGAAGGGTGATTCTCCCGAATCAAAACCCGTTTCAAGCCCTTAAATAAGGACCGGAAAACCGGGTTTCGAACCCGGAAATCCGGCTAAATTAAATGCTATTTCTTTTCGATGTTACCTTTGTTTTTCAAAGGCTTAGTCTCGAAAAGGCTAGCTACCTCCGCGACAACTTGTCGCACTTACATATTCGGGTAGTTCGGCCCGCCAGTACCTTCCGGCACTGTCCAAGTAATATTTCCGTTCGGATCTTTGATATCGCAGGTTTTACAGTGAACACAGTTCTGCGCATTGATCTGGAAGCGAGGAGCTTCATCCCCTTCTTCCACCCACTCATAAACCCCAGCAGGGCAATAGCGATTGGATGGTCCAGCGAACACATCGTGCTCTGACAGTTTCTGTAGAGTTTCATCCGCCAATTTTAGATGAATTGGCTGATCTTCCTCATGGTTTGTATTCGACAAGAACACGGAGGACAACTTATCGAAAGAGATTTTCCCATCCGGCTTGGGATACTCAATCTTCTTACAGTCTTTTGCTGGCTTGAGACTAGCAGCATCTGTTTTGCCGTGCTTCAGAGTACCAAAAAACGAGAAGCCAAACAATTCGTTCGTCCACATATCAAGCCCAGACAAAGCTGTACCGACTGCCGTTCCAAAGCGCGTCAGCAGAGGTTTGGAGTTACGAACCTTCTTCAGATCCTTTCCAATTTCACTCTCACGCCAAGAACGGTCAAAGCTTGTCAACTCCGCATGACTTTCGCCTTTTCCAAGGGAATCAAACACAGTTTCGGCGGCCAGGATGCCAGAAAGCATCGCATTGTGAGAGCCTTTAATCCGCGGAACGTTAACAAACCCAGCAGAACAACCGATCATCAGACCGCCAGGGAAGGAAAGTTTAGGAACAGATTGGTAACCACCCTCAGTAATAGCTCTAGCACCATAAGAAATACGCTTACCACCTTCAAACACATCGCGGATAGCAAGGTGCGTTTTAAAACGCTGGAACTCATCAAATGGTGACAGATGTGGGTTTTGATAGTTGAGGTTTACAACAAACCCAACAGAAACCTGATTGTTTTCCAAGTGATATAGGAATGAACCGCCTTGTGTCTTATTGTCCAGCGGCCAGCCCATTGTGTGCTGCACAAGACCTAGCTTATGCTTTTCCGGATCAACTTCCCAAAGTTCCTTAATACCAATACCGAACTTCGGGTGGTCACTGTCACGGTCTAGGTCAAATTTACTAATCAGTGTTTTAGCAAGAGAGCCACGAACACCCTCCGCAATTAAAGTGTACTTACCAAGCAAAGCCATTCCGCGCATGTAACCATCTTTTTGGTTACCATCGCGAGCAACACCCATATCACCTGTCGCAACACCAATAACGTTATCGTTATCGTCATAGAGGACTTCGGCCGCTGCAAATCCTGGGTAAATCTCAACACCCAAGGCTTCAGCCTTTTCAGCCATCCAACGGCAAACGTTGCCCAAGGAAACAATGTAGTTTCCATGGTTATTCATTAACTTCGGGAACATGAAGTTTGGCAGGCGCATAGACCCTGCAGGCCCCAAAACAAGAAACTTGTCGTCAGTCACTTCTGTTTTGAGGGGCGCGCTATCGTCTTCCCGCCAATCTGGGAAAAGTTTATCCAAGCCGATCGGATCAACTACGGCGCCCGATAAAATATGAGCACCAACTTCTGATCCTTTTTCCAGAACAACAACGCTGACATCCTCACCTTTTTCGGCTGCCAGCTGTTTGATGCGAATGGCTGCGGAAAGACCTGCTGGTCCCGCGCCAACAATAACAACATCAAACTCCATGGACTCGCGTTCTGGTAGCGCTTGCGCCTCGACCATTTATATCTCCCTTCGCCTCCAAGGCTCCTTCGCGTCCGGCCCTGAAACTTCTCCAGCGTGTAATGATTGCTTGATGCAATACTTCAAGCCATAATCTGCCATGTGTAATTGACCCTGAAGTTTTGTGCAATGCGATTTTGGACGCACTTTTTGCCGGATATACCCGATTTTAAAGGGAGTATTGGATAACTCGGCCGTAAGTTCTCCACACTCCAATTGCCAAGGCTTGAGATAAAAGAATAAAATACCCAAACAAATTCATTGGGGCTTTCATTCCTCACAGAATTAAGTGAAACACAGACAGTGATTTTGCATCACAGTGAATTCAAAGGACTATAGGGGTCAATACACAGTCCATGACACAACACAACACCATAGATTTGGCGAGTTTGGAAAGCTATCTGGAGTTTTTGGCCAGCGCAGGTGTGGACTGTTGTCTCAATGAGGCGCCAGTAGACCGTTTCATGGAACAGCCCAAGCAATATCTTCCGGTAGAGACAACTAGTATCTCAAGTGCGCCGAGAGATACTGCGGCTCCAAAGCGTACTTATTCAATCCCTCATAGTCCCCCAGATGACTTTGATGCCCGTTCGGCCGCACAGTCCATTCTTCAAAGACAAAAAGCGCAGGCAAAGAAAAGTGCAAGTACCAACGGACCTGAGCAATCCAAATCAGTTATTCCAGATTCAGCCGCCATTGAAGATGCGCGGCAAAGGGCATCACAAGCGCAGTCACTCGAAGAGCTGCAAAGAATTCTCGGTGATTTCAGCGGATGTAATTTGAAGCTAACCGCAAAGAATCTTGTGTTTGGCAAAGGATCGAAGAATGCCAAACTCATGTTTATAGGTGAAGCACCGGGCCGCGATGAGGATATTCAAGGTCAACCATTTGTAGGGCGTTCAGGAGCGCTTTTGGATCGTATAATCCACGCAGCCAAACTCAATACTCACGCCATATATCTTTCAAATATTGTACCATGGCGCCCTCCGGGAAATCGCACTCCAACACCGCAAGAAACAGAAATCTGCCGCCCATTTATTGAAAGGCAAATTGAGCTTGTGGATCCTGATATCCTCGTATATTTGGGAGCTGCCTCAGCACAAACTCTAAGTGGGACGAAAGAGGGAATTCGAAAGCTGCGTGGCCGCTGGTTTACTTACTCTCGAGACGGAAGAGAGCGGCAGGCAACGGCCACATATCACCCTGCTTACCTCTTGAGAACTCCAGTGGAAAAACGGTTAGCATGGCGGGACTTTCTGTCTATTCGCGCAAGACTGGAGTCATAACAGCGAGCCTGCCCTACTCTAAATTGCATTAGGTTCCATATGATATTAAGATCTATATTACGTGATATTCAGATGTAGTTTAGGTGCACCTCTTATAATTTTCGGGACATCCCCTATATTTCTTTTCAACACCAGATTGAATTATTTTCAGGAGAAGACATTCCATGCTTAGAAAGCTTCGAAAACACCTTCCAGGTAAATTGGGACAAGTGAAGCCAACGGTTCCAGTCGTCCGCCTGCAAGGTGCCATCGGGACGTCTTCAACTATCATGCGAAAAGATCTGAACCTGTCTTCGGTTGAGGACGCACTCGACAGTGCATTCAAAATGAAGGATGCACCCGCTGTTGCGCTGATCGTGAACTCTCCTGGAGGCTCTCCAGTCCAGTCCAATCTCATTTATAAAAGAATTCGCTCACTGGCAGAAGAGCACGATAAAGATGTCCTTGTTTTTGTCGAAGACTTGGCAGCTTCTGGCGGCTATATGATCGCACTTGCAGGAGATGATATCTATGTAGATTCATCCTCTATAATTGGCTCCATTGGAGTTGTGTCCGCAGGCTTTGGTTTTACCGAGCTCATCAATAAGGTTGGCATCCAACGCAGAGTCTATACTGCTGGTGACAAAAAAGTCACTTTGGATCCATTTTCTCCAGAAAACAGTAGTGACATCGACCATCTTAAAGGTTTGCAAAAAGAAGTACACGAGACTTTTATCGACTTGGTCAAGAGCCGCCGCGGTTCCGTTTTGAGTGACGACCCTGACCTTTTCTCCGGCTTATTCTGGGCAGGCCAGAAGGCCAAAGACCTTGGTCTGGTTGATGATATTGGAGATATTCGCGGTGTTCTAAAAAAGAGGTATGGAAAAGATACAAAAACAGAAATTATGGGTGAAAAACGCGGAATTTTGTCTCGAGTCATGACAAAGTCATATTTTCCTCACCACATAGGATCCGTTACCGAAAAACTGCCGGCAGCCACACTTTCTACCCTTGAAGAGCGTAGTTTGTGGGCTAGATTCGGTCTCTAGGCATAGCAGGCAGACAACGCGAAGGGATAAATAAGATGACAGAAGTTTTGGGGACCATTGCAATGGTTGCTGGGGGATATGCACTTTACAAGCTTGCTAAAAAAGAACTGAACCGGTTTCAGCAAACAGTAGCAAAACCTGCTTACGCAAGGGCTGCCTCTCAAAACCGCCCAATTCAAACACTGGTTCAAGATCCTGTAACTGGCAAATATCATCCTATTGAGCGGTAAATACCAAGGTATTCGCGGAGTTTATCCCTACGCTTCTTTATCGCTGTGTTATCACAACACGGATGCTTGCGGTAAGTGCATTTTTCCTTGAATTTGCGCTTGCCTTGCTCTCCAACGCTTGACCAATCAGTTGTGTCGTGGCACCTGTCCTGACAACAGTGCGCACCTTGCGTTATATTTCCATTGATTTCAGGGTATTCAATCCATGTCTAGCGAAGCTGTTCCAGCTCACATGCAACCAACAAAATCCTTTCAGGGCCTGCTCCTGACGCTTCAGCAGTTCTGGGCAGATAAGGGCTGCGCTATTTTACAGCCCTATGATATGGAAGTCGGCGCTGGTACATCCCACCCTGCCACAACCCTGCGTTCTCTAGGGCCACGCCCGTGGAAAGCTGCGTACGTTCAGCCTTCCAGACGTCCAACGGATGGTCGATATGGCGAAAACCCTATGCGCTTGCAACACTACTACCAGTTTCAAGTAATCCTTAAACCTTCTCCAGAAAACCTTCAGGAGCTTTACATTGAGAGCTTGCAGGCAATTGGAATCGATACAGACCTGCATGATGTACGCTTTGTAGAAGATGATTGGGAAAACCCAACACTTGGCGCCTGGGGCCTTGGTTGGGAGTGCTGGTGCGATGGCATGGAAGTTTCCCAGTTCACATACTTTCAGCAGGTTGCGGGCTTTGAGTGCAACCCTGTTTCTGGTGAACTGACATACGGTCTGGAGCGCATTGCTATGTATGTTCAGGGCGTAGACAACGTCTATGACTTGAACTTTAATGGCCGCGATGGCGACGACAAAGTTACTTATGGTGATGTCTTCCTTCAAGCAGAAGAAGAGTACTCTCGTCACAACTTCGAGCACTCAGATACAGACATGTTGTTCCGACACTTCAAAGAGCATGAACAAGAATGTAAGCGCTTGTTGGAGCTTGGCGAAAAAGCAATGCAAGAAGCGGGCGACGGCATCTATAAGATGGTATTTCCAGCCTATGATCAGGCTTTGAAATGTTCACATGTTTTCAATTTGCTTGACGCGCGTGGTGTTATTTCAGTTACCGAACGGCAAAGTTATATTCTGCGCGTGCGTGAACTTTCTCGAGCATGCGGCGCTGCATTCTTGCAGACAAAAGCCGGCGGCGTTGGCTTTGAAGGCTGATTAACTAAACCAGTCTTAAACATATCGGGCGCCGACTTTCGGCGCTCATTTACTCCCCTCAAAAATAACGGCTTATAAAACAGAGGATTTCACGTTTTCCTCCCTCCCCCTAAACTGCGCAGAGCAGGCAATTGGGGACGCCGAAAAATGAACGAGGAACTGGTTCGTAAGAATAAGCAAAAAAAAACAACCCTTCACAATCAACTTGATCCAATTCCCCTCCTAAAGGCTCGTCATCAAACTGTAGACGAGCTACTTAAAGCACTAGACTCACAAGATAAAATCTCTCTACGCGATGGGGATCTTCCGTTCTGGAAGGGTCTATCCAGAATGCTAAAATTGGGAAATGGGGCAGGCCCTTGGTCGGCAGGTAGCCTACCCGAACACGGAATTCCTGGAATAAAATGGCTAGAGGGAGCAAAGGGCATTGTATTACGCGGCGCCACAACATTTCCTGTTCCTATTGCAAGGGCTGCAACCTTTGACAGGAACCTTGAGGAGCGCATTGGGGACGTTATAGGGTATGAATTAAGAGCACTCGGAGGCACAGTCTTTGGCGGTGTGTGCTTGAATCTGATGCGCCACCCCTCATGGGGCAAAGCACAGGAAAGCTATGGAGAGGACCCGGTTCTCGCCGGCACTATGGGAACTGCGCTTGTTCAGGGAGTACAAAGGCATGCCATGGCATGCCTAAAACACTTCTGTCTTTCATCTAAAGAAAATACCCGATTTGAGAGTGATATCATCATATCCAAGCGAGCTCTTCACGAACTTTTTCTCCCTCAGTTTCGAAAAGCCATAGGCGCTGGGGCCGCAGCCGTTATGACCGGCTACAACGCCGTAAACGGAATTCCCACCTCACAAAACTATGAGTTACTGACAGGAATCCTCCGTAAAAGGTGGCACTTCAGCGGTATTATCCTAAGTGACTTTATGTTTGCAATTAATGATCCTTCTGCTGCACTGGAAGCTGGCATTGATATTGAAATGCCTTTCCAAATGCACTTGCGCTCAGAACTTCAGCGGCAGACGAAAGGAAAGAAATTATATCGGGACAACCATCTTCAGAGCTGTAAAAGGATCTTACAACAACAGTTCACCTTCTTGAAGCAAGGGAATTATGAACGCAAATACGTAGGTGGAGCGAAGGCCCGTCTCCTAGCCCTTGAGGCCGCAGAGAAATCCATGGTTCTGCTTCAAAACGAAGAGAGCGCCCTCCCCCTTCTCTCCATTCGCTCACTTGCAGTTGTAGGGCCACTAGTGAGAAGCGATAATCTAGGTGATACAAGGTCAAGCGCTACCAGCCCAACAAGTGTCACCAACCCAATTAGTGGCCTTAAACGTATACTACCTTCTTCTGTCACCATTCGCCAGAGCCAAGGACACCACTTGGAGAAGTCCTCAGAGATTGCTGCCAAGAGTGACGCAACAATCGTTATAGTGGGATATAATGCGAATGACGAAGGAGAACACATCCCCCTTGACCTTGCGGGAAAAGTGAAACCGTTGCTCCCTTATCCAAGAACTCGAGAAGACAACGAAACTCATAATATCTTTATGCGTAGTTACGGTGGAGACAGCAAAGGAAAGTATCAAAAGCCCGCAGGAGACCGTAAATCTCTTCAGCTCCGCGATGCAGATATTAAATTGATTGAGACTGTTTGTGCAGTCAGTCAGCGCGTGATTGTAGTCATTGTTGCAGGTAGCCCAGTCCTTATCAGCGAATGGAGACATAAGGCTCAAGCCATATTGCTTCATTGGTACGCGGGTATGGAAGGAGGGTTGGCACTGGCCCGAATATTGAAAGGAGAAGTTTCCCCAGCAGGAAAGCTTCCTTTTGCTCTACCCCATAAATCTTCGGACCTACAAGATTTTCACGGCTCAAGTTCCAAGGATTTCTATGACCTTTGGCATGGTTATAGGAAACTTGACCACGATAAAACTACACCGGCTTATCCGTTTGGCTTTGGCCTATCCTATTCCTCCTTCCAGTTTTCCGAGCTGGAGATACGTCATGAAGGACAAGGTGGAAGTGAAACAGTTATAGCACACTTCTTAATTACCAACACCGGCTCTTATGACAGTGATGTCGTAGCTCAGCTATACGTCTCGGTTCCACGTTCCAAAGTCTCCCGCCCGCCAGTTGAGCTAAAAGGATTTGAACGAATCCATCTAAAGTCAGGAGAGTTTCGCTATATTGATATTCCTGTACCGATTAACTCGCTCGCCTATTTCTGCGAAGATGCCGATAACTTTACCTTGGAACCCACCACCTACGATATTTATGTTGGTCATCATGCACACGATGCGAATGCCCTAGTCACCCGCTTTGCATTGAATATGGAGCACAGTCAAATTAATCTTGACAAAATTGCAGATGAGTAAACTTCACTCGCTTTACCTTCTTAAAAACTTTATAATTTAGCAGCAAAAAGTCCCTGTCCTTTTCCAAATGGGGGTGACTTTTTTGCATAAGGTTGTTACGCACTACGCCAAACTTTTTGCTATTAAATGACCACACAAGGCGTAACTCTCCGATGCCCGATCTACTCCTAGAGATTTTTAGTGAGGAAATTCCAGCACGCATGCAACGACGTGCCGCTGAGGATCTTAAATCCCTCCTGACCAATGCTCTTGTTGAAGCAGGTCTGACCTACGAAGGGGCAAAAGCATTTGCGACCCCTCGTCGCCTTACCCTTACAGTTGCTGGATTAACAAAATCTTCAGCTGCGACACGCGAAGAACGCAAAGGTCCTCGTGTTGGCGCGCCAGAAAAGGCTGTTGCCGGCTTCCTAAGGGGGGCAGGCCTTAAATCCTTAGAAGACGCACAAATTCACACTGACCCCAAAAAAGGTGAGTTCTATGTGGCTGTCATAGAAAAACCGGGGCGTGAGGCGACTGATATTATTGCCGAAGTTATGCCGGGAATTATTCGTAACTTCCCTTGGCCAAAGTCCCAACGCTGGGGAACAGGCAAGTTAAAGTGGGTACGCCCCCTCCACTCCATTCTCTGCACATTCGGTCCAGAAACAGAAGAACCTGAGATAGTCGAGTTTGAAGTCGACGGAATTAAAGCTGGAAATACCACACGCGGTCATCGCTTTATGTCTCCCGAAGCTTTTACAGTTCGCCGCTTTGAGGATTACCAAAGCAAGCTGGAAGCTGCAAAAGTAGTTCTGGATGCCGACCGTCGTAAGGACATTATTTTGCATGATGCAAAAAATGCAGCACTGGCATTGGGCTTGGACCTTGTGGAAGATCAAGGCCTTCTGGAGGAAGTTGCAGGCCTAAATGAATGGCCAACTGTTCTCATTGGTTCCTTTGAGGAAGAGTTCCTTGAAATACCTGACGAAGCAGTTCAGCTCACCATTAAAGTCAACCAAAAGAACTTTGTTCTCAAGGACCCTAAAACTGGACGCCTTTCCAACAAGTTTGCCCTGACAACCAATATTGAAGCCAAAGATGGTGGCTTGAAAATCATTGCAGGCAACGAAAAAGTTGTTCGAGCCCGTCTGGCTGATGCCAAGTTCTTCTGGGATACCGACCTCAAAAACAATCTGGAAAAGAATAACTCGAAACTTAAAGATATTGTCTTTCATGAAAAGCTCGGGAGCGTAGCCAATCGCATAGAGCGACTGGAAAAGCTTGCAGCCGAAATTGCCCCGCTGATTGGCGCTGATGTAGAGCTGACACGGCGTGCAGCAAAGCTTTCAAAAGCTGATCTTGTCTCATCCATGGTCTACGAGTTCCCAGAGCTTCAAGGCTTGATGGGCCGTTACTACGCCGCAGCTCAGGGCGAAAATGAAGCTATCGCTCATGCTATTGAAGATCACTACAAACCCGCTGGTGCTTCAGATAGTGTCCCGTCAGGTCCCGTTTCCATTGCGGTTGCCTTAGCTGATAAGATAGACATTCTCACCGGATTTTGGGCGATAAATGAAAAACCAACCGGTTCAAAAGACCCATTTGCATTACGCCGTGCTGCACTTGGTGTGATCCGTCTGATTTTGGAAAATGATCTGCGCATTCCTATGCGAGATGTGCTTGTTCAAAGCTTGCGGCGCAATATTGCCGACATCGCCTCCCATAAAGGCGAGGATACAGTGGTTTCCCTCCCGTTCGTAAAAGAATCGGAAGCTGCTGGCAGTTTGATCAAGGATATGTTCTCACTGGTATCTAAAGCCACTGGTATTATCCTTGATAACCTTTCCAACAAAGTTCCTGAAACGGCCTTGGAAAGCGGTCTAATTGACGATCTGATGGCCTTCTTTGTTGATCGGCTGAAAGTGGTTTTGAAAGATAAAGGCGTACGCCACGATCTCGCGGATGCAGTCTTCGCCTTGGGTGGGCAGGATGACATTGCCCTAATGGTTAAGCGCGCTGAAGCTTTGGGAACTCTGCTTGCGACCGAAGACGGTAAAAACCTGCTTGCGGGCTACAAGCGTGCTGCAAATATTTTGCGGGCAGAAGAAAAGAAAGACCAAAAAAGTTATGGCGGGTCGCCATCTGAGGAACTTCTTGAAGAGCCTGCAGAAATAAAGCTAACAAACGCTATCTCTGATACACAGAAAAAACTTACAGCGCTCATCTTGAACACGGACTACTCCGGTGCAATGAGCGAGTTAGCTCTACTACGAGGCCCCGTTGACGCTTTCTTTGAAGAAATTCATGTAAATGCCGAGAATATGGATGTAAGGGAGAACCGTTTGAAAATTCTCGCTCAAATTCGTGCAGCAGTACATGAAGTGGCTGACTTCTCCAAAATTTCTGGGTAGCACTGATCCTGATTAATCCTAAAAGGCTCATATAAATTATATGGGCCTTTTTTTGTTTTACAGAACACTTTCAACGAATACTCTGGAGCTATCATTCACCTAGCTTGATAGCCGAGGGACCTATGAAAATTCGCCAAGCTGATGCCGCAGACCTCCCATGGGTAACAGAGTGTGCAGAAATGGCTTACCGCGTATACGAGGAGCGCTTGGGACTTCCTCCCGCTCCAAAGTTCACCGACTACAATGCTCAGGTTTTGGCGGGTATTCTACATATCATTGAAGATAATCTTATTCCGCGTGGCTTCATTGTTCTTTACCCCCACCAAAAACGGCTGTTTATTGAAAGTGTAGCGGTCCATCCCATGCATCAAGGTGCTGGGTATGGAAAAGAACTCTTCAAATATGCAGAGGCAATGGCGAAGCGAACAGGTTTTGATTCTATCGAACTGTACACAAATGAACATATGCGCGAAAATCTGAAGATATTTGTAAAACTGGGCTACCGAGAAACTGATCGGGTTGAGGCTGGGGGTTATAAGCACATCTACTTTAATAAAACCACCAGTAAACCAGATTGAGTTACCCTAGGTTACATCCCCAAAATCTCTTTGAAACTGTTCAAATAACCACTCTTTGAACCGGCGAACGCTTGTAGTTTTTCGCGTCTCATCCCGAGTGAGGAACCAATACGAAAGTCCAGAATCAGCCCTATGTTCAAAAGGTACAACAACGGCTCCCCGTTCAATGGCATCAAATGCAAGTGTTTCCCAACCCAAAAACACTCCCTGTCCTGCAATAGCGGCATCAAGGCATAAGGACGCATTAGAAAGCTCCAAGCCTCTTGCAAGGTCTTTTTGATCCAGCTGAAACGGCTCTAGCCATAGGTTCCAGTCAAACATCCGGTTAGTATCATATATAATTGGGACCTTTCGTAAGTCCTCCAGTGACTGCAATTGTCTGGCTACCATTGGGCTACAAACTGGGAATATATAATTAGCCCGAAGTTTTTCACGGTGTAGATTTTCATCAATCTGTGCAGCTATCCGGATACAGGCATCGATATCAACATTACTCACATCAACCAGATCACGAGCAGCCTCCAAGCGGACGTTAATCTCCGGATATTTGTCCAAGAACCCTTTTAGACGCCAGACGAGCCATTTTTCAGCAAGTACGGGTGGAGCAGAAATAAACAATGTCTCCTTCCGGTCCCTATCAGACAGGGCGATCGCTTCAGAAAGGCTCCGCATTCCCTTTGTCAATTCTGCGCAGACTTTCTTTCCGTGTTCTGTCAGCTTTAACCCACTGCTTTGGCGTTCAAATAAGGACCTTCCCAACTGGCCTTCTGTTTTTTGGACCTGCTGACTAACCGCGCCAACCGTAATGCCAAGTTCCCCAGCCGCAGCTTTTAGGGTTCCCAGCCGTCCGACGGCCTCTATAGCTCTAAGGCCCACTAGGCTGACCTGATTTAAGTTCTTCATTAAGCGCTTCTATATGGGTGTTTAGAAATTCTGGATAGCGAAAATCGCTAAACTGCAAGATAGTATCGACAGACAGAAAAGGACATTAAGAATGACAACGACAATCAGAAAATTTGCAAACTCCATTGGGCTGATCAGACGCCGACATACACCGTGTACGAGTACACAGGCAACGGATATTGCTCGAGATCCCCTCTCTCACCCAGATATACAGCGTATGAACAGGCGTGAACAGGCAGATCTTCCTATCGATCCAAGAGCGGTTATTCCCGAATAACCGCTCTTTCTTTTTCTATTAATAGGGAATACCAACCCGTTTATAAATAAATGAAAGCAGCCAAGCAGGACCAATCAGAAGGAACTGTATATCCTTGAAGAAGGACGGTTTTTTCCCTTCAATTTTATGCCCTACAAACTGGAAAATCCAAGCAACTACAAATACAATTAGAGCCGCCTGCCACAACGGAAGGCCTGCGGAATACACTGCATTGATATATGCACATGCCGCTGTAATCACACTCATTCCCACAGCAAGGGTCAATGAAAGTGTGATATAGTAGGCGATGGCCAGCACCATAGTAATGGTATACCAATTCAGATAGGGTATACTTTTGAAAACTGTGGGTGTTGGTATGCTCCACAAGAAAGCACTTACTGTCCACACTATAACTGGAACACAAATCCAATGAATGAACTTGTTTTTGTGATCCTGATGGCTTTCCCCATATTCATCTAATAGGCGATCAACCCGACGGTTTCCGGCGATTTTTCTCTCCATAATATCCTCCCCAATCTACAGAGAGCCCGAGAGTGCCTCAGTGTTTACCGTAAATCAATGTCCCTTCATAAGGCCTTGGAAAGAAAAGGCAGCCAACAATGGGCTGCCTTACATCACATCTGTATATTATGACAAACTAGGCTTATCTGGACTGCGCATCGACGGCTGCAAATGCTGTCATATTCACGATCCCCCGCGAAGTAACTGAAGGCGTTAGAATATGAGCTGGCTTAGCGGCTCCGAGCAATATTGGTCCCACATGTAGGGCGTTTGTCATTGCCTTAATGAGGTTCAGGGCGATATTCGAGGCATCTAGCGTTGGAAACACTAGAAGGTTGGCTGGGCCTTGCAGGCGTGAATGGGGCATATACCGTTTGAGCACGTCACTTCTCAATGCTGCATCCCCATGCATTTCTCCATCCACTTCCAAGTCGGGACAGACTTGCCATATTTTCTCAAGTGCCCGTCGCATCTTCAGTGATGAGTCAGTACTTCTGGAACCAAAGTTTGAATGAGAAAGAAGAGCTGCACGAGGGGTGATGCCAAAACGGCGTATCTGGGTTGCAGCAGCCTGCGTTATCTCGACAATTTCATCCGAACACGGGTTTTCGGTTACATAAGTGTCTGCGAGGAAGAAAGCTCCCTTACTATTAATCAATAGTGAGAGCGTTGAATAGTCCGTCACATCTGGTGACTGTCCAATAATCCCGTGAATGTCTCGCAGATGTTTATCGAAACGCCCTTCCAGTCCGGTCAAGAGAGCATCTGCTTCACCGCGATGAACCGCAAGCGCTCCAATTACTGTTGTATTGGTACGAACCATGGTTCGTGCTGCTTCTGGCGTGACACCATTTCGCCCGACCAGCTCGAAGAAATTGTCTACATACTCGCGATAACGAGGGTCATCTTGAGGGTCAATAACTTCGAAATCCCGATCAGGGAGGATTTTCAAGCCATATCGCTTGCAACGAGCTTCCAGAACACTAGGACGACCAATCAAAATGGGACGTGCTAAACCATCCTCGATGGCAACCTGAGCGGCACGTAACACACGCTCATCTTCCCCATCAGCATAGATTACCCGCTTTAAATCTGCTTTAGCCTGTTGAATTATAGGCTTCATAACAAGGCCAGACCTGAACACGAACCGATTGAGCCGGTCCATGTAAGCTTCAAAGTCCTCAATGGGACGCGTGGCAACGCCAGTGCTC
Organism: Pseudovibrio sp. M1P-2-3; assembly: GCF_031501865.1. NCBI lineage: Bacteria > Pseudomonadati > Pseudomonadota > Alphaproteobacteria > Hyphomicrobiales > Stappiaceae > Flexibacterium > Flexibacterium corallicola. The sequence goes on from NZ_JARRCW010000001.1 coordinate 3,400,786, forward strand.
ATCGCAGCTTTCGCCACTGCTGGAGCAATACGCAGGATCAATCGATTATCAAAAGGTAGAGGAATGAGATAATTCGATCCGAAAGTTTCCAGAGCTCCGCCATAGGCCTTTGCAACAGCATCACTTGGCTCCTCTCGAGCAAGCGCGGCAATTGCTTCCACAGCGGCCAGCTTCATTTCCTCATTAATTGTTGTTGCACCACAATCGAGCGCACCTCTGAAAATATAGGGGAAGCAAAGAACATTATTGACCTGATTGGGATAGTCCGAACGTCCCGTACACATCATCACATCGGAGCGAACAGCAAGTGCAGCTTCTGGCATAATCTCTGGGTTTGGATTTGCCAGAGCCATAACCAGTGGCTTTTCGGCCATTCTTGAAACCATTTCTGGCTTAAGAACTCCAGAAGCGGACAGGCCGAGGAAAACGTCGGCTCCGTCAATCACATCCCCAAGACTACGTTTGTCCGTAGGCTGTGCAAACTTGGCTTTCCATTCATCCATATGAATTTCACGCCCCTGGTAGACAACGCCTTCCAGATCTGTCACCCAGATATTCTCACGCTTTGCGCCCAAAGAAACCAAAAGATTCAAGCAAGCCAATGCAGCTGCTCCGGCACCGGAGGCAACAATTTTCACGTCTTCAATGGACTTTTCAGCAAGCTCCAGAGCGTTGCGAACTGCAGCAGCTACAATGATAGCTGTACCGTGCTGGTCGTCATGGAAGACGGGAATATTCATTTTCTCCCGCAAACGCTGTTCAATTTGGAAACACTCAGGAGCTTTGATGTCCTCAAGGTTGATGCCACCAAAAGTTGGTTCCAGCACAGAAACTGCATCAACAAACCTATCGACATCCAGCTCATCTACTTCGATATCGAAAACATCAACGCCCGCGAACTTTTTAAATAGAACCGCCTTCCCTTCCATTACAGGCTTTGATGCAAGTGGACCGATAGCTCCCAACCCCAAAACCGCTGTTCCGTTTGAAATGACTGCAACAAGGTTGGAACGGGCTGTATATAATGCAGCCTTTTCGGGATTCTTAGCAATTTCCAGACATGGAGAGGCTACGCCGGGGGAGTAAGCTAGCGCGAGATCTCGCTGGTTTCCCAAAGGGGTTGTCGCCTGAATTTCCAATTTACCTGGTCTTGGATACTCATGGTAGAAAAGGGCGTTTTGGTCCAGATCCCCGGATGGGGCGCGCTTCTTATCGGTCATTTATTTTTTCTTGCCTGTTTTCACAAAGGAGAGCGGTTCATTTTGTAAAGTTCTGCCGGTCTCTATTTGGTTTTCTCCTCACAATTGGAAATTGCGACCAATGACCTATTGTGACATTTCCTTACGGTTAAAAACTAGGTTCGTTCGCTTGAAAATACATAAATGAGCACTTCTTATAATAGGCCACAGAAAAATGTTTACTTTCTAAAGAAAGAGCTGCTTTTCTAACACTATAAGTCTTAAGTCGTTTTCTTTTCCTCTAAAGCTCTGTCATTGGCAGATCCAATCAAAACACTCGAAGTAAGCACTCCATCAACTTTATTTCGCTCAAAAAATAACTTGATTTTTGAAGATAACTTCAAGATGTTCACTATATGTTCCTATTAGTGCAGCAAATTTAAAAGCGAGACATATAATGGCCAGCACAGGCACCCCTTCTCCAGTATCAGATGAACTGAGATTACCCAAGACACTGCACAGGGGGCGCGGTTCCGCAGTAAACCCTGCGGGACGCTATGAAAAAACTCAAAATATCTGTTTTGATGACAACTGGGATTCTCTAAATACCTTAGCTCCCCTAAATACTTCAGTTACCTCCGAAAAGGCGCGATCCGTTATAATCAGAAATGATTCGCCAGATATTCCTTTTGACAGATCCATAAACCCCTATAGAGGGTGTGAGCATGGCTGTACTTACTGTTTCGCACGCCCCAGTCATGCTTATATCGGACTTTCAGCAGGCCTAGATTTCGAAACTCGGCTTTATTCTAAAGATAACTGCGCAGACGTTTTGGAAAGAGAGCTCTCGTCTCCCTCCTATAAACCACGGACCATCGCAATTGGCACCAACACGGATCCATACCAACCCATTGAACGCGAACGAGAAGTTATGCGAAATGTGCTCAGGGTACTTGAGCGTTATCAACACCCAGTTACAATCGTAACCAAGTCTTCTCTTATTCTCCGTGACTTGGATATACTAGAAAAGCTGGCTGAAAATAATCTGGTAAAGGTGGCACTCTCAGTTACAACTTTAGATCATCGCGTTTCACGGTCCATGGAACCAAGAGCATCCAGCCCCAAACGTCGCCTTGAAGCCATAAGAAGTTTAACTACTGCAGGAGTGCAAACAGCAGTTATGGTGGCTCCCGTGATCCCAGGACTTACCGACCATGAAATCGAGCGCATTTTAGAGGAAGCAAAATTAGCAGGAGCCAGCGAAGCAAGTTATATCCTCCTCAGGCTTCCCAAAGAAGTTGCCCCCTTGTTTAAAGAATGGCTTCTAAGGGATCACCCAGGAAAATACAGACATGTCTTAAGTCTCATTCGATCCATGCGAAATGGTAAGGACTATGACTTTCAATGGAACAAGAGGTTTCTCGGAGAAGGGCCGTACGCACAGCAATTGGAGAAACGTTTTTCCCTAGCATGTAAGCGTCTGAAAATCGGTAGCCGCTCCCAAAACCTAACCTCAAATCACTTTATCAGCCCACAAAAAGGAGGAGTGCAACTTAGCTTGCTTTAACTTGCCTTCCCCTCGCCCAGCATCTAAGTGGGGAGTATGACCTACAAAATACCATCCTTATTTGACATTCCCTTTCCCGATACTCCTGATGTAAATTTTGAACGTGACTTAGTCCAAAAGCTCAACGGCCCCATAATTGGTGTTGATGAAGCAGGAAGAGGCCCATGGGCAGGTCCTGTAGTTGTGGCCGCTGCATCACTTAATTACGATAGATTACCCGATGGGCTCAACGATTCCAAAAAGCTCTCGCAAGCGAAGCGAGAGGGTTTGTATCAACAAATATTGGAGAACGCAGTTGTCAGTGTTTGCATTCAAAGTGCCCAGACCATAGACAAAATGAATATCCGTGCGGCCACCCTTGACGGCATGGCACAGGTTGCAACATCTCTCCCCCAAAAAGCGAAAATAACTTTCTTCGATGGTCGCGATATTCCACCAACCTTCAATGAAAACGCTCAAGCCTTGGTCAAGGGCGACGGTCGCTGCTTAGCAATATCTGCGGCGTCCATTATTGCAAAAGTTGTCAGAGACAGGCTAATGGTACAGCTAGAAGACGAAGCTCCTGGTTATGGCTTTGCCAAACATAAGGGATATGGAACAAAGGAGCATCAGGAAGCCTTGGAAAGGCTTGGTGCAAGCCCTTTTCATCGCCGCTCCTTTCGGCCTATTCGCGAACGCTTGCAAAAAGAAGCATAAAAAAAACCCTGCTTTAAAAGCAGGGTTTTTAAATTTCCAGCAGCTACAAAACGATTAGTTCAGGTGACCAGTAATTTGCGAAATACTTGTCTTTAAAACTTCGTCTTGCTTCGCCTGATCCGTCAAACTAGCGGAAACAAGCTTTTCCGCCGCAGCAGCTGCAACATCCGCTGCTTTGGCACGAACTTCAGCGATTGCATTTGCTTCTGCTTGCGCAATTTTTACTTCTGCTGCTTTTGTCCGACGTTCAATCATATCTTGAACGGCTGCATTAGCTTGCTCGCCAATGCGTACAGCCTCAGCTTTTGCATGCTCAACAATCTGCTCGGCCTCACCCTCAGCAACTTTACGTTTGCGTTGGTAGTCGGCTAGAAGAGATTGAGCTTCTTCACGTAACTGACGCGCACCTTCCAGTTCCTGCTTGATGTTATCTGCCTGCTTATCGAGGGCACCACCAACCTTGGTAGGTACCTTCAAGTAGAACAGCATCGCAAAAAATAGTAGGAGGCTTACGAGGGCCCAAAAGGATGCATCCATCATAATATCAAGCCCTCTTACTTCATCACACTAGAAACTGCCGATGATACTTCAGCATTAGCTGGAGCATTTCCGCCGATGAGTGCTTTAACCAATTCACCTGTCGTCTCATTGGCAATTTCACCAACTTGAGAAAGGCTCTTGGTCTTAATCTCTGCAATATTACGCTCAGCTTCACTCAGCTTTGCAGCAAGTTTTTCTTCAGCCTCGACACGAATAGCCTCAGTCTGCGCTTTTACCGTAGAATGCGCTTCCTGTGCCAATGTGTTGGCCTTCTTGCGTGCATCAGCAAGAGCCTGCTCGTAACTGGCAATTGCTTCGTCTGTTTCTTTTTTCAAACGAGAAGCTTCAGCCATGTCACCAGCAATGCGATCGCGACGATCTTCCAGAATTCCGCCGATCCGTGGTAGAACCACTTTTGCCATCAGAAGATAGAAGACGCCAAAAGTAATTGCCAGCCACAACAGCTGCGAAGGATAGCTTGTAGAATCAAACGGAGGGAATGAACCTCCCGCCGGATGGTCGACAATACCAACCTGACTTCCAGTTGTTTGCTGTCCGCTCTGGTTATTCGACATGGTCATCTCCGTGAACGCTCAAAAACGTTAATCTCAAAACGACGGCACCCAATCATTTGTTTGGCATACCGTCGAAATCAGATAACGTCTATTACTTGATCTATCGCTTATACGGCGAACAGAAGAAGAAGAGCGACCAGAAGGGAGAAGATGCCAAGAGCTTCAGTCACAGCAAAGCCAAGAATAAGGCGACCGAACTGACCGTCAGCTGCGGAAGGGTTACGAAGTGCGCCGGCAAGGAAGTTGCCGAAGATGTTACCCAGACCAAGAGCTGCACCGCCCATACCAAGACATGCGATACCAGCACCAATGTATTTTGCTGCTTCTGCGTCCATTTCATGTGCTCCTAATTAGCAAATTTCGCGTTTTATTTTAGTGGGTTTAAAACCCGGATATCTGTAGTCCTAATTAATGGCTCGGATGGAGCGCATCTGCCAGGTACATACAAGTGAGAACTGTAAAGACGTAGGCCTGCAGGAATGCCACCAAAAACTCCAGAACAGTAATTGCAACTGTTAGAATTAACGGTAATATAGCAGCCCCAATTCCTACGGCGCCGAGACCTGTTAGCATGACGACAAAGCCTGCAAACACTTTCAGCGTAATGTGACCTGCAAGCATGTTCGCAAACAAACGAACGGACAAGCTAACAGGGCGAGACAGGAATGAAATTACTTCAATTACAGAAACCAACGGAATGACCATGGCAGGAACGCCGCTTGGCACAAAGAGCTTGAGAAAGCCTGCACCATGCTTCAAGAACCCGTAGATGGTCACTGTCAGAATTACCAGCATGGACAAAGCAAATGTTACGATGATCTGACTGGTGATTGTAAAGAAATAAGGGAACATTCCCAACAGGTTCGCTACAAAAACGAACATGAAGAGAGAGAAAACCAACGGAAAAAAGCGCATTCCGTCGTTGCCCGCCGAACCGCGCAGTGTTGCTGCAACAAATTCGTAGGACATTTCCGCCATCAGCTGCATACGGTTGGGAACCAGACCGCGTCTATTTGTAGACATGATCAGGAAAACTGTCGCCACAGCGACTGTCACAACCATAAAGAGAGAGGCGTTTGTAAAGGAGAAGTCCACACCAGCAATGTTCAAATCAAAAATTTTATTGATCTGAAACTGGTGGATCGGATCGATCGCGTTGCTTGAATTTCCAGCCACCGGTTATATCCCCTAAAGTGCCCATACACCTGCGCAAAAGCGCGATTAATTTCGTCAATCTCGCTTTGTGCGAGTGTTCAAACGCCGCTCAGGCTCAGCCATTCGACCAGCAGAGCGCAACAGATTTACAACGCCCGCAGCAAAGCCAAGCAAAAGGAAGATTATTAACCCCCACGGCTTGGTTCCGAGCCAACTGTCAAACATCCATCCCATAGCCGCACCCACAAGGACGCCAGCAACAAACTCGGAAGACATCTTCCAAGCCTGAGATAGGCCAGTTACCGTACCCGTACTTACTCCCTTTTTCCCAGAAGTGGGAGGGGCGTCAAGTTCGTCTAAGGTCTGACTTAACTTTTCCAATCGCTCAGACAGGTGCCGATCAGAGGAAACCTCCCGATTAGTCACTTGCTTTTTATCGTCGGGCATTGATTTTTACCTTCAAGTAGCAAGTGTTTTAACCAGACCAAACGGCCCCTGAAAGACGGGGGCACAATAGTAGGCAGCCCTGTCCCTGTCAAGATCCAGCCACCCACTTATAAGTATCTGTAAAATATAACATATTCTATATTATTAACAAACAAATGGAAGCAAACATTAAGGTTTTACCATTTTGTGAGAGATTCAGGATGCCTTTTGATAACTTTCTGCGGTTTGCAAATTGACCGAAACCAGCTGCGAGACTCCCCTTTCAGACATAGTGACCCCAAACAGACAATCCATCCGGGACATAGTAATTGGATTGTGCGTAATCACAGCAAACCGTGTTTGCGTACTGTCGCTAACATCTTCCAATAGGGCACAATATCTCTCCACGTTTGCATCATCTAGCGGAGCGTCTACCTCATCTAGAACACAGATCGGGGTAGGGTTCGTTAAAAAGACTGCAAATATAAGCGCCAGAGCTGTAAGCGCTTGCTCTCCACCTGACAAAAGGGTCATTGTTTGCGGTTTCTTACCCGGTGGGCGGGCAAAAATTTCCAAGCCTGCTTCTAAGGGATCCTCAGAATCAATCAGCTTTAGTTGCGCTTCCCCACCACCAAACAAATGTTGGAACAATCGCTGAAAGTGACCATCAACCACATCGAAAGCTGTGAGCAATCGCTTTCTGGCTTCACGATTCAAAGTGGAAATACTGCCCCTTAGTCTTTTTATCGCCTCAATAAGGTCCTCTCGTTCACTAACAAGAGTTCCCAGCTGCTCCTCAAGACTCGTTAGCTCCTCTTCCGCCTGCAAGTTGACACCACCTAAGCGCTCTCTTTCAGCTTTCAAAAGCACCAAGCGTCGCTCAATAGTATCAGGCTCCGGAATAGCAGCTTCATCGCTCACTCTTACTTGTTCTGCCAGCTCAGTGATTGACAGGTCCAACGTTTCGTAGATGCGCCCTTCAACCTCTCCTTTATGTAGTCGAGCGGAAGCCAAACGTTCTTCTGCCCGCACATGCTCTTCTCTCAATCGCGTATATAGCTCAAGAACCTCCTTCGCGGTCTGGTCCTTTTCTCTAAGCTCTTTCTCTAGTAGAAGTAGATTGTCGGCTGTTTGCTTTCGTAGACTGTCAGCTTTTGAAATGTCAGTGGCCAAACCTAGCCGTTTCTCAGCGATGTGCTCAGGCTCTTCAAGGTACCTTCGCAGGCTGTTACAAGTTTCATCCAGACGCTTTTCCAGCTCACTTACCTGCTCTCTGGCATTTTCTTGTCGCCTTTTCCAATCAGATTGATCGCGTTTGACCTTATCTCTGCGGCTGTTTCTTACATCTCTTTCTCTGACAAGAGCTTGGCCCTTGGCCCGAACCTCAGTTAAACGATCACGCAAATCTTCAACTTCCGCCCGTAGAGTATCAAGAGAGTTCTCCATGGCCTGTGCGCCGACAATATTTTCTAGAACAATCTGAGTGTTTTGTTTTTCTTCCAGCGTAGCTTTAAGGTCTTCTTCATCCCTTGTAATCCGAGCATCTAGGATTTGTTGCTGATTCAAAAATTGAGTGTTTCGCTCCTCCGCAAGCCGTACTTGTTCCCTTTGCTCATCCATTTGATGCCGCAACTGTTTAAACTGTTGTTGCTCACTTAACAGTTCATTTTCTGCTTGCTCCTGAGTGTGACGAGCTTTTTCCAGAGTATCATTCAGCTTAGATATAACATTGGAACCATCTTCAACTTCGATATTCAATGCAGCTAGACGGTTGCGTTGAGCCATTCGTTGCGCGGCGGGAGTGAGAACCTCTGCGGATACTTGAACCCCGTCCCACCTTCTAACTGCGCCGGACCGGCTCACCACGAGCTGCCCAACCTGTAATTTCTTAATCGTGCAAAGCGCGTCATCGTTTTCCACGAAGCCGATTTGAGCAAGTGCGCGTGACAACTGAGCCGGGGCATCAACAAAATCAGAAAGTGGCTGGCAGCCATTTGGTAGCGGGGGGTCATTCTCCATTATCTGAGCACCTGCCCAGAAAGCTGGGGCCTCTTCATTTAATGGATACTCGATCGCATCGCTAAGGGCTGCAGCCAAAGCCACCTCATATCCATCGAACACATTCAACTGATCCGCTAAAGGCTGCCACCGCCCATCGATTGAAGAAGACAGTACCTCTTCCAAGGTTTTCGCCTCTGTTTTTAGAGCTAGATGGTAGCTACGCTGTTTCGCAAGAGGGACTAAGGCAGCCTCGACCCTTACCCTTGCTTTTTCATTCTCGACATTCGCAATATCAAGAGCTTTCTCTGCTTCACTTAATTTCTCTTCAAGCAATGAGAAACCAGATTTCGCCTGATTAAGCTCCACAGCTTTGGTAAGCTGTTCATTCACAAAGTACCTTTCAGTCAACAAAGCACTCAATTTACCATTCAGGTCTGTTTCTTTTAGAGTGAGCTTTTCTACTAAGACTTCTAGCTGTCGGCACTCTACTTCAAAACCAGCATGTTTACGCAACTGCTCAGAGAGTTCGACTTCTTTTTCTCGCAATATCACTTCATAATTTTCTGCAGTTTCATGAGCATTCTCCCAAAGCTCCTCACTCCCCTCCTCTTCACAAGTAAGAACCTCAAGCTCCTCTGCCAAATTTTCGAGAACATCAGAGTTTTCGAGATAAATTTTTCTTTCTCTTCTAATGTCCGTTTCTAACTGCTTTTGGCGTTGAGAAAGTTCATTGGTCCGTTCTTTATTTTGCTTCTCAACAGCGTCTAACTGCCCGTTTGCTACAGTTAACTCCTGATAAAATGCCTCAGCTTTCGCGACTTCACCTCTAAACTGAGGTACGCGATGAGCAACAAGGGCTTGCTCACGTGCTGCAGAAGCCTGTTTGGCAGTGGCCTGACGTAAAGCTACTTCAACCTCAGCAAATTCCCGCCTGCCATTTTCCAAGCTCTCACAGGCTTCACTCCATCGCATATAAAGGATGGTCGCTTCCGCTTTCCGAATATCTGAGGAGAGGTTTTTATATCGCCTTGCCTGCCGCGCCTGCTTACCTAAAGATATGACCTGGGTGTCTACTTGCCCGATCATATCTTCAAGTCGAACCAGATTACTTTCTGCCGCTCGCAAGCGCATTTCAGATTCATTGCGTCTTGAATGTAGTCCTGAAATTCCCGAGGCTTCTTCGAGAACTTTTCGGCGAGCTGTGGGCTTTTGTGAAATCAACTCACCAATTTGCCCTTGCCGAACCATTGCTGGGGATCGCGCACCTGTCGATGCATCGGCAAATAATAGCTGCACATCACGAGCTCTAACATCCTGCCCGTTTATTCTATAGGTAGAGCCCGCCTCACGTTCTATGTGACGACTAACTTCAATACTATCAAAGTTATTGTATGCTGGAGGTGCGGAGCGGTCACGATTATCAAGAAATAACGTCACTTCCGCTGCATTTCTCGGAGGCCTGTTTGCACTACCGGAGAAAATCACATCGTCCATACCAGAGGCCCGCATGTTTTTATAAGAGTTTTCTCCCATAACCCATCGCAGAGCTTCTACCAGATTTGATTTGCCGCAACCGTTTGGGCCGACAACACCTGTCAGTCCATCTCCAAGGATAAACTCCATTGGCTCGACAAAAGACTTGAAACCAAGGACGCGCAAGCGATCAAATTTCACTGAACGCGTCCTCCATGACAACAGGCCTTTCTTTTCAACCTCCAGATATCATACCTAGAGTGATTTCATTGCCTATAGGTCTTTATCAACGTGCTCGCTCAGCTCTTCCAAAGAAAGAGCTCCTGGAACACGCTCACCGTTAATAAAGAATGTTGGAGTGGATTGTACGCCCAGTTTGTTTGCAGCAACATCACGTACAGACACGATACCATTGAGGATTGTCTGGTCTGACAAACAGTCTTTCACTTGTTTTTCAGTAAAACCAATCTGCTTGCCCAAATTGATTAGGGCGCCGTATGGATCACTCGTAAAAGCCCATTTCTTCTGCTCTTCGAACATGAGACCGGTTACATCGAAGTACTTATCCTTGGGAGCGCAGCGAGCAAGCATAGACGCGGCGGCAGCTGTATTATCAAGAGGGAACTCACGGAAAATAAAACGTACTTTCCCTGTATCAATATACTTTTCTTTAAAAGCCTTAAACGTGTTATTGTGGAAGCTCGCACAATGACTGCAGGTCATAGAGGCATACTCCACGACTGTCACTGGAGCATCCTCACTTCCAAGAGATACATCCCCTAGAGGGCCTGCTTGGAGCAAGAGTGTTTCGTCAACTCCTTGAGCGTTTGCTAAAGGTGGAGTGATTGAGGTCAATGCAAATGCTGTAACGGCCAGTGCACTGGTGCGCTTGATTAATGATCTGCGGGTAATAGTCACTCTTGTTGTCCTTAACTTGGATAAGCCTTAAGTTATCAATGGCATTAGATATAGTATCAGGTCAACACAATCAGTAAATTGTGTTCACACTTTGCCGCACTTAAACCCATACTTGTTTTTGTTATTAATCGAAATTTGTTGGCTGGTGGGTCTTCTGGCGTAGACCTGTCGCCTCCAACCAGCCTCTTTCCAGAGCTTATCTAGAGCGCGTTCCGTTTGATTGGGTTCAATCAAACGACAAGAATTCGCTCAAAATAAATAAGTTAGAGTGCACAGCGTGAATGCGATGTGCTTTAAACCATACATTAATAACAGGGCCAAGCCATACTCTAAAGTACCCCCTTTCGTAGTACCCTGTTGAATGGTGGGATAAGAATGGAAATCAACTTTGATTTTACGAGTGCATATGAGATGAAATATTCTCATCGATTAAATAAAAACTCCTTAAATCAAAGCGTTCAATGTCAGTTCGATCACTTGTAATCATCACAACACTTGCTTTAGCCGGCTGCCAATCGGCAAATACTGCCAAGCCTCATAACCAATTACGCACACAAGCTTCTCCCCCATCCACTTCCCAAGTTGAAAAACAGGCCTCTCCGATTTCTTACTCCGGTACAACGGACTTAAAGGAGCTGACTTCACATAACTGGTCTGTAGATGAAACTGGAACTGCTGCGCGCCAATGCACGCTTAAGTTTTCATTAGGTACCCAGAACGAGGACGAACCGGCTTCCCCTTCTCGATCAACCCCAAGCGGTAGTACCCAAATCACTGGTTGCAAAAATGCAGAATTAGCAAAAATTAAAAGCTGGAGCATCGCAGGAAACACTATCGAATTACTTGGCTCAGAGAACACCAAGATTGCCTTCCTTTTGATGGAACGACCTGACTTGTTACTAGGGTACACAGCCAGTGGACATGACTTAGTTGTGAGCCAACTATAAATTTCAGGTGGAATGAGGAGATCGAGACACGATCTCCCTACCTAGCTTTTCAAGGGCTTTTTGCAGCTTCTCATCGGAAACTCTACTGACTTTTGACTTGATTTCCAGCTCTTCGCTTTTTGAAAGAAGCCGCTGCCGCCTTACGGGTTTGAATGTTTTTTTTGGCAGCGCCCGTTGTACAATCTTGATACGCGAGATTGCATACCAGCCCAGAAACGCATTTAGCCGCTCACGAATAGCATTCACTTCATGAGAAAGCATAAGGGCTGAAGCGGAATCAGAATGGACAACAAGGGTAGCGGGAGCCGGGATCACTTCTCCATCAGCTTCTCGTCTGCGCGGCCAAATCAACTGCCCGGGTTGAACGCGCCCAGCATACCGTTCCCCAATCAATTCCGGCCATGCACCCAGCAAGTCAGCCGTTGCAAAACCTCGTTTACGAGCCAGCGGATGCATTGTAGAACCTACCAGCTCACTCAACTGCCGGCGTGTCGGACCTCTATTTTTCTTCGGCGCAGCTTTGACCATCATACTCAATCGGTTTACAGAGCTCGGACGTTTAAATGACCTTACCTACCAACAGATTTAAACTAGTAACTTCTCAAACGATACCTTTAAATACCAAGGGTTAGATACTATTTTCACACTTAAAATTTACAGAAAGACCAAATGACTGCCCCTGACAGCACAACTTTACTTAAATGGTACGACAAAAATTCGCGTTCTTTACCATGGCGCACCTCCCCACAAGAGAGAGGTTGTGGCATAAATCCGAACCCTTACCATGTTTGGCTCTCAGAAATCATGCTTCAACAAACAACTGTGGCAGCGGTAAGGGGTTACTTTGAGAAGTTTATAACTCTTTGGCCAAAATTAGAAAATCTCGCAGAGGCAGAAGAAGAAGATCTTCTTAAGGCATGGGCCGGTTTGGGGTACTATTCCCGAGCTAGAAACCTGCACAAATGTGCAAGAGAGCTGATCCGTTTTCATAATGGCCGCTTCCCGGAGGAAGAAAAGCGCCTATTAAAGCTACCAGGTATTGGCCCTTATACCGCAGCTGCCATATCCACTATTGCTTTCAACCGGCATGCAGCCGTTGTGGATGGGAATGTTGAGCGGGTGATAACGCGCATTTTTGCATTAACAGCAGAATTGCCAAAGAGCAGACATCAGATCAAAAAGTATATGCATGAACTTACGCCCCATGAAAGACCAGGTGACTTTGCTCAGGCGATGATGGATCTGGGAGCAACGATTTGTAAACCGCGTGCACCAAACTGCCTCCTCTGCCCCTGGAGAACAAAATGCGATGGCTATAAGTCGGGAATTGCTGAATCCCTTCCTCGCAAAACGCCAAAACCCATAAAGCCAACAAGGCACGGTATGGCATTTGTTGTTCGGCGAGATGATGGATCTGTCCTACTTCGCAAGCGAGCCGATAAGGGACTTCTAGCTGGGATGAGTGAGCCGCCGTCAACAACTTGGGCGGAAACTGCGGCAATGGACGACCTTTCACTTGTACCGTTCAAGCTGAGAAGTACTAATCTCAAATGGCAGCGAGCAAAGCATGATGTCAAGCATACCTTTACCCATTTTCATCTCAAGATGAGTGTATGGATTACCTTTTTGAACGAAGAACCCATTTTACCCGATGGGTATTGGTGGTCTTCAATAAAGATGCAGCAGGATGAGGCTCTGCCAACAGTTATGAAGAAAGCTCTTAAAGCGTCACTCAACGAATAGATAAGAAAGAGCCCCCTCACCTCATATGTGTATGAGGGGGCAATAGCATTTTTAAAAAACTACTGAAACGCGGTTTCGGCAAAGCTGCGTAATTTACGCGAATGCAGGCGCTCTGGAGGCATTTTCCGTAGCTCCTCCATAGTTTTAAAACCAATTTCAAGATGTTGCGCGACCTGTCTTTTGTAAAAATCTGTCGCCATGCCGGGCAATTTTAGTTCCCCATGCAAGGGTTTATCCGAGACACATAGAAGTGTTCCATATGGTACACGGAACCTGAAACCATTTGCGGCAATTGTGGCAGACTCCATATCCAGTGCGATAGCTCTGGATTGAGAAAAACGCTGAACTGGCTCACGGTGGTCTCGTAACTCCCAGTTTCGGTTGTCAATGGAGGCAACCGTTCCTGTTCTCATGATCCGCTTCAGTTCAAATCCTTCCAGACCTGTAACTTCTTCGACCGCTTTTTCCAATGCGACCTGCACTTCTGCAAGCGGCGGGATAGGCACCCATGACGGTAGGTCTGCGTCGAGAACCTTATCCTCGCGTACATAGCCATGTGCAAGAACATAATCTCCCAATTGCTGGCTATTACGCAGCCCTGCACAATGCCCTAACATGAGCCATGCATGAGGACGTAGTACAGCAACATGATCCGTAATCGTTTTGGCGTTCGAGGGACCTACCCCAATATTCACCATTGTAATACCACGATTGTCCGGCATCGTGAGATGATAAGCTGGCATTTGAGGCAAGCGAGGAGGCGCTTCCCCTTCTGAAGGAGCCGTATCTCCCGCACGTGTTATCACATTGCCCGGCTCTACAAAACTTGTGTATCCACTATTGGGATCGGCAAGAAGATCCCGTGCCATCTGCGCGAAGCCGTCAATATAGAACTGATAGTTTGTGAACAAAACATAGTTCTGGAAATGCTTGGGTGCTGTTGCTGTGTAATGCTGTAAGCGATGGAGTGAATAGTCCACCCGAGGGGCTGTAAATGGGGCGAGAGCTTCTGGGCCATCCCCAGCTTCAAAGGTCCCGTTTGCGATGGAATCGTCCATTACAGCAAGATCTGGCACATCAAAGATATCCCGCAAGGGACGCGTAGAAGAAGCTTCAAATGACCCTTCAACATGGGCACCATTATAGAAGGCAAAATGCAAAGGAATAGGAATATTGCTTTGAGCAACTTCTACCACTCCTTCATAATTCCGCAGCAACTGCTCTATTTGGTGTGTCAGGTATTCCTTAAATAAATCCGGACGCGTAATGGTCGTGGCATATTTGCCCGGGCCCGCTACAAAACCATAGGAAAGACGGCTATCAGCTCTGGAGTGGCTGGAAACTTCTACTCTAAGTTCCGGGTAAAAAGCCCGTACAGGCTTATCTGGAAGACGGCCCGCACTTGCCTCTTTAAATGCATTTCGTAAAAAAGCAGTATTCGTTTCAAATAGTTCAATCAAATGTGCAACTGCTTTTTCAGCATTCTCGAACATCTGCGTTTTTGGGGCTTGGGGACTTAAAAACAATTCGGTTTTACCGTTACCGTCGCTACCGGATATAGTCGACACTCATTTTCTCCTTATTTTGTATCGCAGTATCTGTTGCAAAGCTTTGAACCGGCGTCAAGCTGAATGCACTGCAAACATGAAAATATAATCTCAAGTCGAGATTTTTTTCATGACCTACGGTAAAATGAATTTCAGGCTGGAAAACTGGGCCGAGTTGAGTTCCTATAAAACTCAGTTAATTAGATCTCAAGAATTCTCCGGAGAGAGCCGAGGAATTCGAGTGTCTTCCCTTTCATTCTCACCAAAGGATAGCCCAACAGTTTTTCTTGGGTCCACCCGTCATCTGGCTCAAGCTGCCCAAGCAAACTCTCCAGACCGCGCATTACGTCTTCAGGCAGGGGGAGCTTTTTCGCTTCGAACAACATTGCCTGTAGTTCGTGTATTTGGCGAAGAGACCAGAATGCAACAGTCATCCCTTCAAGAAGCGCCGGATCACTCTGCCAAGATAGCCCGCCAAAAATCTCATTCGAAACCCGCTGCCCCGCTCCAAAACAACTAAAGCGTATGCAGCCTTTAAAACCATTTTCTTCAAGCTTTGAGTGGATTTTACAAAGACCCTTGCAGTCCAAGTTAGAGCACTTCATGCCTGCTGGTTTATCAAATGGGAAGAAGTCAGATTTATCAAAAGCCAACGAAACACAACACAATGACACACAGTTTAGGCAGTCATCTTTTAATCTAGCGGGAAGCATTGTACGGCCTCGTGATGCAAAAATTTTGTCCCATAGCCCTGCACAAAAACAACCATTTCTCAGCCTGAAACTGTCTTGGACAAGCTATTTGGAAACGGTAATCAAGTAGTTCCTACCTCGCCTATATACCAGAACATTCAAACCCCATAACAGTTTTGTGCTATAGGGCTCCATACTTAATCATTCTGTTAAATCTTTTAGAAGATATGGAACAAGCAATGGGGAAGTGAAAATTTAACTGCTGCAAAAGTTACTGCAGTGGCGGGCTCTTAACCAACCATCAATCAGTTCCCCAAGGTTTTCCTAGGCTTAATACTAATAAAGTTAACCGAGATGAATTTTTATGGATTTATAAATAAACTGTTGATTCCAAATATATAAATAATCTATCTCTTTAACAATCAATTTACCATATCCGGTAACCATAAGCCTCGACATTTGCGTGAGGTAATGCGTCGCAATGAGAGTACAGCGTACAGGGGTGTCGTCATTGACACCCCAATCTTCCATAAAGCCAAGTTGGCTTGACACTATTATCAAGGGTGACTGCATAGCAGAGCTGGAAAAGCTACCCGACAACTCGATAGACATGGTATTTGCAGATCCCCCTTACAACTTACAGCTGGGAGGAGATCTTCATAGGCCGGATAGTTCAAAAGTTGATGCCTGTGATGATCACTGGGATCAGTTCTCAAGTTTTGAAGTCTACGATGCCTTTACACGCGCTTGGCTACGCGCCATTAGACGTGTCCTGAAACCGGACGGCTCTCTTTGGGTTATCGGCTCTTACCATAATATTTTTCGGGTGGGCGCTATCATGCAAGATTTAGGTTTCTGGATCAATAATGATGTTGTCTGGCTGAAAACCAACCCGATGCCCAACTTTCGTGGGAAGCGATTTACAAACGCACATGAAACATTGATATGGGCAACTCCCTCTCAAGAATCAAAACCCACATTCAACTATGACGCAATGAAGACTTTCAATGATGATCTTCAGATGCGCTCTGACTGGGTTCTGCCCCTGTGTACGGGACATGAACGGTTAAAAGACGAACAAGGCGAGAAGGTGCACCCCACCCAAAAGCCGGAAAGCCTTCTTTATCGCATTCTACTTTCGACCTCTAACAAGGGCGATGTCATTCTTGATCCTTTTTTTGGAACGGGAACTACCGGTGCAGTCGCAAAGAAACTCGGTCGTCATTTCGTCGGAATTGAAAGAGAAGACGCATACATCAGTGCTGCGACAAAACGCATAGACAAGGTCACTCCAGCAAATGATGACCTTTTGCAATTGACAAAAGGAAAGCGCGCTCTTCCCAGGGTTCCCTTTGGAAATCTACTAGAAGCTGGCCTTTTAAAACCAGGAGCCAAGCTGCAGGACGCCAGAGGAAAGTACATAGCAACGGTTCGAGCTGATGGGTCCCTCATCTGCGGAAAACACTCAGGATCCATTCACAAGGTGGGCGCTCTCCTGCAAGGCCAGCAGGCGTGTAATGGCTGGACTTACTGGCATATTAAGCGCGGAAAAACACTCGAGCCGGTTGATAAGCTTAGATCTATTATTCGCTCACAAATGCCCTCTTAACAGAGGCAGCATAGCTAAAGGGCACAGTTCCACATCTAAAAGTTTAAACCCACCTTCTCATTTAGAGAAGGTGGGAACACAATTTCGATATCACTTCTTAGGTAAATTGCACCAAGGCTCGGCCATCTTTCCCGATGGCCATATCAAGCCGCTCGCCCACGCCAATATCACCTTCAGAAATAATACGGGATTCGTTCACAACCAAAACATTATTGATTCGGACAGCTCCCGATCGCACTAAGCCACGAGCTTCACTGCTGGAACCAGCAAAGCCTGTTTCAATCATCAACTCTAGAAGCCTCACAGGCTTTGCAAGTAAGGAAAGGGGTAACAAATGGGTCGGTCTTTTGTCATCTTCATGATTTTGAAGAAAAGTCTGCCCCGAGTCCGAAGTCATATCAGTAACGTCAAGGTAACGCATTGCCCCTGTTATCTTTGTTGCAAGAGCCTTTTTAGCTTCGGTCATTTTTTTGCACCTTTCAAATTTGCTAAGCAATGAACTGTATCTAACAATACTGAGAAGATTTGTTTCACTAATCGGTTCAGCTCTCTGTTATCGTTGGCCCGCCTTATTTGTCCAAAATCATGATCGGTCAGGAGGTGATAGTTTAACCAAACATTACGTTGGCGACCTCCCCGCAATTTCTTTCCATTCAAACTCCTAATCAAAGAGCACATTGGTCCAAACAAAACATCCCTTTGTTGATCAACGTCACCAAGTGGCGAGAAACACTGGAGTAGTTTCAATGCTTGAGGAGTGAAGCTACAGGACGGACCAGTGTTTGTGTATTTCCGGAATTGATGGTGTTCCGGAGTTTCTCGAATACCTATTGAGAATTTGAACCGAAAAAGTTCCCGGACAAGTCCATGATTATTAGCTAGACTATCGGCGGAGCAAATCATACTTCACCTATGCATTCTGACTTTAGGCTGCATCGCCAAGTCCTGCCGAACGGCAACTCACATAAGCAAACTAGCTGAGGCGTCTTATAAAAAAGCTGACGCCCTATTGGATTATTTTGATACGATTTTGCCATTTGGATCCCCTGTTGCCGCATCAGGGACCCAAAAAAACAAAAGCCGCCCTAAGCGGCGGCTGTTTGTTTTCTTAAACTCTTGTCAGAAGCAATAGGAAACACGTGCCGCTCGTATGTGCGCCACGGTAAAATATACATAAGAAAATGTGCTCTGTTTCCTGCTCATACCTTTTTATTGCCCCAGTCTTTCAAGAGTTGTCAAGTGGTTTCAGGAGCATCACAGTTCATTGTCAGGAAATTGTGAAGGATTTTTTTGTTAAAAGGACGCTATCGTGATTATCCTAAGGCTTCGTGGTGGATTAGGGAATCAGCTCTTTCAATATGCAATCGGCAGGCATCTCTCCATCGTTCACCGCTGCCCCCTTAAGTTCGATTGCAGTCATTACGCTGAATACAAAGACCGGTCCCCTCTTATATTTTCCTTTAATATTTTTGGCGAACAAGCAACATTGGCAGACATGAAGCATGTTTTCTGGCCTGCAGAAGGAAGAGGACAATTCTCACAATCCTTGAAGAAAATTTTTCCAAGTTACCAAAGGCACTTTGTGGTAGAAAAGAAGATGAAGGAGCCCCATCAGCTCCCCCTCAACTCCCCTCCTCTTTATGTGGACGGTTTCTTCCAGTGCTTCACGCACGCACGTGCTATCAAACAAGAATTGCTAACCGATCTCACACTCAAAGTAGGCCTATCTGAATCACGGCTCAACTTTCTAGAACTGGCAAAGCGCGACAATTCAATTGCCATGCATATAAGGCGCGGTGATTACCTGAATGCGCAATTTCTTCAAAATTTTGGCCAATGCTCAAACACATACTACTACAATGCGATTTCTAAATTGAGAGATCAGGTTGGGAGCTCTCCTCTCCTTGTTTTTTCAGATGACCCACAATATGCTAAGGACACTTACGGTCACTTTCCCAATATTTATATCATTCCCAATTTTAACGACCAAAATGATGAACAGGATCTCTACCTGATGCAGCAATGCAACCACACCATCATGGCCAATAGCAGCTTCAGTTGGTGGGCGGCCTTTATGAACACACAAAAGAACCAGCAGGTAATAGCCCCAAAGCGCTGGTTTAAAAATCGCTCAGTAGATGAGAACAATCTACTTCCACCCAATTGGACTAGGTTGGAAACCTTCACCCAGAAAGTTACTCAGACATCAGATATCTGGTAAGCTCTCGCATATTTGAGAAAATACGATGAGGAGAGGATCGCTCCAGTTGTCTTCTTAACCCCTCAGTGTAGTGAGAAGCACCTGTAAAGCCCAGAACTGTCATACCGGCTTTCAAAGCCCCCTCAACTCCGTGACAACTATCCTCAATAACAAGACACCGCTCAGGACTAACTCCCATTTTGTCCGCGGCATACAAGAAAATATCTGGAGCAGGTTTGCCCAGTTCCACTTGATCCGCCGAAAAAATGTGCCCATGTAAGCGAGGGTATAATCCGGTTAGCTTCAATGTATATTCCAACCGCCTTAGCGAACTACCGGAAGCCACACACATCTCGCCTCGATATATTTCAAAAAGCTCATAGACACCTGAAACGGATTCTAACTTGTTTTTGAAAAGAGCCTCAAGTTGTTCAGTAAGGTTACTAAAGACACCATGATAACGAAAATCTCGTCCGGTTTCTTTTTCGATCTGAGCAAAAACATCCGCTTCGCGAACGCCCATGAACCGCTCAATATAGGTATTCGTAGATATGAAATATCCTGCTTTTGTTAAAAGCTCCGCCTCCAGAGCACAAGCAAGATACTCACTATCAATCAAACAACCGTCACAGTCCCATATAAGCAAATCATAGTTCATAATAGCTTCCCATCTTTCCAACTCCTTATATGGAAGCTATGAGAAGGGTAGCAAATCACTCTTTGTGCTATTTCTTTTCAAAGAGATAGGGTGACATTGTATGCCATCTAGTGTGCGTTCCAACTCCATAAATGCCTTTGCAGAAACTGAAAAATGCTGGTGTGCCCCGCCCAATTCGCACAGAATCGGTGTGTAACTTTGATTTTTCAAAACCGAGATCCACATATACGCACTTTGGACATAGTTACGAGGAAGAAGCTCTAATACGACACCTCCAGATTGGGAGAATAAAATGTTGGTTAATCCAGCTCCGTGAGCCCCTATAATCACCTTCGCTTCATTAAATATCTTTACTTGTTCAGGGTGGCTCAGTTCACCGGGGCAAATTATATCAAACCCTTTTCTCAACAAGAATTTTTCCAGTTGCTCCTCATTGAGAATTCTTCGAATTCTAGCATCCCTACGGGACACGTAGATTTTTCGATATGGCCGTACACCTTCCAAAATACCGTAGGATCTTTTGAAATAGGCTGAAACCTTGTTTGCAGAGATCCTTGAGGGCGGACTTCTGAAATTGTTCGCTCTTTGCTCAGATAAGAAAATGAGATTTTCGCACGCGTAACGCTCGGTTTCAGATGTAATAGCAAACTCCAAAAATGGATATAACTTCTGCAGATATGAAAATATATTTCTTTGAAAACTACTTAAGTCAGAGCGAACTAAAACTGTAATTTTATCATAATTTCCAGATACTTCCTCACAGAGGCGAATGAACTGAGGCAAGATATGGCTAATGAACATATAGTAGTGTTTATGCCCTTTAGGAAGACCAAGAAAGTTAGAGACTGTTCCATTCAGATGAACAGTCTCTAACTTTCTAAAGCGAGCAGTATTGTGTTGCAGGTCCTCAACCTGTGATTTATCACCGCGTATAATTGAAGAACCGGAATGCCCAAGGACATAACACTTCGACAGTTTGTAAAGCGTTCCTTCCACTACTCCATCAATTCGCAATCCAGTTTTTGATTTGAGTTTTTCCAAGTCAGCGAACTGTTGTAGAAACACCATTTGTGCCTCATTTAAAGCGCAC
Source organism: Pseudovibrio sp. M1P-2-3 (assembly GCF_031501865.1). Lineage (NCBI taxonomy): Bacteria > Pseudomonadati > Pseudomonadota > Alphaproteobacteria > Hyphomicrobiales > Stappiaceae > Flexibacterium > Flexibacterium corallicola. The sequence goes on from NZ_JARRCW010000001.1 coordinate 3,421,801, forward strand.
TCACTCTCATCTTTCCATTGTGCAACAATTTTCTGAGAGAATTCACTGAGATCAGATTGTTTGGAGTAAAAATTGTACTTTCGAGCGTATTCAGGAAATAATCTCGCAATTCTCAGCTGAACAAAAAAGCGTATCTGCCGTGCGGTTGGTATCCAGCGCCGCCAAACCGGTGCCTGCCTCATATTTCCCCCCATCTATCCTAGCCCAGCATAGATGGGTCAAACCAATAGGTTCAGCTCCATATTTTAAGGGGCAATAAACGAAGGAAACCGACAAAGATAAGCGAGAAAACCACTCTTCTCGCTTTGAAAATTTACCAGTTAGTTCAGTTAGGCAACTTGTGCAGCTTCACCTTCAGTATGCCCTGACAAAATGCTTTCAAGCTCACTCAAATTTTCCTCAGTTAATGAAAAATTCTGATGACCCAAGCTTTTACTTCCCACAATCGGAGTATACTGATGTTCCTTCAATGTTGACATCCAAGTATAGGCTCCCTGAATATAATCAGCCGGGAAGATTTCTATGACATGTCCCTCAGGCTGCGTAAACATCAAATTTGTAAGACCTGCGCCGTGAACACCTACAACAATCTTGGCTTCCGAGAAGACCTTTACTTGCTCTTTATGGCTGAGGTTCCCTGGTGTAACAACCTCAAATCCATAAGAACCGAGTAGATCGATCAGTTTTTGCTCATTCAGAACCTGCCTGATTTTCGCATCCTGCCGGCACACGTATATCTTCCTAAATGGCTTCTGTAAGGCACTGAGCTCATAGGCTGCTCGGTAAACGCCAGCAACCAACTCCATAGCATTTTGGGAGTATGGACTCCTGAACTTACTTGAGCCACGTCCACGCAAATATACAAGCTCGTCGCACAGGACACGTTCAGTTGTATTGATTATCTCGAAACGAACGTTCGGCTTCCAACTTTCAATTTGTTTATAAAAAGTTTTTTGGAAACCGGATAAATCTTCTCGCACCAGAATTGTCAGCTTCTCATAGCGGGAGCTGAAGCCATCAAGAAACTGGAGGAATGACGGCATGAAGAGGCAGTGAAAGAAGTAATAGTGCCTATGACCTTTTGGGACGCCCAATAAGTTTAAGCAATACCCCTTGATATGCCGATCCTTCATAGTTTGAAAGCGCATCGTATTTTTTGATAATGCCTCAACCTGACACCGCTCATCTTTTAGAAGATTTGAGCCGGTATGCCCCAGCACATAGACGTTTTTGAATTCATAAACACGGGCAAACAAATGGGCACTTTTAGGAGTTTTTCCGCCGGTTCTCTGCTTCTCATTGTCTCCAAAGTCCTGCAGAAAATCATGCAATTCTTCGGATAAAGAAACTTCACTATAGTCTGCCCAGCTCAAGGCCTCGGTTTGATCGACTTGATCCCAATCCATTTGCTTCAATACAAAATTGTAGCGTAATGCCAGTGTGGGAAATAACTTCGCAATGGTAGATTGAATAAAAAACCTGATTTCTCTTCCGGTTGGAAACCAGCTTCTCCACTTTGGAGCTTGACGCATTTCATACCCTCTTCAATTAAGGGGAAAATAAAACGCGTTCGTTAAACCTACATTAACTATTTTTAATTTTTGCACAACTACCCCCTCAGATTTCTTCCGAAGGGGTACTTGGGCGTTATTCAGCAGCAATTTTTGGCTCAACTTCAGTTTGAGCGGGGGCCTGCCATTTTAGTACTGGCTTTCTCGCAGCTGTTGTCTCATCCAGTCGGCGACGTGGGGCGTGGAAAGGAGCACCTTCAAAGCGATCCATTTCGCCATTTTGAGCTGACAAGACAAGGTCTCGAAGGGTAGCAACAAACAGATCTAGTGAAGCTCTGCTCTCAGACTCGGTAGGTTCAATCAGCATGGCCCCATGCACCACAAGAGGGAAGTACATGGTCATAGGATGATAGCCTTCGTCTATCATTGCCTTAGCGAAGTCCAGTGTTGTCACACCTGTCCCTTTGAGGAAGGTATCATCAAACAAAACCTCATGCATGCATGGCTTTTCACCATAGGGTAGGCTCATTACATCTTGCAGACCAACACGAACATAGTTGGCGTTAAGAACGGCATCTTCTGAAGCTTGTTTTAGTCCTTCCGCGCCATGAGATAGCATATAGCTTAGTGCGCGGACAAACATTCCCATTTGACCATGGAAAGCTGTCATGCGGCCGAAAGGATTCTCCTCCCCTGTTAACTGGCTGCTTGTCTCTACGACTTCGTTTCCCTCTTTACCTTTTCGAAGGAAAGGTAACGGAGCGAAAGGAGCAAGCCTTTCCGACAAAACCACAGGTCCGGAACCGGGTCCCCCGCCTCCATGCGGAGTTGAAAAGGTTTTGTGGAGATTGATGTGCATGGCATCAATGCCCAAATCCCCAAGCCTTACTTTTCCAACAATAGCGTTGAAATTAGCACCATCACAGTAAAAGTAAGCACCAGCATCATGGATTGCTTTTGCAATCTCAATCACTTGTGGTTCAAACAACCCGCAGGTATTTGGATTTGTGAGCATTAAGGCAGCAATATCATCCTTATGCTCCTCCAGTTTCTCAGTCACAGCAGAAATATCTACCGTTCCGTCGTCTCTAGCGGGAATAGAAACAACCTTAAACCCAAGTACAGCAGCTGTTGCAGGGTTGGTCCCATGAGCACTTTCCGAAACCAGTACAATAGAGCGCGGTTCACCACGTACCTCCAGTGCCTTTTTAATTGCCATCATACCGCACTGCTCGCCATGTGCGCCCGCTTTAGGGCTCATGGCAACCGCTTGTGTACCGGTTGTCACCATCAGCCAATGGGCAAGCTCCGCAATGAGTTCAAAGGCCCCTTCAGCTGTTGATATTGGCTGTAACGGGTGAAGATCAGCAAAGCCCGGCAAACGCGCCAGCTTCTCATTAAGCCGCGGGTTATGCTTCATGGTGCAGGATCCTAATGGATAAAGCCCAGCATCAATCGCATAGTTGTTTCTGGAAAGGCGCACATAGTGACGCATTACCTCCGGCTCAGAAAGTCCAACAAGGTCAATCGGACTTTTTCGCTCATGATTACCTAAACGCGGCTGAAAATCTTCTGGCTCATCCAAGTCGACACCGCAGATATCCGTCCGGCCAATCTCAAAGAGCAATGGCTCTTCCATGTCCAGCGCTCTATTGCCTGTAAACGTCTGCGGTTTCTCTGTGGAGTGTAAGCCAACTGAAGTTGGGCGGCCCTGTTTATTCATAGTCATGCCAGAGCCTCCTTAAGAGCCAAAACAAACGCCGCACGGTCAGCATCTGTATTCACTTCAGTATTTGCAACCACAATCAAGTCTTTCAAGCTGTTTTTGTCAGGCTCGAGCCGCGAAACAGGTAGCCCCCCTAAAATACCTGAGGAAGCAAGGGACTCAATGACTTCAGCAGCATCTGCAGGCACTTTGATTGTGAACTCATTGAAGAAGCTAGAGTTTAACACTTCAACACCGGCTATCACCTCAAGTTGATCTGCAAGTTTCACCGCATTTGCATGGTTGATACGGGCAAGCTTCCGTAAACCGGTTTCACCTAGCAGTGTCATGTGAATGGTAAAGGCCAAACAACAAAGACCCGAGTTGGTACATATATTTGAGGTCGCTTTATCGCGCCGAATATGTTGCTCTCTCGTCGACAGGGTTAGCACAAAGCCTCTTCTCCCTTCAGCATCTGTCGTCTCACCGCAAACACGTCCGGGCATATTGCGAACATATTTTTGTCGTGTCGCAAACAGACCGACATATGGGCCGCCAAAAGTAAGAGGATTCCCCAATGACTGCCCTTCCCCAACAACAATATCAGCTCCCTGCGCACCGGGGCTTTCAATGAGCCCAAGAGAGACGACCTCTGTAAATACGGATATGAGCAAAGCTTTATGCTGATGAGCTTTTTCAGCAATCAGTTTTAAGTCAATCAGTTGCCCGTAAAACGAGGGCGACTGAACGACCACACACGAAACACTATCATCAATCTGGGAGAGAATGTCCTCTGTTCCCTCTGGGTCTGCAGGCAAGGCCACAACGTCCCCATCCGGCAACTGGCGGGATATGCTTTCAATCACCTCCCGATATTGTGGGTGCAACCCTCCAGAAATAAGTGCTTTTTTCTTCTTCGTAATACGATGGGCCATGAGAACGGCCTCAGCAGCTCCTGTAGACCCATCATACATGGAGGCATTGGCTACTTCCATTCCAGTCAGGTGCGCAACCTGTGTTTGAAATTCAAACAGGGCCTGCAAGGTTCCTTGAGTAATCTCGGGCTGATAAGGCGTGTAGCTTGTTAGAAACTCGGAGCGTTGAATCAGATGATCCACGGTCGCAGGGACATGGTGCTTGTAGGCCCCGGCGCCCACAAAAAACGGAAGAGAGCCAGCCGACCTATTTTTATTTGCAAGCGCAGTGAGATGCCGTTCCACTTCCATTTCACTCTTCCGCTTGGGGAGAGAGGAAAGTTCACCAAGGCGAACGTTCTCAGGAATCTCGGCAAACAGATCATCTATGCTGTCTACGCCAACCCGCACCAACATTTCGGCGCGGTCGCTATCAGAAAGCGGAAGATACCGCATCATTTCACTCCAGATAAGAGGCTGAGTACCCCTGAGGCACTCTATGGGTTTTTAAAAAGATCACTCGATTTAAAGAGTGTTCACAAACGCCTTGTAATCGACTTCGTTCATCAACCCCTCCAGCTGGTCAGGACTTGAGACCTTTAATTTAAAGAACCATGCGGAGTTTTCAGGGTCTTCATTCACCTTGCCGGGCTCGTCTTCGAGATCATTATTGCCACCCGTGACTTCTCCACTAATTGGGGCATAAACTTCACTAGCCGCCTTCACTGATTCAACAACAGCTGCTTCATCACCCTTTGAGAGGCTCTTCCCGACCTCTGGCAGTTCAACGAATACAATATCCCCCAGTTGAGATTGGGCATATTCCGTAATGCCGATTGTCGCCTCTTCCCCTTCGAGAGAAACCCATTCATGATCCTTAGTGTAAAAAGTGCTCATCTTCTTCCTCTTAGTTCTGAGAACTCATCGTGTTTATTACTGAAATGCAGTCATTCAGACCGTTTCAACGCTTCGCCCGATAATAACGTTGCTGGACAAACGGCATTGACGTGACCGTTGCTTTCAAAGCCTTTCCCCGAACAATCAAGGAAAATTCTGTTCCCTCAGCAGTCAATTTTTCTGGCACATAACCCATGGCAATGGGTTGGCCCAATGTTGGAGAAAAACCACCTGAGGTCACTTTGCCAATCACTTCATTTGTTTCGGGCAGGCAAATATCAGCACCTTCACGGGCGGGAGCCCGGCCTTTCAACAACAGGCCAATGCGGCGTTTGTCAGGCCCTTGGGCCAATTCCCGCACTATCCGCTCCCCACCCACAAAGTTTGCAGTCTCACGTCTTCTTTTTTGGATGCAAAAGGCAATATTGGCCTCAATGGGTGAATTGCTCTCATTCATATCATGGCCATAAAGGCAAAGACCTGCCTCAAGACGCAGGCTGTCTCGTGCACCAAGGCCAATGGGCCGAACACGTTCATCAGCAAGAAGGGCACGTGCGATAGGCTCTGCCGTTCCAGCTGGCATACTTAGCTCAAAGCCATCTTCCCCAGTATATCCAGAGCGAGAAACCATGATTTCGATATCATCAAACCTAATTCGTTTAACGGACATAAATGCCATCCCAGAGACTTCCGGCGCATGAAGGGCCAATACCTCCTCAGCCTTTGGCCCTTGAAGAGCTATAAGCGCCTTTTCATCGAGTTGAATGAGGGAAAACCCTTCGGGTAACACGGCATTGATATAGTCGAAGTCCGTATGCTTACACGCAGCATTGACCACCAGAAGCAGATTGCCATCCATTTCAGGCTCTTCCGGACGTGCGATCATTAAGTCATCAAGAATGCCGCCAGACTGGTTCAAAAGAACGGTATATCGCTGTTTGCCACGTTGCAGTTCCCTGATGTTGGAGGGGACCAGAGCTTCAATAAAGTCCGAAGTGGCTTCGTGGTTCGGCCCTTCAAGCACAAACTGTCCCATGTGGGAAACATCAAACAGACCTACCGCTTTACGCGTATGAAGATGCTCTTTCATGATACCATCTGGATACTGCACAGGCATGGAATACCCAGCAAATGGCACCATACGCGCGCCACATTCCATATGAAGGTCATATAATGGGGTAAATTTCAATCCAGCATTCTTTGCTGCCATATAGTCCTCATCAAAGTTGGCGCATTCAACACCTGGTTTTCCTAATAAAGGAAAATCGGTTGCGCCCCCTCTGTCCTGAGAACCTGAGAGATTCCCGACATGGTAAGTCGGTTACTCCTTCGGTGAGCCGGTTTTCTCAAACCGGCTGCTTTCCAGAGTGTTGTATACGTCGCGGTCCTTTTGCCTGAGAGTTTCCGGGGCGGTTGCTCCTTCGGCGTCACCAATTTTTTAAAGCGATCTCTCCCGCGAGCGCATAAGCACTCCAGCCATAGCTGAAGTGCAAGAAGTCAGGACACAACACAATCCCGACTTCGAATCATAATACTATTCTCTATACCTAGTTTTACGGATCAAAGAAATAACCGAACCAACATTAATTCTCGTCAAATCCATAAAGCACTTCATAACCTCTGGACCGAGGGATGAAAATGTTTTCTTCGACCACTGCCCAAGCATGGCTTGGAGACCCGGCAGGAAGGTTAGTGTCCGCCTTCAACCGCTTTGAAAAAATTGCTTTTTTTGCAGTGTTGTCTTCAACAACAGCCACACGAACAGGCAGATCAATACTTCCGCCACGCCAAACAGGACCGGGTGTCACATGTCCTGCTATCCCTACCTTCATCGAGATGCCACCAGCAGCCACTCGGCAGGTATTTGCTGATTTCTCAATATTTGCCTGATAGACAAGAGCGGTTGGATCGCCTTCCTTCCCACGTTGATACTTTACAAGCAAGTGAGTTTCGGGAAGCCCTTTAATGGGTGGGCAGTCTACCTGTGTTCCCAGAGGCAAAGATGGTGGCGCTGCCCGCTGAACTGCGAACGATTCTACATCTGTATTGCTGTTTTTGTCCAAATCATCTTCAGAGGATGAAAACGAGCCACACGCTGTCAACGCACCCAATGCCATTGCTATCGCTGTGACTTTAAACAGCTTCTTAGAAACTGACTTCCCCACCATTCGAATCCCATTCCAATTAAAACCCGCAGGCTATATAGCAAGCAAACACATGTTTGGCGAGTTATGAGTGTAAAATCAATTATTTTGAATAATACACACAGAGCCAACCCACAAACCTTCTTCAATTCGCCAGTCTTATCTTGACAGAAAGGCCCACTAACCCTCAAGTGCCTTCTAAGAGATTTTGCGTTGAGACAAAGTAGGCCAAACCCGTTCAATGTCATCACTGAAGATACTTATAGCAGCCCCACGTGGGTTTTGTGCAGGCGTGGATAGAGCTATTCAAATTGTTGAACTCGCTCTCGAAAAGTATGGTAGCCCAGTATATGTGCGCCACGAGATTGTTCATAATAAGTATGTTGTTGAATCCCTTCGCAGCAAGGGTGCGATTTTTATTGAAGAGCTTGATGAGATTACCGATGAGGATCGCCCCGTCATTTTCTCGGCTCATGGCGTTCCAAAGTCGGTTCCAGAAGCTGCGCAACGAAGAAACCTGTTCTACCTTGATGCGACTTGCCCTCTTGTCTCCAAGGTCCATAAAGAAGCCATGATCCACTCCAAAAGAGAGCGGGAAATTCTTCTTATTGGTCATGCTGGGCACCCTGAAGTCATTGGAACAATGGGCCAACTTCCAGAGGGACAAGTGTCACTCATTGAAACTGTCGAAGATGCTCGTACATTCGCTCCCAAGAGCAACAGGCAACTGGCCTGGATTTCGCAGACGACTCTTTCTGTAGATGACACAAAAGAGATCATTGAGGTTCTGAAAGCCCGATTTCCGGAAATTGCATCTCCCCATAAAGACGATATTTGCTACGCAACAACCAACCGGCAAGAAGCGGTTAAGCATATAGCACCGCAATGTGATGCTATGCTGGTGGTAGGTGCACCCAATTCCTCGAACTCCAAACGCCTACGCGAAGTTGCCGAGCGTGTCGGCTGCAAAAAGGCGTTCTTGATACAGCGGGCAAGCGAACTGGTCTGGTCTGACTTTGAAGGGGTTAAAACACTTGGAATCACCGCGGGCGCATCAGCTCCTGAAATTCTCGTGGAAGAGGTCGTGGAGGCATTTCGCGACAAGTTTGCAGTTGAAATAGAAACAGTGCAAACCGCGATAGAAGATATTTCCTTTAACCTGCCCCAAGTTCTTCGGGGGATCAAAGCGCAAGCGACTACATAAAATGGCTGTTTATACTGAAGTATCCGCGGAAGAACTTTCCTCATTCATTGAGCTATATGACGTTGGCACCCTACTTTCATACAAGGGCATAGCCGAGGGGGTAGAGAATACCAACTTTCTGGTTCAGACCGATAAGGGGCATTATATTCTTACTCTCTATGAAAAGAGAGTGTCTCCCGATGACCTGCCTTTCTTCATCGGCTTGAAGCAACACCTCGCTAAAGGCGGTATCAGCTGTCCCACACCTATCATTCGCAGAGATGGGAAAGTCCTTGGGGAGTTAGCCGGAAAACCAGCCGCAATGGTCTCCTTTTTGAACGGCATGTCAATTCGCAAACCCAAATTGCAACACTGTGAGGAACTGGGAAAAGGACTTGCGCAGCTACATCTGGCAGGAAGAGGCTTTCCCCAACAACGGCCAAACACTCTTTCCGTAGATGGCTGGGAACCACTTTTTGAAGCCTCAAAGGACAGAGCCGGAGAAGTGAAAGCTGGCCTTGCAACAGAGCTCCGCACAGAGCTTGACGAGTTGCTTAACCTTTGGCCCAGAGACCTCCCCAGCGGGGTCATCCACGCTGACCTGTTCCCAGACAATGCCTTTTTCCTCGGCGATAACCTATCGGGAATCATCGACTTCTACTTTGCCTGCAATGACGCCTTTGCCTATGATGTAGCCATCTGCATCAATGCTTGGTGCTTTGAGCCAGATGGAGCATTCAACGTCACCAAAGCGCGAGCACTTTTAAATGCTTACAAGAGTGTACGCCCTTTCAGCAATCTGGAGTTTGATAGTTTACCCCTGCTTTGCCGCGGAGCGGCCCTTCGCTTTCTCTTGACGCGCCTTTACGACTGGATCAGTGTACCGGAAGGTGCTCTCGTTACTCCAAAGAACCCTCTCGAATATCTCGCCAAACTCCGGTTCCACCGTGATGTTTCAAGTGCAAGCGCATATGGATTAGATCGATGACAAGTCAATCACGAGTAAAAGCATGGACAGATGGGGCATGCTCGGGTAACCCCGGTCCTGGTGGCTGGGGCGTTTTACTTCGCTATGGGACCCACGAAAAAGAACTGTCCGGCGGCGAACAAGACACCACAAACAACAGAATGGAGCTTCAAGCTGCAATCCAAGCTCTGGATAGCTTAAAGCGCCCCTGTTCTATTGATCTTTACACGGATAGTTCCTACGTCAAAAACGGCATTACACAATGGATGCATAACTGGAAGCGTAAGGGCTGGCGAACTGCATCGAACTCTCCAGTAAAAAATGCCGATCTTTGGCAAACCTTGGACGAGGCTGCCAAACGACATGATGTGGCTTGGCATTGGATTAAGGGCCATGCAGGACATGAGGAAAATGAAAAAGCCGATGAATTGGCCCGCAGAGGCATGCAACCCTTTAAAGAGCTAAAGGCATAGATTGCACCGCTATGGATACATTGGCTTTAAGCAAGTGTGCGAGCAAAAGTGTATCAGACTACGTGGTTTGTCGCAAAGTTCTTATAGTCGCCAATCCAACAGCAAGCCATTATAGTTCAAATAGAATAGGGAAGCTTAAGTGCGAGCTGGAAAAGCTATCTTACAGTGTTGAGCTGATCCAAACAAAAAAAGTAGGCGAGATTTCTGCAATTTGCGCTGATCCTCAGCTTGACGCAGAAATTATTGTTGTGGCTGGTGGAGATGGGTCTGTAAATGAAGCGGCCCAAACAATCCAAGAGCTTGGCGTAAAACCAGTTATTACCATTTTACCCATGGGTACAGCTAATCTATTAGCACGAGAACTGAGCCTACCTGAAAATCCACTTAAACTTGCTCACCTCATTCACGCAGGGCATATCTCACATTTATACCACTGCATTGCAAATGGTCGTCCATTTTACTCTTGTGCTTCTGCTGGAATAGATGCGGAGATCATTCACACTCTGCCCTATTCAGCCAAACGAAGATTTGGGAAAGTAGCCTACTTCTTTAAGGCCTTACAGATTGGCCTCACAAGACGGCAAAGCCTGTTCAAAGTCAGAGCCAACAATGAAACTCATCTATGTAATATGGTTATTGCGCTCAATGGAAACTACTATGCAAGCCTTTCTGTAACGAAAGAACAAGGTAGCATTTTAGAACAAGGAATGTTTCTGGTTCTGGTCAAGCAAGATCGGCTGTTGAGTTTGATCAATTTAGGTATCCGTCTTTATTTCAATCGCTTTTTTAAGTCCAATGATATTGAAATTATCAAGACGAATGAAGCCTATGTCGTTAGCCACCGATCCGCGGCTGTCCAGATAGATGGGGAACCGTTTGGCGGCACACCAATACTCCTCGAGTGTAAAGAAAAGACGCTTCCAGTCTTAGTACCTTGAACTATCAGAGTGCTTTTCACTCCAATAGCCCATATCCCTATCCAACTTTCAGAAAACAATTTATAACTGCTATCTGCTCAAAGCTATCCTTTAAAAGAGCCTGCTACCTTGGCTAATGCGTTTTCAAAAGTTTCGTGGCATCAGCAGCCGTCATTGGCCGTCCATACAAATATCCTTGAACATATTCGCAGCCTAATTGGTACAATTCGAGGGCATCAGATTCTGTCTCCGCCCCTTCTGCAATAACCTCCATTCCAAGGTCATGCCCAAGCGCAACGATAGAACGCAAAATAACAGGCCGAGCACTTTGGCCATTCGGCCGCACGAATGACTGATCAACTTTAATCGTATCAAACTGAAAACGCTGCAGATAACTTAAGGACGAATACCCAGTACCAAAGTCATCGAGAGAAAGGCCTGCCCCAAGATCACGAAGCTTCTCCAGAACCTTAACCGAGAACTCGGGATTCTGCATCACGAGCGATTCAGTCAACTCCAGTTTCAAGGAGCCCGGAGCAACGGCTGTTCGAGAGAGAATTGCTTTAACATCGGTTATCAGGTCATGCTTCAACAACTGCCGAGAGGAGATATTAACCGCTACAGACAGGGGAGTACTTCTTTGGAAGTTGCGTTGCCATTGCGCCAGCTGCCTTGCACTGCTGTCCAGAATTTTAAGGCCCAACTCATTTATAAGGCCTGTTTGTTCAGCAATTGGAATAAACTCTAATGGAGAAATCAGGCCCCGAGTTGGATGTTCCCAACGGGCGAGGGCTTCAAAACCTGCGATCGACTTGTCAGAGGCACGAATAACTGGCTGATAAAAGACCCGTATCTGTTCTTTTTCAAGCGCAATTCGCAGGTCACTGTCCAATGTCAAAACGTTTTGGCTTAACGGACGAAGCATGGGGCGGAACACTTCCACACGATCTCCACCTGCTCTTTTTGCGTGACTAAGTGCGACTTCAGCATCTCCAAATAGATCAGTCGCTGTCGTACTTGTTTCTGTGAAAGTGGCAACACCAATGGAACTTGTCAAAAAGACTTCCTGTTGCCCGAACGTTACAGGCGTTCGCAGCACTTTTCGTAGGTCATCTGCAAAACTGGCGACCTTATCTATAGTACTTTCCGAAATTACCAAGGCTGCAAATGTATCTGCATTAATGCGCGCAAGGGAATCCTGTGCTTTCATCAAGCGTGATAAGCGGCGCGAAGCAGTCAAAAGCATAGTGTCTCCAGCCGCTTGGCCAATACTATCATTGACTTGCCTAAAACGGTCCAGGTCCATCAATATGATTGAAGGCTTACTCACCCCACCGGCACGAAAGCGAGCCATTGCTCCATTCAGGCGATCCATAAAGATCTCCCTATTTGGCAAGCCCGTCAGGTTGTCATGAACGGCATCATGCATCAGCCGTTCTTCAGCTACTTTTTGAGCTGTAATATCCAGCATGGTTCCAACACATCGGATGACTTCACCATCAGAGCCAAGGACGGGTCGTGAGCGCAGCTTAAACCAACGATAGTGGCTATCCTCACCACGCAGGCGAAAGATCTGGTTAATGCGCCCTCTTCGCTGATCTATAACAGCGTCCAATGTCCCGCGAAACAAGTCTCTATCTTGTGGGTGCAGAACATTCAGCCACTCACGGGCGTGCCCTTCTAGCGCTCCATGCTGCAGGCCAAGAGCTTCTTCCAGTCCATGAGAAACTGAAATACGATCCCGGTCCACATCCCAGTCCCAAATCATATCCCCCGAACCAGTCAGAGCGAGTGCTTTACGCTCCGCATCTGTAACAACTCCCTGCGCAATGCCACCGCCGGCAAATGCATGCTGCATTACAGTAAAGCCTATTAGCATAACAATCAGGACAAGACCTCCGGCCAAAGCAGGCTGGACAAGGTCGTTTTGAAGCCCGCCTGTTGTTGTGATCCACGCTCCCAGCATCCAAACAATCAAAAGGAACCAGGAAGGGATCAACATTACAGCGCGCTCATACCCCCGAAAGGCCAAACCAAGGATGACGACAAAGCCTCCTACCGCAAAAAGGCCAAAAAATAGACGGGAGATGCCTGCGGCAACATTGGGATCCCAAAGAGCAATAACAACCAATGCCAATACAAGCAAACCCATACCAAAGGCCAGATGCGAGTAATGGATATGCCAACGGTTGAGGTTAAGGTATGCATAAAGGAATACGACTAAAGACGACGTCAGGCCAATTTCAGCAATCGCTCTGTAAAGCTGCGCTTCTCCCAGCGAAAGGCCAAATATAAGATTCCAGAAACCGAAATCAATACATAAATAAACCATAACGGCCCAAGCCAGAGCCGCAGTTGCCGGAAACAGAACAGTACCTTTCACAACAAATAATATAGTCAGGAACAGCGCCAGTAAGCCTGCGATACCAAGTACGATTCCCTTGTAGAGAGTATACGCGTTGATGTTATCCTTATAGGCTTCAGGATCCCACAGCCTTAACTCAGGCAGCTCTGAGGTCTGCATTTCTGCGACAAAAGTCACGACAGCGCCCGGATCTAGGGTCAGTCGGAATATATCTGCATCCGTGCTCCGCTCTCGTTCGGGAGCGATACCTTGACTAGGCGTGACGGAAATAATTCTTCGCTCACCAAGGTCTGGGTTAAAAACACCAGCCCCGGACATTTTGTAGTAGGGCGCGACAAGCAGCTTGTCTAACTGTTCATCACCAGTATTGGAAAGTGCAAACACAGCCCATGAGGAATTTCCACTGGCAGTCGACCGCACCTCAATTCGGCGCACGATACCATCACTTGCCGGCGCAGTAGACACTTGCAGGTTGGCACCAGCATTTGGATAGAGCGTGATAACATCAGTCAGGTCTACCGCATCCACATCTTGTGGTACCACAATAGCATCCAATGCATGGGCGTTGAGCATCATTGCTGTAGTGAAGATACCAACCAGAGCAGCTAGTAGAAAACGGTAAACGCGCACATTTAACTCCCCGCGGGCTTGCACCCCGCAATACTTCGACGTCCCACCAGTTTGGTGAACCCATCTTGTGTACAGCGTCACAGCATCTGTTTCACGCCTCTAGCAGCATCGATACCCTGTTTATCCCCATCGACCTCTGATTGAGGCTTTTTCATGGCATGGCCGAGAAGTTCTTTTTGCAAACATGCAAATAAAACATGATCTTGCCACTTTCCATTAATACACAGATACTCTTTTGCGTAGCCTACATCGTGAAATCCGACGCGTTTCAAAAGTCCAATTGAGGCATTGTTCGAGGCAAGACAAGCGGCTTCAATCCGGTGCAGGTTTTCTTTTTGAAACATATAATCAAGAGCGCACTGGACGCCGCGCCTCATATACCCCTGACCTGCATGGCGTGCTCCCATCCAATACCCCAAAGATGCTGCTTGACTAACTCCTCTTCGCACATTGGTCAGATTCAACCCGCCCAGCAGCTCATTGGTCCCCTTCTTAAAGATAAAAAAAGGAAAGGCGATTCTCGAGCGCCTTTCCTGACTTTGCCGTCGGATACGAGTTTTAAATGAAGTTTTAGAAAGCTCGTCTTTTGTCCAAAGAGGCTCCCAGGGTTGGAGAAAAGTCTGACTTTCCCCTCTCAACTGTCTCCACTGCTCGTAATCCCGCAGGTCTGGACTTCGCAAATACACCCCATCTCCACCAAGAATATCTTGATGCTCTCCGGCCTTGAACAAACTCGCAATCACGAAACTCCCTCCCCTTATGAAGTCCCTTTATCCTTGATTTATCGAGGCGAACTCTTTCCTTATTTCCTCTAAAGGCATAATTGACGCATCTGGCCCCACATAGACCAATGTTGGCTTACTCCCTGAGAAAATTCCAGTCGCAACATTTTGGACCTGCTCTTTCGTTACCGCCATAACTTTAGCAGATAATTCATCAACAGGAATAACACGTTCATGAACCAGTATCTGTCTGGCAATCTGCCCAGCGCGCGTTGCCGGACTTTCCAGAGCCATCATCAGGCCAGCTTTAATCTGCGCTTGCGCACGGGCGACCTCCTTATCTGTAATCCCGTTTGCAGCTTCTTTCAGAACTTCCACAACTACAGGCATAAGCTCACCAGTATCACGCGGACTAGTTGCCGCATGAACCGCCATTAAGCCACTGTCTGAAAATGCCCAATGGAACGAATAGATGGAGTAGCACAGGCCTCGCTTCTCTCGAACTTCTTGAAATAAGCGTGAGGACATTCCGCCACCAAGGATAGAAGCAAGAATTTGAGAGGCATAATAGTCTTCATGATGATAGTTCAGACCTTCAAATCCCAAGATAATCTGAACCTCTTGAAGATCCCGAACAATGCTCTTCTCGCCCCCCACATATCGGGTGCTGGCCACATCATGTATCGCTCCCTCAGGCAAACCGGCAAAGCAAGCGTCGGCCATACGTACCAGCTCGTCATGGTTCACTTTACCGGCGGCGGATAACACCATATTCGATCCACAATAATGCCGATCCATATAGGAGCGTATGGCATCTGGGCTAAAACTCTCCACTGTCTCGGGCGTTCCAAGAATAGGCCGCCCAATCGCCTGATCTGGCCAAGAAGTTTCCAAAAGAAGATCAAAGGCCTGATCCTCAGGCGTATCTTGGGCAGCACCAATCTCTTGAAGGATAACGTGCTTTTCCCGCTCTAGCTCGTCACTGTCAAACAAGGAGTACTGGAGAATATCAGCAAGAATATCTAAGGATAATGGAACATCTTCAGCTAGTGTGCGCACGTAATAGTTTGTATGTTCAACGCTGGTTGCAGCATTCATCTCACCGCCAGCTGCTTCAATATCTTCCGCAATCTGGGCAGCTGTTCTCGTCTTGGTTCCTTTGAAGGCCATATGTTCCAGAAGATGCGTCAAGCCATTTTCATCAGCTTTTTCACACCGAGACCCAGCCTTTACCCATACACCCAGAGTTGCAGTTTGCAGGTGTTCCATCTCATCAGAAACGATAGTAAGACCATTGGAAAGTTTAGTTGTTTTCACAGCCATATTATGACATCGCCTTGGCAGCTCTGGAGTTCTTGAGAACGTATTCTTCTACGGCCTGAATACTGGCGGGCAAAACAGTAAAACGTTCTTCTCTATCGAGCAAATCACTAAGGTGCTCAGGCAATTGTGGACGAACATTGCTCGCATCTTCAACTGCATCTGGGAATTTAGAAGGATGAGCCGTTGAAAGAACAACCATCGGCACGCCTTCCTCTAAAGACTCATTTGCAACCTTCATAGCAGCTGCAGTATGCGGATCCATCAGGTAGCCACTATTTTGAATAGTGTGTTTTATCGTTTCCGAAATTTCGGTTTCCGATGCACGTCCCGCAGAGAATTTTGTTCGAATCTTCGTGAGAGCTTCTTCCGGAATCTCAAAGCTGCCTGACTGCTTAAGCCCGTCCATTTGCCTTTGAACTGCACTTCCATCCCTATTTTGAGTTTCAAACAAAAGGCGTTCAAAGTTGGAAGATACTTGAATATCCATGGACGGGGAAGTCGTTGAAACTACACCTCTGGTCACATAAGAACCACTTTCAAGCGTACGGGCAAGAATATCATTGGTATTCGTTGCAATAACAAGATTACGGATCGGTAGTCCCATTTGCATGGCAACATAGCCCGCAAATATATCGCCGAAGTTTCCTGTAGGAACCGTAAAGGATACCTCTCTGTCTGGTCCCCCCAGTGCCACAGCAGAGGTGAAGTAGTAAACAACTTGAGCTACAATTCTGGCCCAGTTAATGGAGTTTACACCAGCAAGAGAAACTTTCTGACGAAACTTCGGATTGTTGAACATCTCTTTAAGGATGCCCTGACAATCATCAAAGTTCCCTTTTAAGGCGAGCGCATGGATATTTTCTTCGCCGCTCGTTGTCATCTGGTGTTGCTGAACAGCTGAGACCCGTCCCTCTGGAAACAGGATCGTAACGTCAATACGCTCCCGGCCCTTAAAGGCCTCGATAGCTGCACCACCTGTATCCCCAGAAGTGGCCCCAACTATAGTGGCACGCCTTCCCTCTTGACCCAAAACATAGTCCATCAGTCGGCCTAGAAGTTGCATCGCCACATCTTTGAAAGCAAGCGTTGGGCCGTGAAACAGTTCCAAAATAAACGTATTGGGGGCCGTTTGAACTAAGGGTGCGACAGTTCTATGAGAGAACTCAGCATACGCTTCTGCAATCATCTTCTGCAGTTCATCGAGCGGTATAGAGTCGCCAATGAACGGCTTTATCACTTCAAAAGCAACAGTTTCATAGCTTTTGCCAGCCATATTCCGAATTTGGTCCAATGACAATTTCGGCCATTCTTTGGGAACGTAAAGTCCGCCATCGCTGGCAAGCCCCGCAAGAAGAACCTCAGCAAAATTAAGTTCTGGCGCTCTACCGCGCGTGCTAACGTATCTCAACTTAGTTTCCCTTTATTGCGGAGCATCCAGTAAGCCTAAATAGGCAGAATTAGCCAGCGCAAACTAAACGCTGTACGTATATCTTGCAAGGGAGTCTCTAAAAGGAAAAAACGTTCTTTTCTAAAAAATTCTATTAAATATAATCAAGATTTCACACAAACTACGCATGACCAGCATCACTAGATAACATTCCCGGCTCAATGCCCATGAGTTTGAGAGCCTTTTGCCATTTATAATCCGCATCATCATCAAAAATTAGTGAAGAATCAGCTTTACAGGTCAACCAACCATTCGCATGAATCTCAGCTTCCAGTTGCCCTGGGGCCCATCCAGCATACCCTAGAGCCAGCATAGCCTTTGAGGGTCCACGACCTTCGGCCAAAGCCCTTAGAATTTCAACAGTTGCTGTTAAACACACTCCGTCACGGATCGGAAGGCTTGAGTCCTCAATGTAGAAGTCATCGGAATGGAGAACAAAACCACGGCCGGTATCCACGGGCCCCCCTCTATAAACTTCAACATTTCCCCTCTTAATCTGATCAGCCGGCTGTTTTTCTAGTGCCGATATTTTCAATTGGTCAAGGAGTTGATTAAAAGATATATTATTTTCTTTCTGATTAAGAACAATCCCCATTGCACCTTCTTTGGAGTGTGCACACACATAGATCACGGAATGGGCAAAGCGGCCATCTTCCATAGTTGGCATCGCAATCAGGTACTGACCGTCAATAAAATTACTATTCTCGATCTCACCCATTCTGTTAAATACTCCTTGTGCGACAAACCATTTCCATATTGCGACACTAGCGCTGACATGTACTATTGCAAAGCACCTCTTTCCATTTTCTTAGGCCACGTGGGGAAATCTTCCAACTTCTGCTCGCGAAATTGTGATGACAATCCTGAAAGGCCGACTTTGAAAAGTGGGGCGATCTCAGCTAAAGGGTGAAATATGTATAGATTCAATTTTGCGTATTTCGTTGGTGCTTGCATTATTCTGCTCTCCCCAGCACAAGCCGACGACTTCTCCGGTTCGAACTGGGTGAATTTCGAAGGAGGCTCCGTCAGGCTAGTCCGCGCAAGTGCCCCTGAGGAAAGTGGTGACTATCTAGCTGGCCTTCAGTTCAAAATTAAAGAAGGCTGGCATATCTATTGGCGCTATCCAGGAGAAGTGGGCCTGCCCACCCAAGCAGATTTCACCAATTCTACAAATTTAAAAGATGCAAAAATCTATTACCCGCCACCACAAACCTATTTTGATGGTTATTCAACGTCACTGGTCTATAAAAAAGAGGCATTCCTTCCAATAAGGATTGAGAGAAAAAACTCTTACCGCCCTACTCTTTTAAACAGCTCCGTCAATTTTGGTATTTGCTCAAAAGTTTGTGTACCTGCCTTCGCTAACCTATCGACGGTGCTACCAAGCACATCTACTAGGGACATGAAGCACGATCAGCTCTTTTACGAAGCTCTGGACAAGATACCCAAACCACTCGGCAAAGAAATTTCTCGGCTCATTTCAACCCAGATAGAGGGCAGCGGAACCAACAAACTACTGTTAATCAAAGCAACAGTTCCACAGGGAGAAACAACACCCGAACTTTTTGTGGAAGGCCCTCCCATGTCTTATCACGGCATCCCAAAACTTCTTGAAGTCAAGAACAATATTGCCACTTGGTCCTTGCCTTTAACGGGCTTTCCGCAACAAAAGGAAAAAGTCGAAGTTCGTTTTACGTTTTCTTTCGAACATAGCGCATTCGAGATGTCCAAGAAAATTCAAATGAACCCTTCTTAGCGGGAGTTTTAATTTTTCATATTGCGCATCACAATACGCAGACATGCCTTCAGACATTCACTCAGACCCATAAGTTCGAAGAAACTTCGGCCTGAATGTATAACCTATAAATTAATGAGGAACCCATGATTGAACTTGGCAACACACTTCCAAATGCTACTTTCAAAACACTAGGAATAGATGGCGTAACTAACCTGTCTACCGATGATATATTTAAAGATAAGACTGTCGCACTTTTCGCTGTCCCTGGGGCCTTTACACCTACTTGTCACTTGCGACATCTCCCATCCTACCGGGAGCATGGAAGTGCCTTGAAAAGCAAAGGCGTAGACATCATAGTAGTCGTTTCCGTCAATGACCCGTTTGTCATGGATGCATGGAGAAAAGCATCTGACATTGGCGACGAAATTCTGTTTCTGTCGGATTATGATGCGGCATTCACAAAATCTATAGGCATGGAAATTGATGCAGCAAGATCTGGGCTGGGCATACGCTCCAACCGTTATGACATGGTTGTCAAAGATGGAAAAGTGACAGTGCTACAGACGGAAGATACTCAAAAGGATGAAAATTTATCAAATGCAGAGTCCATTTTAAAGGAACTCTAACTGACAAGTGGCAAAGCAAATAACAGCCTATCTTTGTCCTTTAAGCAGTTATGGCATTTTCAGCTATATAGCTTACACCCTTGAGGAATTTCATTAAAGTTCCTCAAGGGTTCATCTAATGCTTGCATACCACACTCAACTACAGCGTATCGCCGAAAAGTGGGCAACGGTTTTCGGATTAAGATACGCGAAAAAGCAACAACTTACATCGGTGATGTGTTTCAATGAAACATCTCATTATTGTAAAGCCAACACCTTTGAACTAATAGGATTTTCCGCTTTTTTTGGGCTCCACAAAACGTAAGTCACCGCTTTCAAGGTCCTCAAGCGCATCCTCTCCTCGGAAATCTTCATCATCTAAATCGGGAGGAGGAACTAGGAGATTTTCTCGTTCGTCAAAATCTTCAACGTTTTCCTCGGTACTCAAGGTATTCTCAGTTTGTGCTGTGTTCCAAGCTTTAAATCGAAAAGCAGCATAGATAGCAACAAGAGCGAATGCCAAACCAAACCACGTAATCGCATATTGCAGATGGTTGTTTGAAAAGCTAACCCGAGTTTCACCCGCCTGAGGTAAATCTCCAGCTTGATTAATGTTAACCTGCAAATCCAGAGTGTATGGGGCTGCTAGTTCAACTGGCAGTCCAAGGGCATCGGCCATTTTCCTCGGCTCACGTGCAAACCATTCACCCGTTTTCGAGTTTGCTGTTGGCGTCACAAAACTCGCAATCTCTGGCCTTCGAGCGAGCCCTTCAATTGTTATTCGCCCTTTTGGAGGAGCGGAACCCAGACGTGTACTGAACTCTTTTTTCTCCAAAGGTACAAAACCTCGATTTACGAGTAGATACCATCCGTCTTCAGTCGCAAAAGGGGAAAAAACGAAATACCCTTGCCCGCCATAGGCTCCCTTGGGCTTCGTCAAGGTATCGAAATAAAACAGCTCGCCAAGCAAAAACCGACCGGAAACCGATACGGGAAGATAGTCAATCTTTCCCTTGGTCAAGTCATTCCATTGCTCAGGTCCAGGAGCCTCAACAGCTGGATTTTTCACCCGTGTATCAGCGTATTCAATCAGTTGAAGTTTTTCCTCAAGGCGCTGTAACTGCCAAATTCCCAAGCTAATCAAGACACCAAGAGCCATAAGAACACAAACATTCAGTACCATAAACTGCAGGTAGAACGGCTTTGCAGGCTTAAGCTTAGGGGGCTCAGAAAATTCCAACTCGGGCGTCTCACTCTCAAGAGTTTCCGAGAAGCTCGAGCTTTCACCCGGCTTACTCTTACGTAATATTTTTTTTAAAAAATTATGCACTAAACCCTCGCCCAACATTGAGTTTCTTCCCTTTGGTTAGGTGCTTGTTCTTGAATAGATATGCCCTTTAGCCGCAGCTATTCTCCCTAAAAAGCTGCAGCATAAATAATTCCTGATACCTATAGATTCTTAACTAATAAAAACTTGCAATTCAATAAGCCAAAAAAATGAGGTGGCCTTAACCACCCCATTTATCTTCGCAAATTCTTCCAAACTATCAATGTACGGCAGCCTGTCCACCCCAGATGTACACAGCAACAAACAGAAAAATCCAAACCACATCAACAAAGTGCCAGTACCATGCTGCAGCTTCAAAGCCGAAGTGTTTTGAAGATGAGAAGTGACCTGCCATTGCACGCATCAAGCAAACAAAAAGGAATATCGTACCAACCAATACGTGAAACCCATGAAACCCAGTTGCCATAAAAAAGGTTGCACCATAGATATTTCCAGAAAAGCCAAAGGCCGCATGCGAATATTCATAGGCCTGTAGTGCCGAGAATAGAACTCCAAGCACAACCGTAGAAATTAGCCCCCATTTCAAGCCTTTTCGATCCCCATGAATAAGAGCATGATGAGCCCATGTCACGGTTGTTCCCGAGAGCAACAAGATCAGAGTATTCAAGAGAGGTAAATGCCAAGGATCAAATGTCTCGATTCCCTGAGGAGGCCAAACCCCTCCAGTATGCTCTACACGCGAAAACTGGCCAGCTTCCCCTGCAAACAAGGAGGCATCAAAGAACGCCCAGAACCAGGCGACAAAAAACATAACCTCGGAAGCAATAAACAACAGCATTCCATAGCGAAGATGAAGTGATACGACACGGGTATGGTGCCCTTCATGGGATTCTTTAACCGTCTCACGCCACCAGCCAAACATCGTGTAAAGAACCAGAGCAAGTCCGATGGCAAAAATGCCCCATCCCGTCAGATCTAATCTATAAACAAACTGGCCCTCATCATTTGTATATGGAAAGAACCCCAGTGTGTCACCGTTCGCCATTCGCATCCATGCTATGGCACCAACAGCCATAATCAATGCCCCTAGAGCACCTAAAAACGGCCAGGGGCTGGGATCAATAATGTGATAGTCGTGGTTTTTGTTATGCACCTCAGCCATGTAAATCCCCCCAATCACTCAGGCTCCCGTTTTAGTCTACGAGATCTAAAGTGTACTTTCTGTGTTAACCATTGATTTCGAGATCTCTGTCTTGTCTTCAACAGAGTCAACTTTGAAAAATGTATAGGACAGGGTGACTTCTTTCACATGTTTGAGGTCATCGTCCTGATCCATATCCGGATCAATAAAAAACAATACCGGCATAGTGGCAGCTTCACCTCCGGCGAGCGGTTGTTCCGTAAAACAGAAGCAATCTATTTTATTGAAGTAACGTCCCATCTCACTTGGAGAAACATTAAATGATGAGGTGCCAATAGTCTTGGAAGGCGCAATATTTCTCGCTAGATAGGCAATTTCGCTCACTTGCCCTAGTTTTATGCGAACGGCCTTCTGCTTTGGGGAAAAGTCCCACGGCAAATCCTTGGATGTATTGGCATCAAACCGGACAACTATTTCCCGATCCAAAACCATTTGCTCCGCAGCTTCTGCTCGCTGTGTTGTTCCGCCATAACCGGTTACTTGGCAAAATAGTTGATAGAGAGGAACAGCTCCATAAGCAACCCCGACCATACTCACGAAGACCCCACCACACAACAGCGCCACCCTCGCATTTCTTTTTACTTCGGCACGTTTAGAGCGGAAAGGATATGCCTTCTGTTCCATCAGCTTACCTTCTCCCTAAAGAGGCCTATCCATCACACCAGGACCAAGTTTTACAATTGTCACCATGTAAAACAAAGCAACCAAAGCCCCTAGTGAGACAGCAACGGCAATAGAACGAGCCCGGCGCTTTTTGATCTGCTCTTCATTAAGAGAAGGGAGTGGCTTCGACATAATTATGCTCCAAACTTGAATAGGGATTCGACAAGCAACATTGCAAAAAGGCTTGAAAGATAAATCAGAGAAAACTGAAACAGGCGCACCGCTGCCTTTACAGCATCTCGCCCTTCCCGTTTTAGCCAGAGCTGCACGGCAAAAAATAAAAATGCGCTGCCCATTACTGCTGAAAACGCTCCATAAATCATCCCGGAAAATCCTAGGATAAAAGGGGACATTCCTACAGGTAGGAGCAAGAGGGAATAGAGAACAATTTGATTCCTTGTTGCACTTTCCCCCACAACAACTGGCATCATCGGAATATTTGCAGCCTTATAGTCGTCGTTTTTAAACAAGGCCAAAGCCCAAAAGTGCGGCGGAGTCCAAGTAAAAATAATCATAAATAAAGCGATACTTTCGACACTTATATTCCCCGAAACGGCTGACCATCCTACAACTGGAGGAAGAGCACCCGCGGCACCGCCAATCACAATATTCTGTGGTGTCGAACGTTTAAGCCACATGGTATAAATCACCACATAGAAGAATATGGTAAATGCGAGAAGAGCAGCAGCGATCCAATTTGAAACAAGCCCTAATACGATAATTGAGCCCACGGATAATACCATACCAAAGGCAAACGCTTCAGGCCCGCTCACTCTTCCTGACGGAATTGGCCTGTTCTTGGTTCGGGACATAATACGGTCAATGTCCTCATCCCACCACATGTTCAATGCGCCAGATGCACCTGCTCCGATTGCGATGCAGAGGAGCGAGACGACAGACAGAATCGGATGTTGTACTTGCGGCGCAAGTACAACTCCGACAAGTGCCGTAAATATTACGAGGGACATTACACGTGGCTTCAGTAGGGCAATATAATCCTGAACAGACCCTGATCCTGTCGAAGCTATCTCGCTATCACGTTGCTCTAGGAGAGCCATATACCACCTCTTTGTGCATTATGTTCTTCTTTTCCTTCAGAACCGGAAATCAGCAGCTAGATGTTTGGACAACATCCTGCAGTGATCTCCGGTTGCAAAGGGTCGCATATCCGCGACCCTGGTTAGGCTATCCTATTTAATCTGAGGAAGTGTTTCGAATTGATGGAATGGTGGAGGAGAAGAGAGTGTCCACTCCAGAGTTTTCGCTCCATCACCCCAAGGGCTTTCACCCGCACGGCGCTTCATAACAAAAGCTTCGAGTACACCAAAGAGGAAAATAAGTACCGCTGCTGCAGAAATATATGACCCAATTGACGACACATAATTCCAGCCTGCGTATGCATCAGGGTAATCAGCATAACGGCGTGGCATCCCCGCAAGCCCTAAGAAGTGTTGGGGGAAGAACACAAGATTCACGCCTATAAACATGACAAAGAAGTGCAAATTGCCAATCATCTCATTGTACATGTAACCCGATATTTTAGGGAACCAGTAGTACCAAGCAGCAAAAATTGCGAATACAGCGCCAAGAGACAGAACATAATGGAAGTGTGCCACCACATAGTAAGTGTCATGCAAAGCACGGTCCAAGCCAGCATTTGCAAGCTGAACCCCGGTCACACCGCCAATTGTGAATAAAAAGATAAACCCAATTGCCCAAATCATTGGAGTACGGAAACTAATCGAACCACCCCACATCGTGGCAATCCATGAAAAGATCTTCACGCCGGTCGGTACGGCAATCACCATAGTTGCAAATAGGAAATAGGCTTGAGTTTCGACAGACAGCCCCACTGTAAACATGTGATGAGCCCAGACAACAAAACCAACCACACCAATGGCTACCATGGCATAAGCCATTCCAATGTAACCGAAAACTGGTTTTTTGGAGAAGGTTGAAATGATCTGAGAGATAATTCCGAAACCAGGCAGAATTAATATGTAAACTTCAGGATGTCCAAAGAACCAGAACAAATGCTGGAACAAGATTGGATCTCCCCCACCAGCAGCTTCAAAGAATGTTGTGCCGAAGTTCCTATCAGTCAACAACATAGTGATCGCGCCAGCAAGAACAGGGAGGGACAGAAGGAGCAAGAAAACTGTAACCAATACGGACCACACGAAAAGCGGCATCTTATGCAAAGTCATTCCCGGCGCACGCATATTGAATATCGTTGTTATAAAATTGATAGCTCCCAAAATGGAGGATGCACCTGCAATATGGAGCGATAAAATGGCAAAATCGACAGCTGGGCCGGGCTGTCCTGCAGTCGAGAGGGGGGGATAAATTGTCCAACCTGCACCAACACCAACACCACCAGGGGGGCCGGGAACAAACAGCGACATCAAAAGGAGAATAAAGGCGGGAGGAAGCAACCAGAAGGAAATGTTATTCATTCTAGGAAATGCCATATCCGGCGCCCCAATCATAATAGGGACGAAGTAGTTCGCAAACCCACCAATCAACGCTGGCATCACCATAAAGAAAATCATGATAAGAGCATGTGAGGTAGTAAACACATTGAACATATGAGGGTCCGCAAAATACTGCATTCCCGGTTCCTGTAACTCCATTCTAATTCCAATGGAGAGAGCACCACCAATAATTCCGGCCATAATCGCAAAAATTAAATACAGGATTCCAATATCCTTATGGTTCGTGGAATAAACCCAACGAACCCACCCTTTTGGGTTTTCATGTGCATGCGCAGTAGACGCAGCCATAGTCATTCTCCCTCTAAAATTCCAAAGGCACGTCACGGTCCCGAAGTGACTGAGCCCCCTTCACTATGAAACAAAGTCAATTGGCAACTAGAAAAACCTTATTTGAATTGCGGTCTGCCTCGGCCTGCTTTTTGCCTGCAGCAACCAGAGAGGCAAGCAATGCATTTGCATCATCAATGTCGTTTTTTGCAGCTTCCGCCCAAGCTGCATATTGCTCTTTGGTAACCACCTGAATTGCGATAGGCATAAAAGCATGATCTTGACCACACAGCTCCGAACACTGCCCGTAGTACATCCCTGTTTTCTGGGCATTGAACCATGTTTCATTCAGCCGACCTGGCACCGCATCCACTTTCACGCCGAAGGCTGGCATAGCAAAAGAATGGATGACATCTGCGGCGGTCACCTGAACCAATACAGTCGTATCTACGGGAACAACAAGATTGTAATCAGCGGCCAGAAGCCTTGGGACTTCAGCAACGCTCAGCCCTTCCTCTGCCATTTTTTCGGCGCGGTCCTCATCACTCAGCATCAAGGAGTCGAAGTAAATGTCTTCCAGTCCCTCATCAACATACTCATAGCCCCAATACCACTGGTAGCCAGTTGCCTTCACCGCCATATCGTATTCAGGAATAATTTGTTGCTTGAATAGCAACCTAAATGAAGGAATAGAAATAATAACAAGCAGCAAAATAGGGACCACGGTCCACACCACTTCAATCATAACATTATGTGATGTACGCGAGGCCTTTGGGTTGGCCCGGCTATTAAAACGAGCAATGCAATAAACCAACAAAACCAAGACAAGAAGTGTAATTGCGGAAATAATAATTAATGTAAAATTATTAAACCAATGAATGTCTTCCATCACCTCAGTTGCAGCTGTCTGAAATCCCAGTTGCCAAGGTGTCGGTTGAGAAGCCAGAACAGCATCACTTGAGAATACTGATAACATCAGCGCTCCCAAACCTACAATGTAAGTGTTTAGGCGACGCCTGCTAATATTCGTCACGTTGGCCCTCCCTCGAATTATTTATCCCGCCACCCCAAGGCGATTACAATTCCATTTCCCAGCAACAAATTACTTGAAGCTGCATATTTTCCCTTAGGGCAAATTATCTTGATTCCTCAGTCATACTAGCCAAATTACGATTACTAGGCGAATCTACGTATATTAATGCGACACTATGTCGCACAGATATTTTGATAAAGGTCAATGAGGTTTGGTGAGACGCTCACTTGAACAGTGAATCTTACTGACACGAGGCCCTTCGTTCGTCAAAAACTACATAGCGTACAAACATCAAGGGTTTTCTGTGTGCTCTTTACTTTTTCTGCAAATTGAGAGTGGGATTATCATAGTCTATCCCTATGGTGCTCTGGTATCCAGAGTTAGTCTCTGGCAAATTACTGGATGACGTATTTTATGGTCTGGATTTTTTAATTCGTCTTCCTTGGACGTTGTATATCCGACTACACTGGAGGACGTACCTTTGAACCGGTTTTCCCGTATTACACGGTTTTTATGCGGCTTACTTGCTGCAACAGCAACGATACTCACGACAATGAGCCCATCCTTTGCGCAGGGCGAAGTGAAGTCTGTTTATG
Source organism: Pseudovibrio sp. M1P-2-3 (assembly GCF_031501865.1). Taxonomy (NCBI): domain Bacteria; kingdom Pseudomonadati; phylum Pseudomonadota; class Alphaproteobacteria; order Hyphomicrobiales; family Stappiaceae; genus Flexibacterium; species Flexibacterium corallicola. The sequence goes on from NZ_JARRCW010000001.1 coordinate 3,448,885, forward strand.
ACGACTGGCAACTGCGCTGTGACACACCTCCGGGAGCACAAGGGGAACAGTGCGCACTTGTTCAAAATGTAACAGCTGAAGACAGAGAAAACGTTGGCCTGACAGTTATTATTTTAAAAACTGCCGATGGACAATCTACACTTCTGCGAGTCCTTGCCCCACTTGGCGTCTTACTGCCTTCAGGCTTAGGGCTGCGTATTGATGACGCCGATATAGGCCGCGCAGCATTTGTGCGTTGTTTGCCAAATGGGTGCGTTGCTGAGGTAATGATGAAGCAAGACTTGGTTGCCAAGATGACCAGCGGCAACCTTGCCACTTTTATCATTTTCCTGACACCGGAAGAAGGGATTGGCATCCCGATATCTCTGGCAGGCCTTACCGAAGGTTTTTCACAGCTCAAATAATAACAGTTATTTAGGGCCCAATTTCGGGCCCTTTTTTATTTTTGCTAGCCATAGGAAATCAACATACTGGTGTCTAACGAACGTAGTTAGGCCCCCTTTCAATCCAACCCGACACTGCGATTATCCGAAGAACTTTCCCACCCAACATTCCGCACCAAAAAATATAGGCAAAATTAATGGTGTGGTGATGTGCCAAGCTAATATTATTCTACTTGCAATCAATGACCTAAACAGGCAATCCATAGAGAATATATATTAATGCCTAGTCTTCTTCGATTGCCAAGAGCAGCTACCCACTTTCAGGAGATCCTAAATGACACATGCCCCTGTTGACCTTTTAGAAACTGCTGGCATTGGGGAAGAAAGGGCAGTCCACCTTGTCTCCGATGCCCTATCAGGCACAGAGGACGGCGAACTATATTTAGAATACTCGCAAAGTGAAGGCCTCGTTTTCGACAACGGCCGTGTTAAATCAACAAGCTTTAATAACTCCCAGGGTTTCGGCCTTCGGGCAGTCCTCGGCGAAACCACAGGATATGCACATTCCGGTGAAATTTCAGAGGATGCGTTCAAGAGAGCTGCAGAAGCAGTATCATCAGTCAAAAATGGCTATACAGGCGCATTTTCACCTGCACCGAAGCAAACCAACAAAAAGCTGTACACCGATGAGAACCCCATTGGCTCTCCCAGCTTTGAGGAAAAAATCTCTTTGCTGCAAGAAATTGATGCATATGCCCGCGCAAAGGATCCTCGAGTCAAACAGGTATCTGCCTCAATTGTCGGAAGTTGGAAAACTGTCGATATTTTACGGGCTAATGGACATAGAATACGTGATGTACGCCCGCTCGTGCGCTTAAACGTGTCCATCGTTGCGGGCGATGGAACTCGTCAGGAAACCGGCAGTCACGGTTTTGGTGGCAGAGAAGGGTTTGGAGCCTTCGTCGCGGAAACATCTTGGCAGTCTGCAGTTGATGAAGCTCTACGCCAAGCTTTGGTGAACTTGGAAGCTGTTCCTGCTCCAGCGGGCACATTTGATATCGTTCTTGGAAATGGTTGGCCCGGCATCTTGCTGCATGAGGCAGTAGGTCATGGTCTGGAAGGCGACTTTAATCGCAAAAAGACATCAGCTTTTGCTGGTCTCATGGGTGAAAGGATTGCAGCAAAGGGTGTCACAATTGTCGATGACGGCACTCTTGAAAACCGACGCGGCTCTTTGTCCGTTGATGATGAAGGGACGCCGACCAATCGGACCGTTTTGATAGAAGATGGTATTCTCGTCGGATACATGCAGGACCGCCAAAACGCACGTTTAATGGGAATGGAGCCAACAGGTAATGGCCGCCGTGAGTCCTTCGCACATCAACCCATGCCACGCATGACCAATACTGTTATGGAAAGCGGCGATAAAGACCCAAAAGAAATAATGGAAAGCGTTAAAGATGGAATTTACGCTGCTTCATTCGGCGGTGGACAGGTGGATATCACGTCTGGAAAATTCGTTTTCTCTTGCACTGAAGCTTACCGCATTGAAAATGGAAAACTGACGACTCCAGTTAAGGGCGCCATGCTCATCGGCAATGGTCCCGATGCCCTAACCCGAGTTTCAATGATCGGTAATGATATGAAACTGGACCCTGGTATTGGAACATGCGGCAAGCAGGGCCAAGGGGTTCCAGTTGGCGTGGGGCAGCCATCCATGCGCATTAATGCCATGACAGTTGGTGGTACGGCGACCTAATTCGCAAACTCCGATCCACGAAAAATTATAGGGAAAGTGTCATTCCAGATCATAATGGAGTGTACTTCCTTCACGGGATTCACTTACTTGGCGATTACGCCAAAGATTACTGACGAGTACACACTTCGCAACCGTTTGCCACCTGCAGAAATGGTACAAAAGCCTCACAAAGTCAGTTGTGAGGCAGCGATTTTCCATTGCATACCTAATTTTATCTCCTTTCGCTCTTATTAGTAAATTAACATTAATCTAAAGTGACTACTTATTTCTCAACCCATATTGAGCATCCTTTTTCACCTCAGCAGGAGTTTTGATGGCCGCTGCACAAATTCCACCTTTCTTTGCAGAGACAATAACTTTTCTCTCAGCAACTGTGGTCATGGTACCTATAGCGAAACGCTTAGGCCTCGGTTCAATTGTAGGCTACTTGGCGGCAGGTGTTGTTTTAGGACCATTTGGCCTGAACTTTGTCAGCAAGTCAGAGGAGATTTTGGGCTTTGCAGAGCTCGGCGTCGTCCTTCTATTATTTGTGATCGGCCTTGAGCTGGACCCCCAGCGTCTTTGGAAGATGCGCCGTGATATTTTTGGCTTGGGCTCCTTGCAAGTTGTAATGAGTGGTATTTTGCTCCTGTTCGCTGGATTACTCTTCTCACTCCCTCTCAATGTTGCCATTGTCGCGGGCTTCGGACTTGCATTGTCATCCACGGCATTTGCCCTGCAGATTCTTCAGGAACGTGGCCACCTGGGGAGCCCCTATGGTCAACGGGCCTTTGGTATACTTTTATTGCAAGACATTGCCATTGTTCCCCTTCTAGCCTTGGTGAGTATTCTCGCTCCAAATTCAGATGCAAAGACCTTTTGGGAGGTCACTTCTGAAATAGGAATGGTCTTGGCGGCAGTGGGGGCCGTTATTGTTGTAGGTCGATATTTCATTTCTCCTCTTTTTCATTTTTTGGCGGCCACTGGCGCTCGGGAAGTTATGTTAGCCGCAGCCCTATTGGTTGCACTTGGCAGCGCTGGACTTATGCAACTTGTTGGGCTGTCCATGGCTCTAGGAGCCTTCCTGTCAGGCGTCATGCTCGCTGAATCCTCCTTCAGGCATACACTCGAAGCAGATATTGACCCTTTCCGCTCCCTTCTTATGGGGCTATTTTTTATAGCAGTCGGTATGGCCCTAAGGTTCGATCTGATCGTTGATCACTGGCAAGTTATAGCTCTTTGTGTACTTGGTCTTATGCTGGCAAAAGGAGCCATTCTCTGGTCACTTTCCCGAATTTTCGGATCTTCAAATTCCGATGCCCTTCGCATAGCCGTAACCCTCCCGCAAGGTGGAGAATTTGCCTTTGTGCTCTTCACAGCAGCACTGGCCGTAGGATTACTGTCTCCTGAAGTTGCCAACATCCTAACAGCTACTGTTATCTTAAGCATGCTGCTAACCCCTTTGGCCGGTGTTGGGCTCGAGTTGGTGGCAACACGAATGAAAGAAGCGGGAACCTCTTCGGAAAAAATCGAAAGTTTTGAGGATGCAGCCCCCCGTGTGCTTATCGTTGGTTTCGGGCGCTTTGGCATGATGGTAGCGCAGATGCTCACCTCAGAAGGCATCAGTGTTACTGCTCTTGAGAACCGACCAGACCGAATTGAATATGCAAAAAAGCTTGGCTACAAAATTTACTATGGCGATGCTACACGTGCTGACGTTCTAAAAGCAGCGGGCGGAGAAAAGGCCACCTTGATAGCCTTATGTATTGAGAATGACGCAGTTATGCGTAGTGCTGTTCCGCAGATCCGTAGTGTATTTCCAAAAGCGGCCCTCTTTTGCCGCGCCACAGATCGTGCTCACGCTATTGATCTGCGAAGATTGGGTGTCGACTTCCAAATTAGAGAAACCTTTGAATCCAGTGTAGTGTTTGGAAGAACAGCACTCGAATACCTCGGACTGCCCGCAGATCGCATTGAACGCATCGAGGCAGATGTTAGACTAAGGGATGAGGAGCGCCTCGAGATGCAACTCAAAGGTGATTTTCTATCGGGAGCCGAGAAGCTTCATCAACAAACTCCGCGCGAGACCAAGCAGGTAAAAAAGGACAAAACGGCATCCTAATTGCTTCATGAAATGACCGTATGTCCTGACCCAGCTTGAAACAGATGAAATAAACCACATATAACAGGCGCTAGAAACCAGAGCTCTAGGAAAGATTGTAATGGCAGGTGAATATTCCATTGGCGACCTAGCAAAAGCCACGGGAACAAAAGTTCAGACGATCCGCTACTACGAAGAACGCGGTATTTTGAGCGCGCCTCCCCGTACAAATGGGGGACAACGCCGCTATAGTCTTCTTCACCTCAAACAGCTTTCCTTTATTCGTCAAGGAAGGGGCATGGGGTTTTCTCTTGATATGGTATCAGATCTACTACGTCTGAGTGCTCAGCCTAATGCCTTTTGTCAGGAAGCAGATACCATTGCTACAGAGCACTTGAAAAACATAGAAAGCCAAATAGAACGCCTGATACTTTTGAGGGATGAGTTAAAACATGTGCTGAAGCAATCCTGTGAAGGCACCGTTGATCACTGCCGAGTTCTTGAAACACTCTCCGGCGACCCATTGTAAACAATCGCTGGAATAGTAATGAGTAGTACTTCGTCCCCTAATCAGGCAAAATTCACAACCGGCTCCACCATGCGTCATGTGCTGGTTATGACTTCGACCGGTTCAATTGGCCTCATAGCCATCTTTCTAGTCGACTTTGCCAATCTTTTTTACATCTCCCACCTCGGGGTAAGCGAGCTTGCAGCCGCAATCGGCTATGCTGGCACACTTATGTTTTTCAATACCGCAATTGGCGTCGGTCTTTCTATCGCTGCCAGTGCAACTGTCTCCAGAAAGATAGGGGCTGGCGATAAACAAAGAGCTGGCGAAATGGCCGCGCTGGCAATCGGTACGTCATTCATCATTCCTGCGCTGTTTATAGCGGCAGTCTATCCCTTTTTAGGGTCGCTCCTCTCAGCTCTTGGAGCGAAGGGGACAGCCTACTCATTTGCGCTTTCTTTTTTGCAGATAGCCATACCGTCCATGCCGTTTTTGTGTGTTGGTATGACCATGTCTGCACTCCTAAGGTCTGTGGGGGATGCAAAGTGGGCTATGACTTTAACTTTATCAGCTGGCGTAATCACTGCGTTACTAGATCCACTCTTCATCTTTTGGATGGATCTAGGAACAGATGGCGCTGCAATTGTGTCAGCAATAGCGCGGGTTGGAATGGCCTTGATCGGGGCATATGCATGTTTCCATGTTCATAAACTGATCCGTATGCCCAATCTAAGCAATATAGCGTCCGACCTGAAGGCACTCTCTTATGTGGCCGTACCCGCAATTTTGACCAATATTTCAACGCCTATCGGAAATGCGTGGGTCACCTCTGAGATTGCTCAGTTCGGGGATGAATCTGTCGCAGGCTGGGCAGTCGTCGGGCGCATTATTCCCGTAGCTTTTGGCGCTCTATTTGCTCTTTCTGGCGCTGTTGGTCCTATTCTTGGTCAAAATCTCGGGGCAAAACTCCATTTACGTCTCAAGCATATTATGCGCGACTCTATCGTATTCGTAGGAATTTATTCGTTCACCGCCTGGGGACTTTTATTCCTGCTCAAAGAGCCAATCGCAACCTTGTTCAATGCTGAGGGAGAAAGCCGCGCGTTAATTTTGTTTTTCTGCTCTTTTGCGGCTGCCGGTTTTGTGTTCAACGGTGCCTTATTTGTAACAAATGCGGCTTTTAACAACCTCGGATATCCATTGTATTCAACTGGATTTAACTGGGCACGTGCCACTATTGGCACCATACCATTTACGGTTATTGGGGGAATGTACTTTGGAGCCAATGGAGTTCTTGCCGGGCAGGCAATTGGCGGTATACTGTTTGGCGTTGGTGCTTTATGGCTCTGTATTAGAACCCTGAACAAATTGGTTAAGGCCCAAGAGGGGCAAACCATTAGTTTCAAGGCATCAGAAATCGCTCAGTAAATTTAGTATGCACAAGCAACAATAAAATATCTGGCTATCTAACAAGTAGCTGGCTATGACCGATAGGACATCGGATAACTGGAAAACGAATAATGAACCGTTTCGATAACTCTCAACTGCCCAAGGAAGCGAAGATCCTCTATCTGGATGCAGACTTTCAAATTGAAAAGCCTGGAACTTTTGTGCGCTGTGCAGTCACAGGCCAAACCATCCCCATCGACGAGCTGAAGTACTGGAGCGTATCACGTCAAGAGGCCTACGTTGATTCAGAGGCCGCCTTCAAACGTTTCCTAGAGTGCGACAATCAGCCTTAGGTTGCTGCAGTAAGAGCGCGCTCCTTATGTTATTTTTTATGACTTAAGATGGTTTTCTGTGCAATTGGACGCTGGGGGCATTCTCAATGTTGCGCCATTTTTTTGTTGCAGCAAGTGTGTCCCCTGTGGGCAGTAACCCTACAACTGTATCAACAAGCGCGGCATGCTCCTTGATCATCATTGAGACTTCCAAGACAGAAGTTTTGTGCGCCAATTCTCGAAGAGTTTCATTATTACTGCCTTTAAAACGAACATAATCCTTGGCAGTCGTAACCGGTAGTAGGTTACTCGTGCTGGCTTTTGCGAGAATGTGTTCTGCATCTTCTGGAGAAAATCGGTGATGGTCCGGAAATTCGATTGTCTCCACAACTTCCGCATTGCAAGATTTCAAAGATTCGAAAAATTTCATGGGGCGGCCAATGCCTGCAAATGCAAGAACCCTTTCCCCTTCAAGGCTATCTGCAAACCCCGGCTCAATTTGAGCATGGAAGACTGGGGGATTAAACGGCTTGCAGCTGGTATTGAGAACCAGCTCGGCATCCCCCTCTCCCACGAGTACAATTCCTTTTGCATCAGGAATTTGTTTTTGAAGAGGTGCCCGCAGTGGCCCAGCTGGGAGACATTTTCCGTTCCCGATACCGATAACTGAATCCACAAGAACGAAAGAGTAATCCTTGTATAGGGATGGGTTTTGAAATCCGTCATCCATTAAAATAACTTGAACCTCGCCAAGTCTTTCAATGAATTTAGCACCCGCGACACGGTCTGCGCTTACAACACATGGACCTGTACGGGCCAAAAGAAGGGCTTCGTCCCCCACGTGCTCGGCCCTGTGAACGCGCGGGTCGACAAGAATTGGCCCCTGAAGCATCCCCCCGTAACCACGCAGCAGGAAAGCTGGCTTCACGCCCCGTTTTGACAGGGCATCAAACAAAGCAATCGAAAAAGGCGTTTTCCCTGAACCGCCTACAGTGAAATTACCTGAGCAAACAACCGGAAGAGTAGAATGATAACGAGGAGAGCGTTTCATCGAAAGTGCAGAAACACTCCCATACACAGCTCCAAGGGGCGACAGCACTGCTGATTGCCAACTTCCTTTTGTCTTCCACCAGAATGCAGGTGCTTTCATTGCAGTTTCCTTGGTTCACTATCCCAAAACACTATAGGGCTCTATTTGTTATTTTCTGGCAAAAATTGTTTCAAGGCGTCTTCTGTTCGAGCTAATGCTCCACTCCCCTCAAGGACAAGCTGCTGCGCTTTATCGGAGTACGCCTTTGCCATTGCCGCATCCCCAAGGAATTCTTGCACACTTTTCGTAAGCGAGTGTTTATCTGAAATCATTACGACAGCACCAGAACGCTCAAAAGCTTTATAAACCGCTTCATTATTGGCGACTTGTTTACCGCTGATAATGGCACAGCCGAGTTGTGCAGGTTCGAGCAGGTTATGCCCACCGACAGGGACAAGAGATCCCCCCATAAAAACGATATGAACCAGTTTAAAGAATATACCTAGCTCCCCAAGGCTGTCTGCCAAATATACGTCACTACCACTTTCAACAGTCTCGTTGCGGGAGCGTTGAGCAACTCGCAAACCGGCGGCCTCCAGCTCTTCGCGAATTAGAAGTCCGCGAGCCGGATGGCGTGGGACGATGATTGTGAGGAGGTCAGGGTAACTGGCTTTTAAGGCACAGTGAACGCTGGCCACTTCCATCTCTTCGCCTGGATGAGTACTGGCAGCGAGCCAAACAGGCCGCCCCTTTATCATACATTCCAGTTCTGCAAGCTTGGATTTATCAACCTTCAAGCTTGCTCCGTCAAACTTGATATTTCCGGCGGCATGGACTTGCCGAATACCGAGAGCCTTAAAACGAGCGCCATCTTGTGGGGATTGCGCTAGAACAAGCTTGGCGGCCTTAAACACAGACGATGCCAACGGCTTTAGAAACAACCAACTCTTGAACGACTTTTCAGAAATTCGGCCATTGATAATGGCAAGCGGTATATGCCTCTTCTCGAGTTCAATAAATGTTGTTGGCCAGATTTCGGATTCAACTGTAACTGCCAGCTCAGGTTTCCAATAATCCAGAAATCTTTGAACAATCCTAGGAGTGTCATAGGGAACGAATTGATGAATAAGTCCTTCCACATTAGCGGAAGCAACAGTTTCAGCCGAGGTAAGTGTTCCTGTGGTCAAAAGGACATTGTAGTGCTTTTTTAATAGTGAGGAGGCGAGAGGCAAAATCGCCATTGTTTCGCCAACGCTTGCGGCGTGAATCCAAATCAGGAAGCCATCAGGGCGAGAATGCGAAGCAATACCAAACCTCTCCCCTTGACGAGAAGGGTCTTCCTTGCCACGTTTGGCACGCCGTTTGTAAATGGTAGAGAGGACGGGGCCAGCGACTGCCCCCAATCCTCTATAGAGCGAGAGTAAGAGGGATGACATCTAGTTGGACCGATCCTTTGCCATACTATAGGCCTTATCAGTCACCGCGTTCATAGCATCCTCAATAATCCGTTGGTATTCAGGTACTTGTTCATCAGGTAGATCTGACGGAATCTGGATTTCATCCCCCACTGCCATACACATCTTGCTAAATGGTAGATTCAGACTAGCTTTATCCCAGCTATTAAAGTCGTAGTGACGACTTGTTGCAATTGCAACAGGAAGTATAGGCGTTCCCGAATGCTTTGCCACAAGAACCATACCCCGACCAACCTTGCGAGCAGGTCCTTTAGGTACATCTGCGGTCATCGAAAAGCTATGCCCTTCACGCATACACTTTATCGCTTCAATGAAACCCCGCATTCCACCGCGTTTTGCAATCTGACCGGGACGCTGAGCACCTGATCCGCGAATAACGCCCATTCCCAACTTGGAGGCTGCAATTGCATTGATTTCACCGTCTGCACTTTTGGATATCATCACTTTAACCACCCAGTGTTTTGGGCGGGCAAAAGGTACCAAGAAGTGTTGACCATGCCAAAGACAAATTATGTAGGGCGGCTTGTTGCGCTTTAGTTCATAAAAGTCAGGTGGGTCCACATGGAATGTACTGGTCCTGCGAACGAAACGCAGATACCATGCCATCAAGTTTCCAAGAGCGCTCACAACCAAAGGATGGCGGCCCAGTTTTTTCAGCATTAATACAATCTCTCAATACTAGAAATCGGGCACATTAAAGCCACCATAATTCAAATAGAGTCTACGCTTTTTGCGGGTCCAGAAGACGGTGCATATGTACAATAAAATAGCGCATATGTGCGTTATCTACAGTTCCTTGCGCTTTTGCTTTCCAGGCTGCATGGGCAGTTTCGTAGTCTGGAAAAATACCAACAACATCCAACTTACCCAAGTCGCGGAAAGTTACATCCGTTGGGTCGGTCAGTTCACCACCAAATACGAGATGAAGTAATTGTTTAGAGCTTTCCTGCTGACCCATTGTTCTTCTCCTATATATTATTTTTATAAATCGAGAGAAGAGCTTTATACCTTCAATTCTTCTCAACGATTCCTTGAAGCTTTTTAACCAGTCTGTCAGAAGATGCTATAAGGGCCGGCTGTTTTATGGCAGATTTGTTGTAGAGAAGTTGAGAACCATCACCACTTACCACTCGCCCACCAGATTCTTGAAGAATGACATCTGCTGCCGCCAGATCCCAATCTTGTGCTTTTGACCTTGTTACGCTCGCTTCTAGCTCTCCAGCTGCAACCATGACTATTCTATAGGCCAGAGAACGTAAGTAGGGCTGTTTGGAAAGCTCCAGCCCCTTTACACTATCTCTATTGAAAAATGAGCCGGGCGCAACCACTCGAGCTCCACGCGTCTCTTCTTTTTGCGAGACTGAAGTGGGCTCACCATTCAAAGTTGCTCCCCTACCCTGAATAGCTACAAACAACTGCTCACGCATTGGGCAATAAATAACCCCCACAACTGGACGACCGTCCTGAACAACAGCTAAAGACAAGCACCATTCTGTCCCCCCCTCCAAAAAGGCGCGGGTACCATCGATGGGATCCACAACAAAGGTTCTGTTACACTTCAGGCGCTCTGTGTTATCTTCCGTTTCTTCCGATAACCAGCCATAATCGGGACGAGCCCCCATGAGGGTTTCACGTAGAAAGTTATCAACTTCCACGTCTGCCACGGATACAGGAGAGGCGTCTTCCTTCTGCCAGCTCCGTGGCTTCGAACCAAAATGTGCTTTTGCTTTTTCACCACCTTCAAGAGCCGCAGCTATCAAGATTTCGACGTCCAGCTTATTGATATCAGCTTCCGGCAATCGTTAGTCCTTCAATGAGAAGAGAGGGAGTGGCAACTGCATAACGGTCATCCAAGTCATTTGCTGGCGTAATGTTAAGGAACATGTCCTTCATATTTCCAGCAATGGTAATTTCGCTAACCGGGTAAGCCACTTCACCATCTTCAATCCAAAAGCCTGAGGCTCCTCTTGAGTAGTCCCCAGTTATGCCATTTGCACCATGTCCGATCAAGCTGGTCACAAGCAACCCTCGGCCCATGTCTTTAAGCAGGTTCGCAAAACTCACTTGACCGCCATGCAGTGTCAGATTTGTGGAACCGGGCGAAGTGCCGGACCCGGCACGCCGTGCGCGTCCGTTCGTCTCCAATCCAAGCTCCCGGGCCGCAGCGCTGTCAAGAAGCCAGTGGTTCAAAACACCATCAGAAATCAACTCCAGATAGTCAGCACCGATCCCCTCTGCATCAAAAGGCATAGTAGCTCCACCTCTGGGCTTAAAAGGATCATCTGAAATCTTGATGCCTTCTGCGAAAACTTTCTTTCCCATGTACTCTTTCAGAAAGCTTGTTCCGCGCGCAATACCTGCACCATTGATGGCACCAGCAAAGTGTCCAAGGATTGAACGAGCAGCACGCGGCTCATAAATAATTGGAGCTTTACATGTTTCAATCTGACGGGGATTTTGAGAGCGAACAGCTCTTTCTCCAGCATTTTTCCCCACTTCTTCGGGTAGCATTAACTCATCCCAATATGTGCGAGAATCGAAATCATACTCCCGCTCCATACAGGTCCCCTCGCCAGCGATAGCTGTTACAGAGTAACCTGAACGAGAGCGAGAATACTCGCCGACAAAACCGTGACTTGTAGCAAGCACCATTCCAGAGCGCCCCCAACTGGCACCAGCGCCGCCAGATTTAGACACGCCTTCCACGGATAGAGCCGCGTCTTCTGCCTTAAGTGCGAGCTCTTTCAACTCCTTGGACGAGACTGCACGTTCATCCAGCAAATCCAAACTGGGAATTTCTTTGAGGAGCTTATCTTGCTCTCCAAGTCCCGCATATGGGTCCTCGGGAGTAACTTTCGCCATGGCTACGGCCCGCTGTGCCATCTCCTCAATATCATCGAAAGAGTTCGTTGAGATACTTGCAACTTGCTTTCCTATAAACGCCCGCAGCGTAAAGTCCTCCCCCTCGGACCGGTCAGTATCTTCTACTTTTCCTTCTCTCACAGAAACGGAAAGAGAGGTGCCAGTCACAGCCACAGCATCAGCAGCATCTGCACCAGCTTTCATAGCTGCCTCCACTAGCCGCAGTGCCCGTTCTTCCAACAATGACGTATGCTTGGCGTCGCTCATCTTCTTTTCGTCTCCTCAACTTGGCTAGGATGGGTTTAGGGTAGCTTACCTTTTTGAGCAACCCTGTCTCCCCCTCACCTTTCTATTTCCCTGATAAACTACGGAACCGAGAGCTTAACAGAATTTCTCTAACGGCAGGAAATTCATAGGACCATTCTATCATCTGGCTAACTAACTGTGAAACAAGAAACTTATTGACACTTGGAAAGCCCAATTCGACCACTTGGAAATCTCGATCCAATTATTAAGCGGATCACGGGATCCATAGTGAATGGAATTGACCTAATCTCCTCAAGCCCAGCAGTTATTCTCACTGGGCCCCTCCAGCTCTCCCGAAGCGCCTATTTAAATTACATAGGCCCAAACAGCATCTGCGAGCAGGCCAAGAAACAAGACCCATCCCAATTGGTTGTTAGATTTAAAGAGCTTCAGGCATTTTTCTCTATCTGCGACATCCAAAGTCCTTATCTGGGTGAATAGATGGGCTCCCACGATGAGAATTCCCGCATACGCTGGCCCCTGCCCCCCTGCCATAACCAAGGCTAGAAGGAATAAAAGCAAGGCAGTTCCGTAAAAACAGGAAAGAGCAATTACCGGATGCTTCTCAAACAACCGCGCAGTCGACTTTACACCTATAAGGGCATCATCCTCGATATCTTGAAAGGCGTAGATGGTGTCATAGCCTATTGTCCAGAATATCCCAGCAGAATACAGCAGTATCGGTACAAGACTCAAACTTCCAAACATAGCGGACCATCCAACAAGTGCCCCCCAATTGAACGCCAAGCCAAGGACAAATTGCGGCCAATTGGTAATCCGTTTCATAAATGGATAGGCAGCAACGATCAAAAGAGAACTGAAGCCCAAAAGGATCGTATAATTGTTAAACTGCAGCAAAACCACAAGCCCAACAAAAGCCTGTACCAGCATAAAAATTTTAGCTTGAAACGGAGTGACTTGACCACTTGGAATCGGACGGGACCGAGTTCTCTCTACTTTCCCATCGATGTCCCGGTCCACGAGATCATTATAGGTGCAGCCTGCCCCGCGCATGGCAACAGCGCCAATTAAAAAGAGAACCATGTACCAAAGATTAGGATAGAGTGCCCCATCTGCCACCGTCGCTAAAGCTAGAGACCACCAGCACGGCCACAATAAAAGCCACCACCCTATTGGTCGGTCCCAGCGGGCAAGACGAGCATAAGGCCTGAGAAATTTTGGGAGCTTGGTATCTACCCAATGATCTTCAACGGCATCAGCCACTGGACCAGTATCTTGCGTTTTAAACATTTTGTCTGCCCAACCCTCGGCCATAGTCACGATAGATTTCTTTAGGGTCTTCTTTTCACTCCCACTCACGAGCAGTCAAGCGACCATTCCCATCACCAACGTATTTTATATACTCAATACCCGAATACTCTTCTATTTAACTCAGTATTTAGGGCTACTGCAGAATCCTAGACTTGTTGCCATACCCCCGCAATTTTCACTCGACTTTGTTTACCACCCCACTCCTTTCCTATATGAGGCAAAGCATACGTGACGGCCTCTTTTTCCAAGGGTGCCTCCCTCTAAGACCTAGGGTAAACCACAATGAACGTATTACTGATCGGATCAGGTGGACGCGAGCATGCTCTAGCTTGGTCCTTTTCAAAGTCTCCCGCGCTTTCAAAGCTTTATATTGCTCCCGGCAATGCAGGCATGAATATGTTGGCCGAGTGTATCGACCTAGATACAACGGATCACGATGCGGTAATTCAATTTTGCAAGCTGAAAGCCGTCTCCTTTGTAGTTGTAGGCCCGGAAGCTCCTCTAGTTGATGGTTTAGTTGATTCGCTCAGCAAGGCAGACATCAAAGCTTTTGGCCCAACAGCTGCTGCAGCGCAGCTTGAAGGTTCGAAAGCATTTACCAAGCAGATGTGCCAGCGTGCAGGTGTCCCAACAGCGAAATACGGTCACTTTTCAACTCAAGAAGACGCCAAACAGTATATCAGACAGGTTGGCGTACCCATTGTTATTAAAGCAGATGGTTTAGCTGCCGGAAAAGGCGTCTTCATTGCCATGGATATGGAACAAGCAATGGCGGCTGTTGAACAGTGTTTTGATGGTGCTTTTGGGGAGGCTGGCGCAGAAGTTGTTATTGAAGAGTTTCTGGAAGGGGAAGAAGCAAGCTTCTTCGTTCTGTCAGATGGCGAAAATATTCTCCCTCTAGCAACCGCTCAAGACCACAAGAGAGCCTATGATGGCGATCAAGGCCCCAATACTGGTGGAATGGGAGCTTACTCACCTGCACCAGTTATGACCACATCTTTAACTCAGCAAGTTATTGATGAGATTATTAAACCGACAATCTCTGACATGAAGGCACAGGGCATGCCATTCAAAGGTGTCCTCTACGCGGGCCTAATGATCACCAGTGAGGGACCAAAACTCATTGAGTATAATGTTCGCTTTGGAGACCCTGAATGTCAGGTACTGATGATGCGCCTTAAAAGTGACCTGCTCCCCTTACTCCTTGCAAGTACAGAAGAGACGCTGAATGAAGTTGAGGCTGAATGGTATAGTGAGCCCGCAATAACCGTTGTTATGGCTGCAAAGGGATACCCGGGCACCTATGAAAAAGGTACCAAGATTTCTGGATTGGATACTGTTATAGGCGACGAAGCCACGCAGGTCTTCCATGCAGGAACCAAGAGTAATGGGGGGCACTTACTCTCGAATGGGGGGCGTGTCCTTAATATTACCAGTAGAGGGAAGACCGTCACGCAAGCTCGGGATCTGGCTTATAAGGCAATTGACCAAATCAATTGGCCAGAGGGATTTTACAGAAAAGATATCGCATGGCGTGCCATTGAACGCGAACAAGCCTAAAAAAATGGGCCCCAGTACAAAACAGGGGCCCATACTTCTAAAAATCTATCGTACCATCAATACACTCAAGCACGTACCTATAAAAATTTACAAAATACCCACGGAGCCTTTGGAAATCAGCGCCACGCTGATCGTAATCTCTGACCAGCAACTAGATAGTTGCTTTTTACGATGTACAGCGCAATTCTCTAGATTTACCGGTTTGAATTTTATTTGTGTAATTATCTCTCTATCTTATTCATTTCATTGCACAACTGTACTAGCAAAACCGCCCCCACCTGTTGCGCTTGCTAAACACTAGGGGATTAGACACACTAGGGGATATTTAAAGTGTTTCGCTCGAAGGAAAACAAGGATGGCTTCTATCAGAGTCGGCGTCGCTCTCGGCGGTGGAGGAGCGCGCGGCATCTCACATATCCCAGTACTTGAAGCAATAGATGAACTTGGCATTACTCCCTACGCCATTACAGGAACATCTATCGGCTCTTTAGTTGGTGCTGGGTATGCGAGTGGCCTATCGGGAGCTGAGTTAAAAGATTATTTTATGAAAACACTGGGTGAGCGCAATGTAGTCCTCAATCGCCTGTGGCAGCTACGCCCAAGAAATTTCTCCGAGCTTCTCTCAACACCAAGGCTTGTACAATTTAATACAGAGCGGATCTTAAAAGTTTTCGCAGTCCCAATACGAGAAAAAACATTCGAGGATCTGCAAATTCCCTTCTTTGTTATTGCAACTGATTTTTATAATGCCAGCGAGTATGTACTTTCAAAAGGGCCTCTTCTGCCAGCGGTGGCCGGTAGCATTGCAATTCCATTTATTTTCAAACCTGTCCAACTCAATAATAGGATCCTTATAGATGGCGGCGCGGTTAATCCGCTTCCATTTGATCGACTTCCTGAAGAGTGCAATATTTGTGTTGCTGTTGATGTTATAGGGGGACCGACACCCAGACTTGAGAAAACCATGCCTAGTGCAACAGAGGCCGCATTCGGGGGCCTCCAAATTCTCCTGCAAACAGCAAGTCAAGAAAAACTCAAACTACGTCAACCCGACTTAATTGTTCGCCCTAGAGTCAATAATTTTCAAGTAATTGATTTCTTGAAGGTAAAAGAAATACTGGAAACAACTGCCCCCATTAAGGAAGTCGTTAAAAGGCAACTGGGCGCACTCATCGAATTGCGTTTGAAAAATGCTTCAGGTCCGGCTTGAGCAACCTTTCGAGACTATTGAGAGGTTTAAACATGCAAGGAAGTGGCAGTTGGCAGAAATAACCCCGAAGAATCCAGATAGCTTTCCACCAGAAGCAGCAATTGCAATAACACTAAATGGAGAAGGGTTTGCCACTTTGATGGCCTCCCCATTTAACCTAGGTGACCTTGCTGCTGGTTTTGCTGTCAGCGAAGCTATTGTCCCGAACATGTCCAAAATTGAGCGCATATCAGACCCCCGGAAAATGGAACTCGGATATACGGTTGATCTCCAAATCCCTGAGGAATACTTCTATTCAGCTCTTCAGCGCCAACGCCGACTTGCGGGATCTGTTGGCTGCGGGTTATGCGGGGTTGATTCCTTGTCTGCTGCTCGGCGGGACATCCCGCGTCTCCAACCATCCCCTCCTCCCAGTGAAGTAGAAATTGCACAGCTGATGAATACTCTTAGCCAACAGCAAACACTCAATCGACGATATGGGGGCGGTTTACATGGGGCAGCATTGGCATTGGAAACAGGTGAAGTCGTTGTTCGTGAGGATATCGGACGGCACAATGCTTTTGACAAGGCAATCGGGGCAACCACAACAAAGGGTACACCTATTTCTTACGTGGCCTTAACGAGCCGGTGCAGCGCAGATCTGGTTCAAAAGGCAGCGACCTGCCATATTCCAACCCTAGTATTTATGGCGAGCCCCAGTGATCTGGCTGTAAGGCTGGCAAAAGAAAGTAATATTAACTTACTTTCAAGCCAGCGAGGCCACAGAGTTGTTTGCATTCATCACTCTGGTAATTGAGAGCTGCAGCATAGCATTTCCGGTATTGTAGCAAGGCTACATGGAGGCAACATATGAACGAGAATATTCGCCTGAAACACTACAAGCGGCCTGCTGGGGGATGGGGCGCCGTAAAAGGCAGTGCCAAAGTTCTATGGCGAAACACCGATGTTGTGACTGGTATAAAAACTATGCTGAATGCCAACCAGCCTGATGGGTTCGATTGCCCCGGCTGCGCTTGGGGGGACCCTCTTCATGGCTCTTCATTCGAGTTTTGTGAAAATGGTGTCAAAGCCGTGGCATGGGAGGCAACTTCTAAAAGAGCCACACCTGCCTTATTCGAGTTTAATACAATTAAGCAACTCCTTGAGTATTCGGATTTTGAGCTGGAAGATACCGGCCGCCTAACTACGCCTCTCAGATACAACCCTAAGCTGGATAAGTACCAACCCGTGAGCTGGGCAAACGCGTTTCAAGATATTGCTCAGGAACTTGACCTTCTAGCCTCGCCAGATGAGGCTTTGTTTTACACCTCCGGCCGCGCCAGCAATGAAGCTGCATTCCTCTACCAGCTTTTTGGTAGAATGTATGGCACCAACAACTTCCCTGATTGCTCCAATATGTGCCATGAAGCAAGCGGAGTTGGTTTAAGCGCTTCTATAGGCGTGGGCAAAGGAACGGTTCAGCTTGAAGACTTTGAGCATGCCAGTGCTATTTTTGTCCTTGGGCAAAACCCCGGAACCAACCATCCACGTATGCTCTCGGAGCTGCGCTCCGCAGCTAAACGCGGTGCAAAAATTGTCAGCTTTAATCCTCTAAAAGAAAGAGGCTTGGAGCGTTTCACTGACCCGCAAAACAAGTCGGAAATGCTGACAGGAACATTCACCAAAATTTCAACGCATTACTACCACCCGAGATTAGGCGGTGATATGGCTGTCCTTCGTGGTATGGCAAAGGCCATTCTTGCATGGGATAATGAGCGAATCCTCTCGGTAGGAACTGTTGATCGTCAATTTATAGAAGAACACACCAGTAACTTCGAAGAGTTTGAGGCCGCGGTGGAGGAGACGCCTTGGAAGGCGATTGAAGAGCAGTCAGGCCTGACAAGGCAACACATTGAAAAAGCTGCACTTTTGTACCTGCAATCCGACAGGACCATTATCACTTGGGCGATGGGCATTACCCAACATGAGCACTCAGTGGACATGGTCCGGGAAATCGCCAACCTCCTTCTTCTGCGTGGAAACATCGGTAAAAAAGGTGCTGGAGCTTGCCCCGTACGGGGCCATTCCAACGTACAAGGCGATAGAACCGTCGGAATTAACGAGGCTCCCAGTGAAGACTTTCTGGATCAACTGGAAAGAGTTTTTGGCTTTGCACCACCGCGCTCCCATGGAGCAAATACAGTAAAAGCCATTGAGCTTATGCGTGACGAGAAAGCGAAAATTTTTATCGCACTGGGAGGAAACTTCGCGCGCGCAACACCAGACACGGAAGTGGTCGAAGACGCATTAAAAAACTGCCGCTTAACAGTCAACATCGCCACGAAACTCAATAGAACCCACCTGATGACAGGCAAGAAGTCTTATATTCTCCCGTGTTTGGGGCGAACTGAATTTGATATTCAAGAATCAGGCCCTCAAGTTGTCAGTGTGGAAGATTCCATGTCGATGGTTCACTCTTCTGGTGGTATCAACCAACCCGCCTCCCCCGATCTTAAATCCGAACCTGCTATTGTTGCGGGAATCGCGAAGGCAACACTTGGCAGCGAACTTTTAGACTGGGATAGTTTGATTGCGGATTATGATCACATTCGCGACCTCATTGAAAAAACTATTCCAGGGTTCCAGCAATACAATAAAAGGGTTCGTCAGCCTCGGGGCTTTCATCTTGTCAACTCTGCCGCCAACAGGCGCTGGAATACAGAAGATGGAAGAGCACACTTTTCAAATACTCCCCTGCCAGAACAAACGACTTTCCAGAAAGCAGCCGCATCTACAGATCTGTGCTTCACCCTCCAAACCTTACGCTCCCACGACCAGTACAACACAACCGTTTATGGACATGATGATCGGTATAGAGGCGTATCTGGTGGACGCCGTATTCTGTTCATCTGCCGAAAAGACATGAAAAAATTGCAGCTGGAAAAAGGCGATCTGGTTGATTTAAGAACGGTCAGTGAAGATGATCGCGAGCGGGTTGCCAAAGGCTTTACTGTGGCCCCCTACAAAATTCCAGAGGGCTGCGTTGCCTCCTATTACCCGGAGACCAACGTCCTGGTTCCCTTATACTCCAAGGGCAAAGGCTCGGACACCCCCACATCCAAAGCGATTCCGATCACCATTTCCCGCTCGAGTTTGGCCCAATGAATACAGATGACTCATTGGCGGAACTGAGACTTCAATACCCCGAAAAAGATGAGCTTGAACTTATTATATTGGCAGGGTTAAGAGCCGGTCTAGGAGGAGACACCCGTCAAATCGCCAAAGAGTTGGAAGTGGAACATTCTTTGGTTATCAGAGCCTGCCAAAATCTGGCTCTAGAGGAAGAGGCCCTCCTGCAAAAAATTGAAGGGCGCTCCGTTAGGTATAACGTTTGCGCCCCTAAAAAAAATCGGAAATGAATTAGAGTGTAAACTGGCTTTGCTTACACTCCACCAGCTAAATCAAAATTACTCGGCAGGAACCGTCAGGTCACCCTGAGATTTACGAGCGTGTTGAATGCTTTGCTCAAAAGAGCGCAAGCGCTTGTAGACCGACATCAACTCCACAATAGTCGACCAAGAATTAACGAGAAACTGGAATGAGCTTTCAACACGGCCAAAAGCCATAATGATCCGCTGCATAACACCAAGTGTTATCACTCCCGCTAGAACCGATGGAAGTACGGCAATGAGGGGAATGAGAGAACTAAACATTATGTAGGACCAACGTGCTATGCCGAAATAAGAGTAGTGAAGGTAAAGGCGAAAGTAATTCACCCTTACAGCTCCAAATAGCTCCTGAACTGCAGGCGGCCCGGCTCTTTCCGCACTGTCCTCCCCGAGGACTAGCTCTTTTCTGTAGGCAGCTTCAACTTTCTGATTCTGAAACTCCAAACCAGGTAACTTAATTCCAACGATAGCAAGTAAGACCGTACCGCAAGCAGCCGACAGCAGGGCAATATACACTAATGCATGATCCATTTTTCCTAGAATTGGCAACTCCGTAATGTTTTCGGAAAGCGCCCAAAGAATGGGTAGAAATGCGATGAGCGTCATTATTGATCGCATAAAGGAAACACCCAGCCCTTCCATTATTCGAGCAAAGCGCATGGTGTCTTCCTGTACTCGTTGGGAGGCTCCTTCGATATGGCGAACGAGGTGCCAGTGTTCCATGTAGTAATTATTCATGGCTTGCCGCCAACGAAATACAAAGTGCTGGACATAAAATTCAAGCATTACCGCAATAACAATATAAAGCGCCGCGATTTTCGCAAATACCCAAACTTCAGAAAAGAAGTCTTCCAGTTTCAGTGTACCTGGCTCTGTGAAAGCCTTCTGTACCATGTTGTAGAAATTTCCATTCCACTCATTGATATCGACATCCAACTGAACCTTGTACCACGTCACCCCGAGTATCAGGATAGAGCCCAACAGTGACCAGTGCAGCCACTTGGGATTTCCAAAAAATGATCTAAACATTCGCCCGTCCTATTTTATATGCAGACTTTGCCCGTCAGCCAAAGCCCCACCTGCTTATTCAAGCCCAATCAAATTCACACAGGAGAGCGCCCAATACTGTATGCCAAGAAAGTGCCATCTACTATTTAATATCCCTAGTTAGGGTTTCCAGCTATCCCGCGGCAGGTCAAGAGCGCCTTTCCAAAAAAAAGTCTTTTAAAATATCTGCGCAGTCCTCTTCTGCGTGCCCTTGATACACATCAGGTTTATGGTGACAAGTTGAAGAGCTGTAAAAGCGCACACCGTGGTCAACAGCCCCTCCTTTGGCATCCCCGGCCCCGTAAAACAACTTCCTGATCCGGGCAAAGGAAATAGCTGCCGCACACATGGGGCATGGTTCCAGAGTTACATAGAGGTCGCAATCCTCCAACCTTTGAGAGCCGATAACCGTTCCCGCACTTCGGATGGCCAGAACTTCCGCATGGGCGGTCGGATCATTCATCTCGATCGTGCGGTTCCCATCTGCTGCGATAACCACCCCATCTTTTACAACAACGCAGCCTATTGGCACCTCTCCACGTTCCTGCGCAAGTCGGGCTTGCTCCAAAGCTTTATCCATAAAGCCAGAGTTGATAGTGGGTCTAAACATATTCTCTCTTGCAAATTGAGTGATCCCCACCCTGTTTAACAGCCCACAAATTCCACTCCTATAGAAAATTTAGTTTTTTACCTTTCCCGACAAAGAGTGATTGCCAAACGCCAAGACTCTGTTAGAAGACCACCCATTGACTTTAGTAAAGAACGAGACCGAAGTTCCTCCCCAAAACCAGAGAGCGGCCATATCAACCCGTAAGCTCAGGATGGAATAACGACGGCATTACCTCTGAGAAGCAGGCAAGCACATGAACAAGAAGCCCACAGACAAACCCAACCACCGTGGCTTTAAAAACCATAGAAAATCCAGTCCATCTTCCAAACCCGCTCCCGGAAAAAACGAGGAAACTGCCGTTGTTTCTGGTGAACGCGTTGCAAAGGCAATTGCACGTGCAGGTCTTTGCTCTCGCAGAGAGGCTGAAAGCTGGATTGAAGCAGGCCGCGTTAGCGTGAACGGCAATGTACTAACAACCCCGGCTATCACAGTTACAGCCAAGGACAAGGTCGTTGTTGATGGCACTCCTTTGCCACAAAAAGAACGCACACGACTATGGCTCTTCCACAAGCCCAAGGGAACAGTTACCACCAATAATGACCCTGAAGGCCGTAAGACAGTCTTTTCTGTTCTTCCCTCTGACCTTCCTCGCGTTGTGACGGTGGGACGACTGGACATTAATACCGAAGGTCTTCTTCTACTTACCAACGATGGCGGACTATCGCGGATCATCGAGCTGCCCTCAACAGGCTGGCTCCGCCGTTACCGCGTACGTGCCTTTGGTAAAGTCACTCAAGAGCAATTGGATACCCTTAAAGACGGCGTTGCCATTGATGGTGTCCTGTATGGTGGCATTGAAGCAACACTTGATTCCGAACGCGGTGAGAATGTTTGGCTGACTATTGGACTGCGTGAAGGCAAGAACCGAGAAGTTAAGCGCGTCCTTGAGCATTTGGGACTGGCAGTGAACCGCCTGATCCGCATTTCGTTCGGCCCATTCCAACTTGCAGACCTTGGCGATGGCGAAACCCGCGAAATCCGGGGGCGTATCCTGCGGGATCAGCTTGGCGAAAAAATTATCAAGGACGCCGCACTGGATTTTGATGCACCAATTCTCCATCAGGCAGCTCCTGAAGTTAAACCCCAGAAGAAAGACCGGAAACGCAAAACCGGTGGCACAGGCGCTGGCTGGATGAGCGCAAAAGATGCCGCTGCAGCTCTTTCTGGAAATAACAAAGGCAAGTTTTCGAAAGAAACCAAATTCCGCAACAGAGACGAGCGCAAACCTTCATCTCATCACAGCAAAACAGAACGTTCACAAGACTCTGAGAACTCACGAAGTAGTGACCGCTCAGACCGCGCACCTTGGGCGGCACGCGATTCCCGTAGAGACGGCAATCCTTTTGGTGAACGCAAGCAGTTCTCCGACAAAAAGCGCTCTTTCTCAAAAGAGGGTAACGACCGGCGCAACAGATATGATTCCAATGAACGGGGCCAGAATCAAAAGCCTCGGCGCATCCTTGGCAGTGATGGACGAATTGAGGAATATCGCAGCCCAGCTCATGATATAGATGAACGGCCCCAGCGCGATGACCGCCAAGAAACCGGGCACCGTCCCAAGCATGTATGGCGTTCAGGCTCGGAAAAGCCAACGAAGACAAGAGACGACCGGCAACAAAGTACCCCAAGAAGAGAACAAGCGACGAGCGGCAAGCGTACAGACGCAAGAAAACCTTCTCATAGAACCAAAGATGGCTTTAAAGGGGCTAAAGGACCAAAACAAAACCGCTTTAAAGGAAAAAGAGAAAATTGAGGATCGTAGGGGGTAAATTCAAAGGCACTGCACTTGCCACGCCGAAAACACAGGCAACACGCCCTACGACAGACAGAATGCGCGAGACCATATTCAATATTCTTGCCCATTCCTATGATAACCCTATGAACGACGCTCGCGTGCTGGATCTTTTTGCCGGCACAGGGGCACTTGGGTTAGAAGCTATGAGCCGTGGTGGACGATACTGCACGTTTGTAGAAGAAGCTGTTGAAGCCAGAGGTCTTATAAGGCGAAATATTGAATCTACTGGGCTGATGGGGGCAACCCGCATCTTGCGGCGCGATGCTACGAATTTAGGGCAAACAGGAACAATTGAACCATTTGATCTTGTGTTTCTTGACCCGCCCTACCTTCAAGGCTTAGGAGAAAAAGCTCTTCATGCGGCGGCATCTGGTGGTTGGCTGCAAAACAACGCCATATGCGTGTGGGAAGAATCAACAAAGGCCAGTACTTCAATCCCTGACAGTTTCGAACTCATTGAGCAAAGAACTACAGGTGAAAGTCTGATCTCAGTTTTAAAGTACCTGCGCTGATATAACTATTGGTGAAATCTAGACACCACTCATAAAAGGAGTGGTGTTTTATCAGCTATTGAACTCCGACAGTTCAATAGCTGAGTTTAGGCATATTTTTACTTAGCTTTCGCTGAAACTAACCTGCTCCCCCTTCCAAACGTAACACTTTCCCTTCACTTCAAACTCAAACTTATAGATTCGCGCCAAATGATAGCCCTACACATATGGCAATTAATGGACCATTAGGGCACAATAATAATCCATTAAAACTTACAGATCACCAATAATATATAGTTGTTATTTTTACTTATACTTATAAAAATTAGTTGTATTATAGATACACAACACGAAACCAACTATTTTAGTATATTTTATTTCGATCAAATAAGTTGATTATCAAGTCACATAGTGCAATCAATTGCTGCAGGGAATTCGCGTACATGAATATTACCTAGTATCCCAAGGTTATACTTACTTAACTCTTGGTAACTTTACTAATATCTATGAAGTAGGGGCGAGTATCTCCCCAATTCAGGAGTCGGACTATGCGCAAACTAATGACCAGCGCGGCAGCGCTTATTTTGAGTGCCTCTCCGGTTTTTGCAGCTGATCTACCTGTTGCACCGGAACCTGTCGAATACGTCCAAATCTGTGACGCATACGGGGCAGGATACTATTTTATACCCGGAACAGATACCTGCTTACGGATCAGAGGAAGGATCCGCGCAGAGTATCGGTGGAATGATTTTGGTGACGGACCAAATGCATGGAGTGAGCGATACAGAAACTCAACCTCAACACGTGCTCGTGGATATCTCAGGATGGATTCCAGAACACAAACTGAGTTCGGATTATTGCGAACTTACATGGACTTGTATGCCACAGTCGACACACCAGGCTTCGATTCATTTTCTTCACAGAACTTAGACAATGAACCTGTAGGTTCATTCAATGATATCGAAACAATCATGACGCTTGACAAAGCCTTCATCCAGTTTGGCGGCATGACGATTGGTTTGGCTCAATCATTCTACGACTTCTGGACAGGCTATGCATATGGCGCCATCACCACGGTTGCATATTCTGATAGAAACACCTGGCTCGGGGGTTACACCTTTGACTTCGGCAACGGTTTCTCTTGGTCAATCTCCGCTGAGGACCGTACATATAGGCAGCAGGATTATTATTACGGAGAATACCTAGATGAAAGGTTTAGAGACGTAGAAGGGTATGCTGGGCAAAGATGGCCAAACTTCGTAACCAATTTCCGCGTGGACCAAGGTTGGGGTAGCGCGCAGTTTATGGCCGCAATACAAGAAGTCCGCCCGCTAGAAGCTGCCGCGGATGGGAAAGTAGGATACGCTATTGGTGCAGGCGTAGAATTCAACCTCGGCTTCTTGGGTAATAGCCAGTTCGCCCTACAAGGGTCATTCGGTCAGGGTGCTCTAGGTTACATTAACAGTGACTGGGGCGAAGTTGTGCACGATGCCAGCACTGTCTACGGCGACGTAAAATCAGGTGACGGCGTAGCAACTGGCTGGTCCATTGCTGGAGGTATTTATACTGAGTGGACACCTGAGTGGAACAGCGCACTACAGGCATCCTATTCGGAAGCAGATCAATATCGACTTCCAGACCATGACCAATGGGACGTAGTCGGAAAAATTGGCTGGACACCTGTTCATGGCTTCGAAATTGGCTCTGAAATCGCATACAGAAGCTTACATTTCAGCGATGCATATTTGGATGGCGTAAACGAAGCGCCTAGAGATCGTGACTTAGTCTCAATCCTAATCCGTGTTCAAAGGGACTTCTGAGGCCACAACTTGGAACCCGTCAGCCGCACTCATTAACTTGAGCGCGGCTGAAAACTGTAATTATATTCTCTTATGTTCGCCCAAATAGGCGTTCTATATCTGCAAGTTTCAACTCAATCCACGTAGGACGGCCATGATTACACTGCCCAGACAGCGGTGTTTTTTCCATATCGCGCAGCAAAGCATCCATCTCTTCCGGGCGCATTCTTCTTCCTGATCGTATGGAACCATGACATGCAATCGTTGCTGCAACCAAGTCCAACTTCTCTCTAATACGAGATGACGAATCCCACTCAATAAAGTCATCAGCCAGATCCTGAATAAGACCCTTAGCATCGACTTTCTTTAGCATTGCTGGCGTTTCCCGAACAATAACCGCCCCGGGTCCGAACGCCTCGACAACCAACCCGACTTCAGCGAGCTCACTCGCCCTCTCCACCACCGCAACCGCCTCTTCTTCTGGCAACTCAACCACCTCTGGAATAAGCAGTAGTTGGCGCGCTACCTCATTTTTTGCCAGCTGCTCTTTCAAACGCTCATAAACCAAGCGCTCATGTGCAGCATGCTGGTCAACGATAACCAAACCATCTGTCGTCTGGGAGACAATATAGGTTTCATGAATTTGAGCCCTTGCAGCCCCCAAAGGATTTGACTGGCGCTCCTCCAACTGATCTGAAACGATATGCGCCCGCGCATCGGCTGAAGGCTGAAGAAAAGGAGTTGGCGCACCTCCCTGCGACTCCGCTTCATTGGGCATGATGAATTCGGCCTGCCGCTCTGCAAAACCTCCTCCTTCCCCCAAGAGATCCTCCGCGGGTCTAAACTGAGATTCTTGCCAGCTGTAATTTTGTGGAGCAGTCCGGTTGTCCGTGTAAGTTGGCGCAGCACCTGAATATTGACGCATATTTGCAGGCCCGCCGCCCGCCCTCATAGCATTAACTGTCGATTGCGTATTCGAAGTAGAGGCGCGATAGCCGGAAACCACAAAGGCGTGACGTAGCGCCCCAATCAACAACCCACGCACAAGCTGCCCATCGCGAAATCGCACATCAGCTTTTGCCGGATGAACGTTAACGTCCACATGATGCGGGTCGAGTTCGATATTTAAAACTGCGACCGGATAACGGTCTCGCGCCAAAACATCGGAATAAGCCCCCTTGAGAGCACCAATCAGCAACTTGTCTCGAACGGGGCGACCATTAACAAAGAAAAACTGGTTCTGAGAATTGGCGCGATGAAAGGTCGGAAGACCTGCAAAACCTGAAAGTTGAACCCCCTCCCTTTCCGCATCAATCTCAAGCGCATTCTCTTTGAAGTCAGCTCCCAATATTTGCACAATACGTGCCAGATGTGCCTGCTCACCTTGACAGGCGGAGTATTCCAAAGTCCGCCTGTCACTTCCAGACAGCGTGAAACGAATGTGAGGATTTGCTAGGGCAACGCGCTTGACAACATCGGTAATAGCATTCGCCTCGGCCCTATCAGATTTTAAAAACTTCAAACGGGCGGGAACAGCAAAGAACAAATCTCGCACCTCAACCCGGCTACCACCATTGAATGAAGCAGGTTCCGGTTCTCCCGTAACGCCACCTTCAATCAGGATTTTCCAAGCATTCCCTTCACTTTGGTGCGCAGTTGTAATTTGCAGACGGGCAATTGAACCAATGGAGGGCAGTGCCTCTCCACGAAACCCCATTGTACGAATATCCATGAGGTCGTCTTCCGGCAACTTGGAAGTGCAGTGCCTGCGAACTGCAAGAGCCAGATCATCACGCGTCATCCCTGAACCATTATCAGTAACACGCATAAGCGTCTTTCCACCGGCAGCCGTCACAACCTCTATTCGGGTAGCGCCCGCATCCACTGCATTTTCAACAAGTTCCTTAATAACACTTGCGGGCCTTTCAATAACCTCACCGGCGGCAATTTTGTTGATAACAGTATCACTGAGTTGTTTAACTGGCATTTTGCCTCCACTATGCTTGGCAGCCCATCAGGGAGAAGAAAAAACTTCTCTTTATCAGCATAGTCGCTAAGCGACCGGAGGCCACAAACCTTTAATCATTGTCCCGCCCTTATTTGGATCAAGCGGCTTTGCATTTCAAGTTCCACCTCACCGCAGCACATTGGAATTCTCCTCACCTATGAATAACGTCAAGATGCAAGCCCGAGCAATCAACGGCCTATCTGCAATAGCACCTCATTTTCAAGGGATCCTTTGCGATGTCTGGGGCGTTCTTCATAACGGAAAACAAGCGATACCCAATGCAGCCCACGCCCTTTGCAATTACCGGAAAAACTTTGGTAATCCCGTCGTCTTAATCACAAATTCACCGCGTAGCGCACAACAAATCGCGCATCATCTTGCTTCGCTTGGAATACCAACAGAAGCATATGACGCCATCATCACATCCGGCGATACTGTCCGCGATCTACTTTCCCAAAAAGATGTTCCAAATATTTTTCACATCGGACCACACCGTCATCAGAATTTCTTTGAAAAGATTGAATGTAATTCCACTGATGCCAACCAAGCTGATTTGATAGTTTGTACGGGGCTGAGGGACCGTGAAAATGAAAATCCAGAACACTACCGACAGCAATTTGCGGAGTATATCTCCTTAGGCTTGACCATGATTTGCGCAAACCCCGATATTGTTTCAGAACATGGAGACAAATTGGTTTGGTGTGCGGGGTCTTTAGCCCGGCTTTACAATGAAATGGGCGGGCAAGTTCTCACGACTGGGAAGCCCAATCCTCCAATTTATCAAAGTGCACTCAGGCAACTTGAGAACCTAAGCAATACCAAGCTTCCTACCAACAGGATTTTGGCAATTGGGGACGGGCTATTCACCGATATCAAAGGTGCCAATGCCAAAGGTTTGGGAACTCTCTTCCTAAGTGGAGGAATTCATGCAAGTGAATGGCAAGTGGAAGAGAAGGATTTCATGCCGTCGCTCCATATCAGATTGGAGCAGGAAGGCCTGGAAGTTCAATCTGTAATGCGGCGCCTTCACTGGTAAGGCACCGTTTCCTGCATTTGTCGCTTAGCCAAAAAGCTTATCAATGTCGGCTTGATCCGAGGATCCCATTAACGCATCAATATCTCCTTGCGAGACACCTTCTCCAACATGCTGGGGACCGTGCAGAATAAGCTCGCGTGCGCGCTTTTCCTCCTCGGATTCTTCCACTTCATCACTCGCATTTACTTCTTGACTCAATCGTAAATGTTCAATGAAAGTCGATACTCTCTCATCGATAAAGTTCAAAGTGCGTACAACACGGGAAATGCGCTGACCGGTAATATCTTGAAACGCACAAGCCTGAAAAATCTCCATAACCTGCGCATTTACAGTATCCACATAAGCTTCGCTCTCTTCAGGGTCAGCAGCCATAATAGCTTCTGCTGCCTCCATAATAGAGTTTGTCGCCTCCTCGGTAGCAGAAACAATTGCATCAAGCTCTCGGCCTGCCTCTGGAATACGATTGCTTTTCATTTCTGCGACGCGCAGCTTGGCAATCTCACTTTTCATGCGCGCAATTTCGGCACCGATAGCCATAAGCTCTTCGGTAAAATTAGGCTGCACTTGTATAACCGCGTCAGTCATAGACCCAGCCATCACTTCAGCCAGACGCATCACATCATTGAGTGTAATTTCTGTTGTACGAGTCTTGTTTTCCTCAAGAAACTCGATAACGCTTTTAACGTCCAAATTTTCAACAATCGCCATTTTGCATTCCATCAAGCGACTTTTTAGGTGAATACAGAGGTCTAGCACCCTTCTTGAAGACTAAATCCTCAAGACAGCCCCCTCCCCCTCAAAGCCTGTAGGGCACGGCTGTGCCCTAATTAAACTGTATACGATCCTCGATTGGGGGAGAGTTTTAACTCGCGAAAACCGCCTCAATTTTCCCTTTTAGGGTTTGAGCGTTAAATGGCTTCACAATGTAATTGTTAACGCCAGCTTTTTTCGCTGCGATCACATTTTCAGTTTTTGATTCAGCGGTCACCATGATGAACGGTGTTTTACAAAGCGCTGGTTCCTGGCGAACTTGTTTCAAAAGTTCATAGCCTGTCACAGGCTCCATGTTCCAATCCGAAATAACCAGCCCATAGCGGCGCTGCTTCATTTTTTCGAAGGCTTCTTGTCCATCTGCCGCATCATCGATATCGTTAAAGCCAAGTTGCTTCAACAAGTTACGAATGATTCGAATCATGGTCTTATAATCATCGACAACCAAAATAGGCATCTGAAGATCAACGGCCATGTAATACTCCATACTTCCACTGGAGCCCATATTACAGAGCTCTTAAGGCAAAACGACTGGTCTTAAAGGGTGATAGAAACTCTCGTAAAGAGAATCAGTTGCAGCTCACCTGACCCCACACATATAGCAAAATTAACATCTATGATTGAATGTTAGGTTAATTTTACCAACTTTATCAGCTAGGCTAAGGGTTCAATTGTCTTTTACCCCATTTATTTGATAGATTGACAGTCCTAGAATTACAACTATTTGTCTCTAGTAAATAGGAATTGGGAATGCTTACGCTACGCGCTTTATCATTTGAAGACCTAAAAGTGGGCATGGTGGAGGAGCTAAAAAAATCTGTTAGTTCCCAAGATATTGTCGGCTTTGCTGAAATATCGGGCGACAGAAACCCTATTCACCTCTCCGAGCATTTTGCTGCAAAAACACCCTTTAAAAGCCGTATAGCTCACGGCCTTTACACCGCTAGTCTGATCTCTGCAGTTTTGGGAACACGCCTGCCGGGTCCTGGCGCTATATATCTATCCCAAACTCTTAAATTTATGGCCCCAGTTTTTATTGGTGATGATGTTCTGGTTCGCGTCGAAGTCGGGGAGCTTATCCCAGAAAAATGCCGAGCCCTGCTTAAATGCACATGTTCTGTCGATGATAAAATCGTCCTTAAAGGCGAGGCTATTGTAAAAGTTCCAACACGTAGCGAGCTGGACGTCCCTGTTTAAAACTTTGATATCGGCTCACCCCACTGATTTACACTTTGCCACTTTGCAACAGATATGTTGTATAGACTTCGTCTTTTTACTCGGAGACAGCAGTCGGATCAGGAAACTGGAACACGTAGTTTATGAATGAGAACCCAGCGCAGGCCAAACCTTTTACTGTTCTAACAGATCTTTCCGCGGTGCCAGAGCATCTGCGCGGAGGAGTTGTAGCCATAGGAAATTTTGATGGCGTACACCGAGGCCATAGAGCAGTTCTTGATCTCACCTTGCAAGAGGCGAAAAAGCAAGGTGTTCCAGCTCTGGCAATGACATTCGAACCTCATCCTCGGACATTTTTCAAACCAGATGCACCTGTCTTTCGCTTAACACCCGCTCATGCAAAAGCCGAAATATTACAGGCAGCAGGCCTCGACGGTGTTATTCAAATTCCATTCAACAAAGACTTTGCTGGAATGTCCGCTGAAAGTTTTGTCGAAGACATCTTGGTTGACAAGCTTGGCATTACACAAAGCATCACTGGCTATGATTTTCATTTTGGAAGACAGCGAAAGGGAACACCAAAATTCCTCAAAGCTGCTGGAAAAGCCAACGACTTTCATGTGACAATTGTTGGCGCTGAAAAAGATGAGGGGCAAGACGTTATCTCCTCCAGCCGTATACGCACAGCTTTAGCCGATGGCGACATAGCGTTGGCAAACGGCTTGCTTGGTTACCGTTTCTTCGTGGAAGCTACTGTTCAGCACGGAGAAAAACGTGGACGTGACCTCGGCTACCCCACCGCAAATCTGAAACTGGCTGACAACTGTATCTTGAAATACGGCATTTATGCTGTGAGAGTTATGGTGGATGGAAAACTCCAGGACGGCGTCGCCAGCTTTGGAAGCCGTCCAACATTCGACAATGGCGCCCCTCTTCTCGAAGTTCACCTCTTTAATTTTTCTGGGGACCTCTACGACAAAGAACTACAGGTTTTCATACTTGGCTTCATTCGCTCCGAATTAAAGTTCGATAGTGTGGAAGCGCTTATTGCTCAAATGGATCAGGACAGCGCTGAATCGCGGGCAATTATTGCCTCTGTTCAGCCTCTTTCTGATCTGGACAGAGCTCTCTAGGCATTCCACCCAAAAGAAAACACATCAGCTCCAGGCCCTTTAACCCGCAGGCATATAAATTTGCAGTTTATCATTCACTCCTCTTTATTCCCTGTGAAAGCGCTGCTAAAAGCATCTCCATGTTTTGTGTAGTGGACATTCCTTGCAGCTATTTGCACCAAAGCAGCTTGGCAGGGCACAAATCGCCAGTGACTTTTGGAAAAGTGGCAGCGCGAATTATTGGCCCGGCCTTCGGCTGAGGCGCCCTTTAGTGTGCGCCCCGAAGGACCGGGACCTTGCTTTAGCCCTTAAAGCTAAAACCCTGTTTCATACGTGCTTTTTATACTCAAGCACTGCAATTCCTAGATTTACGGCAACATTGCCTCTGACTTACCGGATATAATTATGACTGAGAGTGCGACCAGAGATTACTCCGAGACGCTCAATCTGCCAAAGACTGACTTTCCAATGCGGGCCGGCCTTCCTAAGAATGAGCCTAAAATCCTTGAGCGCTGGAAAGAGGAAAACCTTTTTAAACAGCTGCGGGAACAGGCTGCTGGTAAGCCAAAGTTTATCCTTCACGATGGCCCCCCCTATGCAAACGGTAATATCCATATTGGTCATGCATTGAACAAAGTCCTGAAGGACATCATCAACCGCTCCATGCAGATGCAGGGCTACAATGCCCATTATGTGCCGGGTTGGGATTGTCATGGGCTGCCCATCGAATGGAAAATTGAAGAGCAGTACCGTAAAAAAGGCAAAAATAAAGACGCTGTTCCGGTCAATGAATTCCGCCGAGAGTGCCGTGACTTTGCAGGCAAGTGGATTGATGTTCAAAAAGAAGAATTCAAGCGTCTAGGCATTGAGGGTGATTGGAGCAATCCATACCTCACTATGAACTATGACAGTGAAGCGATCATTGCCAAAGAACTGATGAAGTTTGCCAGTTCTGGCCAGCTGTATCGCGGTTCCAAGCCAGTCATGTGGTCCATCGTTGAAAAAACCGCTCTTGCCGAAGCAGAAGTCGAATACGAAGATCACGAGTCCCACGCCATTTGGGTCAAGTTCCCTGTTCTCACAGGCGACGAAGCTCTTGTTGGCAAGAATGTCGTTATCTGGACTACAACTCCTTGGACGATTCCCGCAAACCGTGCAATTTCGTTCTCTAATACCATTGGATATGGGCTCTATAAAGTTACACAGGCAGCTGACGACAATTGGATAAAGGTTGGAGAAGAAATTATCCTGGCACACGCTCTGGCCGAGAGTGTCTTTAAATCAGCACGTGTTGATGCCTTTGAAAAGGTTGCTGATGTCGATCCTTCCAAAATCGAATATTGCGCTCACCCATTCCGTGGCGCAGCCGAAGCAAATGGGTACTACGACTTCTTCGTTCCAATGCTTTCCGGTGAGCATGTAACGGAGGATGCAGGTACAGGTTTTGTGCACACTGCCCCCGGTCACGGTGCAGAAGACTTCCAAATGTTTCTAGACAATCGTGAAGCCTTTAAAAAGGCCGGTACGGAACAAGTGCCTTTGACCGTTCAGGAAGACGGGGCTTACTACCCGCATGTGCCTTTGTTTGAAGGAAAATACATTCTGGACCGTAAAGGCAAAGACGGATCAACCAACAAAGCTGTTATAGAAAAGCTGAATGAAGTTGGTTCCCTTATTGCGCGGGCTAGAATCAAACACTCTTACCCGCACTCCTG
Organism: Pseudovibrio sp. M1P-2-3; assembly: GCF_031501865.1. Lineage (NCBI taxonomy): Bacteria > Pseudomonadati > Pseudomonadota > Alphaproteobacteria > Hyphomicrobiales > Stappiaceae > Flexibacterium > Flexibacterium corallicola. Next base: position 3,482,099 of record NZ_JARRCW010000001.1, read on the forward strand.
GCGCTCCAAAGCTCCACTGATTTTCCGCAATACTCCGCAGTGGTTTGTCTACATGGATAAAGAGCTTTCCCAAGAAGCTCAAAAGGACACACTGCGCGGGCGAGCTCTCAAAGCAATTTCAGAAACCCGCTTTGTTCCCGCCTCCGGTCAGAACCGCATCAATAACATGATCGAATCACGTCCTGACTGGGTTCTTTCCCGCCAGCGTGCGTGGGGTGTGCCCATCTCCATTTTCGTCAATAAGGAAAGCGGAGAGGTATTGATTGACGACGCTGTCAACGACCGCATAGTTGAAGCTTTCACCAATGAAGGGGCCGACGCGTGGTTTGAAGACGGTGCTACACAGCGTTTCCTAGGAGAAGCCTACAAGGCTGAAGACTTCGAGAAAGTTGATGACATTCTCGACGTATGGTTTGATTCAGGCACAACACACGCGTTTTGTCTGGAAACTCGCGAAGAACTGTCTCCCAAGCGTAAGGGTATCGGCGGAGATGATTACGTTCTTTACCTTGAAGGTACAGACCAACACCGCGGCTGGTTCCACTCTTCCCTTTTGGAGAGTTGTGGCACGCGTGGCCACGCCCCATACGATGCTGTTGTAACCCATGGCTTTACCATGGACGAGCATGGCCGCAAGATGTCAAAGTCTCTGGGCAACACCGTAGCTCCGCAAGATATCATCAAGCAGTATGGTGCGGATATTCTACGCCTATGGGTTGGGTCCGTTGATTACCTTGACGACCAGCGCATTGGGCCAGAAATTATCAAGACTAACGTAGATGCGTATCGCAAACTGCGTAATACTTTGCGCTTCATGCTTGGAGCTCTGGGCCATTACAAAGGTGAAGAGATTGCTCTTGAAGACATGCCTGAGCTGGAACAGCTCATGCTGCATCGCCTGTCAGAGCTGGATGAAGTTGTTCGTGCAGCTTACAGCTCATTCGACTTCAGGAAAATCTTCTCCACCTTGTTCAACTTCATGACCGTTGAGCTGTCGGCTTTCTACTTCGATGTAAGAAAAGACGCTCTTTACTGTGACCCTCAGTCTTCTGTGAAACGTAAAGCAAGCCTTTATGTGATTGACCAGCTGTTCCGTCATTTGGTCACATGGCTCGCCCCTATCCTGCCATTCTCATCTGAAGAGTGCTGGACATATCGCAATGGCAAGGATAGCCAGTCCGTTCATCTGGAACAGTTTGCTGTTATTCCTGAAAACTGGAAAAACAATGAGCTTGCCCAGAAGTGGGAAAAAATTCGCAGTGTTCGCCGCGTCATCACAGGCGCTTTGGAAATCGAACGCCGGGAAAAGCGAATTGGTTCCTCTTTGGAAGCACATCCAACCGTGTATATCACCAATCAGGACTTGCTGGGTGCTCTTGAAGGGTTGGATTTGGCGGAAATTGCCATCACCAGCCAGATTGCAATTAGTACAGAAGCATCCCCTAATGGTGCCTTTACTCTGGATGAGATTGAAGGCGTGGGCGTCATTCCTGCCCTTGCAGAAGGGCAAAAGTGCGCACGCTCATGGAAGATTCTCCCTGAGGTTGGTAGTGATCCAGAATATCCGGATATTACTTTGCGTGATGCAGCAGCAATGCGGGAACTGGAAAGCGCAGCAAAATAGCTGCGCACTTTCCCACTATTCTGTGCAACAAAGGGAACAGAATGAAAAGCCAATGGACTTGGGGGCGTTATAGCCCCCTTATTGCACTCATCGCCACTATCGGTGCAGCGTTAGACCAGCTGGCGAAGATCTGGGTAGTCCATATCTATGATATGGCAAACAATGTCTTCATTTCCGTGCTGCCAGTATTGGATATTGTTCTGGTCTGGAATCGCGGTGTTTCCTACGGACTTTTCCAGCAAGATCACCCAATTGGACGATGGGCCCTCGCAGTTTTCACCGTTCTGGCTGCAATTGCCATCTGGGTTTGGGGTGTACGAAGCTCCAGCAAACCTTTATCCATATATCTTGGACTAATACTCGCTGGGGCTATCGGAAACGGTATTGATCGTATCTACTACGGGCAAGTGGTGGATTATCTATATTTCCACGTGAACAGCTTTTCATGGTATGTTTTCAACCTTGCCGACGTTTGGATCGTTCTTGGCGCAGCCGGTCTGTTCTGGGACAGTTTATTTTCAAAGAAAAAGAAGAAAACTTAACCTTATTGCTGCCTCAAACGTCAGTATGTAGGGGATTGGGAACTTTTCTAAACACGATTTTGCCAATTGGTGCCTAGTGGTGCTGCGAATCCCAAGGTATGCTAACCAAAACAGTGTTACTTAATTCTAAGGCAAGCTATAAGGTTATTCGTTAAGTGCTGTGCCTCTGCTGCAATTTGCAAAACAAGGAAGTTTAAAGTGCGTAGTCGGATTGGAACTCTTTTGCTGAAAACATCAGCTGCAACAACACTCTGCCTTGCTGTAGCAGGATGTGTAAGCGGAACTGATGGTTTTTCGGATGGTACCGAGAAAACAAAAGCAGAAGGAGACCTGATCGGCTCTGTTCTGACAGTTATTGGCGCTAAAGCCTCCAAAGGCGAGCCTATTAGCTACACCGAACGTGCTCCACTGGTTATGCCATCTGATAGAAAACGCTTACCAACTCCCGATGAGCGCGCTGTTGCTGACCTTGCTGCCAACTGGCCCAAGGACACACGCGATCAGGAAATGGCAGAACTGCGTGAGTTCTTTAAAACAGAAGACGGCAAGCCTCTTACAGCGGCTCAAATGGCCGCAGCACATGAGCTGACAAAGAACCTTCCTAAGCAGCAGAGAAACCGGATCCGCGAGCTTCAAGATGAGCGCATCATGGACGGCAAACCGCTGACACCACGCGAACTCCAGCAAATGAGCCGCGACTTCAAAGCAGCAAAAGCCAAAATTGCTGATGACAAAACGGCATTGTGTGAGCTGACCTCCGATAACGAGGTAGATCTGGCAACTTGTAAGTTGGAGCGCCGCTACCTGACACAGCCTCCACAGGCCTACAACATTCCAGCAGCCGGATATACTGTGAGCGTTTCTCCAGAAGACGACGAGGAAGAGTTCAAGAAAAAACGGAACACCGCTGCAGTTGACGATGGTGCACGGATTGATCTTGAAACAGGCATCCCCCGTTAAACCTTGGGAACTGTTATTTAAAAGTTAGAAGGCTCAAGAATACCAAGCGCGGCACCTACCGCGCTTTTTTCATTTCTACTTCACTATGTGACAAATAATTCATAGTGATCTCATCATTTGATGCCATATAGATAAAGCCCACCTCAACAAAGGATAGTACCGCGTGCGAGCAGCATCTCTTGTAAAAGCTTTGGCATTGGGCCTTTTTCTCAGCTCCCCCGCCTTTGCACTGGAAAAGCCCCCTAGCCCTTCAGAAAATAAGGCTTTCAAACAAATCCAGATTGGTGGAGAGGTTGAAACGAAAACTCTGGACAACGGCATGCAGGTGGTGGTGATTCCCGACCACAGATCCCCTGTGGTTACCCACATGGTCTGGTATAAAGTGGGCGCTGCGGATGAAAAGCCCGGAAAGTCCGGAATAGCCCATTTTCTTGAACACCTTATGTTCAAAGGCACCACAAATACACCAGAAGGAGAGTTCTCCCAAAAGGTATCTCAGGTTGGCGGTCAGGAAAACGCTTTCACATCCTCAGACTATACAGCCTACTATCAGCAGGTTGCCAAAGAACACCTCCCAATGGTTATGCGCTATGAAGCCGACCGAATGGAAAACCTTGTTCTAACAGACAAGCAAGTTCTTCCTGAACGTGATGTGGTGCTTGAAGAACGTGCCATGCGCATTGACAACAGCGCGGCCGCTCAATTGGCCGAAACCTTTAACCAGATGATATTCACAAATCACCCCTATGGTACGCCTGTTGTCGGCTGGGAGGGCGAGATTGCGAACCTCAACAAAGAGGACGCCATCGAGTTTTACAATACCTACTATACACCCAATAATGCTGTACTGGTGGTTGCCGGTGATGTGACGATGGATGAGGTGGCCCCGCTTGCCAAAGCCACCTATGGAAAACTGGAACGCCGCGCTGAGCCAGGGGAACGTATTCGTCCGGAAATCCAAAATGTTCGGGGTGAGCGGGAAGTTACTCTCCTTGATCAGCGGGTCGCGCAACCCTCCCTACAGATGGGCTGGGTTGTTCCCAGTTACACGACTGCCGATAACCGTGAAGCAGAAGCTCTAGACATTTTCGCAGACATTCTTGGTGGCGGCACAAACTCGCGCCTGTACAAGCGGTTGGTTGTTGAAGAGAAACTGGCAACAAGCGCAGGCAGTTGGTACAACTCAACTGCGGTTGACGACAGCCAGCTCAAGGTTTTTGCCACGCCTGCAGATTCAATAGAACTGAGTACTATCGAGAACAAGTTAGAGGCTGCAATTGCAGATATTGCACAAAACGGCGTAACCAATGAAGAAGTCGAGCGTTCCAAACGCTCAATGCTCGCCTCTGCCATATACGCTCAAGACAAGCAGAGCGCACTTGCCCGCTTGTTTGGTGCAACCCTGACCACTGGTGGGACGGTAGAGGATGTTCAAAGCTGGCCCGAAAATATTATGAGTGTTACTCCCAAAATGGTGCAGAGTGTAGCTCAAAAGTACATTCAAGCCCCCGCAGCGAAAGGCTATTTGCTGCCTGCCCCAGCCCCTCAAAAAACCTCGAAGGCCAAACAGGAAGGAAATAACAGCTAATGAAAAAAAATAGCTTATTTCCGTTAGTCTATGCTCAGGCAATTTGCACCTGCGTACTCGCCTTACTTCTGTTCCCGGTCGCTTTCTTGCAAACCGCCAAGGCCTTCGAGATTCAAGAGGTCACCAGTAAGAGCGGCATCAAGGCCTGGTTGGTGGAAAACTACAGCGTGCCCATTATTGCCATGGAGTTTTCTTTTCAAGGCGGCAGCACTCAAGATCCAAAAGAACAACTGGGTTTAACCAACCTCCTTTCGTACACACTGGATGAAGGTGCAGGTGACTTGAATTCCCAGCAATATCAACTCGCATTGGAAGACCTGACCATGTCTGTGGGCTTTAGAGCGGGGAAAGACCGGTTTTACGGTTCCATGCGCACTCTTCAGCCCAATTTAACAGAGGCAGTAGAAATGTTGAGGCTCGCAATCAATGAGCCACGTTTTGACCCGGAACCCGTTGAGAAAATCAAATCTCAAATCATCACTGGCATTAGACGCGCCCAAAAACAACCGGACGCCATTGCCGCCCGAGCACTGAGCCAAATGCTCTTCCCCAATCATCCTTACGGCCAAACGAGCTTGGGAACCGAGGCGAGCGTCTCTACGCTGACAAGCCAGAACCTGCGGGATTTGAAAGCTAAACTTTTTGCTAGGCAAGCTCTGAATATCGGCGTGGTGGGCGCAATCAATGCCGAGCAACTGGCGGAGGCTCTGGACAAAGTCTTTTCCAAACTCCCTGAGAAGGCACTGCTTCAAACAATACCTGACATCATTCCTGTTGAAGGGGAGAAGCAAGAGATCGCCTTCAAAGCTCCTCAATCTACTATCCAGTTTGCCCTACCAGGTCTGGAACGCACTGACCCTACCTTTATTCCAGCCTATGTGATGAACCATATTTTAGGGGGTGGCTCCTTCACTTCTTGGCTGTATGAGGAGGTTCGCGAGGAGCGTGGCCTTGTGTATTCCATCGGCACCTACCTCGTGCCCTATGAGCACTCAGCCCTCCTCATGGGAGCTACCGGTACGCGCAGTGAGAATACAGAAAAAGCCCTTGCTATTATTGAAGAGCAATTGGCACGCATGGGAACTGACGGTCCTACAGAAGAAGAACTCCAGAAAGCAAAAGGCTATATCACAGGGTCCTATGCCCTGAACTTTGACAGTTCCGGTGCAATCGCCCTTCAACTTGTCGGCATTCAAAACGCAGATCTGGGTATCGATTATATTAGTGAACGCAATGACAAGGTGAATGCGGTCACCTTGGATCAAGTTCGCTCAGTGGCATCTGAACTCTTGAAAGATAAAAAACCTTCAATAGTAGTTGTCGGACCGATCAACTAGACAAGCTCTCGACGACCGGCTCCGATAGGAAGGCTCCTATATGAGAGGCCTCCTATTGGAGCAATATCGCCCCTAGGTAGAAACTGCAGAAATTGGTCTTCGCATTTTTTCAAAACCCCCTACTCCATATGCCATAGTGATTTGAAACTATAGATTAATCCAAACTGCGAGCTTTTATTGTCCTCTAAAACTTAAAAGAGTATACCTTTAAAAATGGCAATGAAGAATCACGACTAATTTATCGCGGGGAATGTCATGGAAGAACAAAAGGTTGCTCTGAAAAAGCTAAGGAAATTCACCGCCTTTACAGCATTTTTCCTGTTTGCCAGTCCAGCGATCTCTTATGCTGAGCAACCTTCATCTCTCCCCATCTCTAGTGGGCTGCAAAAAGCCTACACCGCCTATGAAAATGCATGGACCAACGCCCCTTTAGGGTTCTCTGCTGCCAAGTTCATCAAATCTCCAGCTAAAGCCTACGGTATCTATGAGGACCGAGAGCACTCCACTTACCATAATGGCGAGAAGATTATTGTTTATGCCCAGCCAGTTGCCTACAAATTCCAAGAGGAAAACGGTCAGTATTCACTCAAGCTCAACGTAGACTTTGAGGTTCGAAACAAATCCGGCCAAATCATCACATCCAATGAAAATACAGCATCCTTCAAACACTCCGCCTCTGAGAAGTTTTATGAATATCAAACCAGTCTGAGTTTCTCCCTTGAGGGCTTTCACGAGGGAGACTATCTTCTTTTTGTTCGTATGAATGACCTTGTTTCAGGGGATCAGGGCGATTTCGAGCTCCCCTTTTCCATTGTCCCGGCAGCTATTCATGAGTAGCAGAATCACCCTAAAACGGCCTCGGGATCTAGACTAAATTTACCCAGCGCCCCTGCACTCAATCTTACTTATAATTAGTTATATTTGGCATAATCCCCCCTTCAACTCGCCTATCCTTCCTCTGAAATCTCTAGGGATTTAACTTTTTTTACTGGCAGTTCCTTGACAGTTTCATATACCGAAACTACATCAGTTGCGGTCATTGGCACTCTGCCTTTGGGAGTGCTAATGACTGTGGAGTTCGCTTCACAACTCTCAAAGTTTTAACCATTGAGCTCGGCTGCTGCCTATGAGGGGCGCCACGCATGAGAGGATAGCAAATATGGGTTTTCGTCCGCTACACGACCGCGTAGTCGTTCGCCGCATTGAGTCCGAAGCAAAAACTGCTGGTGGCATCATCATTCCAGATACTGCACAGGAAAAGCCACAGGAAGGCGAAATCATCGCTGTTGGTACAGGTGCACGTAAAGACAACGGTGAAATCGTTGCTCTCGACGTCAAAGCTGGTGACCGTGTTCTGTTCGGGAAATGGTCCGGCACTGAAGTTAAGATCGACGGTGAAGACCTGTTGATCATGAAGGAATCCGACATCATGGGTATCCTGGCTTAATTGCAGCCAAGACGCACACGATCCCTTCAATCTACAAGTATCAAAGTGAGACAAAACCATGGCTGCTAAAGAAGTCAAATTCGGTACAGACGCCCGCGATAAAATGCTTAAAGGCGTTGATATCCTCGCAAACGCTGTAAAAGTTACTCTCGGCCCTAAAGGCCGTAACGTTGTTCTGGACAAAGCTTTCGGCGCACCACGCATCACTAAAGATGGCGTTTCTGTTGCGAAAGAAATCGAGCTGGACGACAAGTTCGAAAACATGGGCGCACAGATGGTGCGTGAAGTTGCTTCCAAAACCAACGACATCGCTGGTGACGGTACAACAACTGCAACAGTTCTTGCACAAGCCATCGTTAAAGAAGGCGCAAAGTTCGTTGCAGCTGGCATGAACCCGATGGACCTGAAGCGCGGCGTTGATCTTGCTGCTGCTGCTGCGGTCGCAGACCTGACATCCCGTTCCAAGTCTATTTCTTCTTCTGAAGAAGTTGCACAGGTTGGTACAATCTCTGCAAACGGCGACACACAGATCGGTACTGACATTGCTGAAGCAATGCAGAAAGTCGGCAACGAAGGCGTTATCACTGTTGAAGAAGCTAAGTCTTTGGAAACAGAGCTTGAAGTTGTTGAAGGTATGCAGTTCGACCGCGGTTACCTGTCACCTTACTTCGTGACTAACGCTGAAAAAATGATTGCTGATCTGGAAAAGCCACTTATTCTCCTTCACGAGAAGAAGCTTTCCAACCTGCAGGCAATGCTTCCTTTGCTTGAAAGCGCTGTTCAGTCCTCCCGTCCACTGCTGATCATTGCAGAAGACGTTGAAGGCGAAGCTCTTGCAACTCTCGTTGTGAACAAGCTGCGCGGTGGCCTGAAAATTGCTGCTGTTAAAGCTCCTGGCTTCGGTGATCGTCGTAAAGCAATGCTTGAAGACCTCGCTATCCTGACCGGTGGTACAGTTGTTTCCGAAGATCTCGGCATCAAGCTGGAAAACGTAACTATCGACATGCTCGGCACTGCCGACAAGGTGAACATCTCCAAAGAGAACACCACTATTGTTGACGGTTCTGGCGACAAAGCTCAGATCGAAGCACGTGTTGCTCAGATCAAAGCTCAGATTGAAGAAACTACTTCCGACTACGACCGTGAAAAGCTGCAGGAACGTCTTGCCAAGCTTGCTGGCGGTGTTGCAGTTATCCGCGTTGGCGGTGCAACTGAAGTTGAAGTTAAAGAGAAAAAAGACCGTGTTGACGATGCACTGAACGCAACACGCGCAGCTGTTGAAGAAGGTATCGTACCAGGTGGTGGTACAGCTCTGCTTCGTGCAAAAGCTGCGGTTGCCAAGCTTTCTTCTGAAAACGTTGACATTGAAGCTGGTATCAAGATCGTTCTTCGCGCTCTTGAAGCTCCAATTCGCCAGATCGCTGAAAACTCCGGCGTTGAAGGTTCAATCGTAGTTGGCAAGATCCAGGACAACATTAAAGACGAAACTTTGGGCTTCAATGCGCAGACCGAAGAATACGTCAACATGATTGAAGCAGGTATTGTTGACCCAACTAAGGTTGTACGTACAGCTCTTCAGGACGCAGCATCTGTTGCTGGTCTCTTGATCACAACTGAAGCTATGGTTGCTGAACTGCCTAAGGCAGACGGCCCTGCAATGCCTCCAATGGGCGGCGGCGACATGGGCGGCATGGGCGGTATGGGCTTCTAAGCCACGCTTCCAAACGCTTTTAATCAATCTGGGCACCTTTCGGGGTGCCCTTTTTGTTTGCGGCAGCTGCCTTTTTCTGGAAATTCTGTAGTTTGGAGCGGGTATCACAATTTCCTTGAACCCATTTGCGATTTGCTATCCAATTCCGTAGATCTCTTTAAATAAAATTTAGAATGCTTGGGGCACACTTCATGGAAAAATCGGCATTAGTTTTAGGCTCATCAGGTTTGATCGGTTCCAGCCTGCTCTCCCAATTACTCGAGAATGACCGCTATAGTTCCGTATCCGCCTTGGTACGCAGTGAGATACCTTTAAAGCACCCTAAGCTCAAACAGCATGTGGTCGACTTCTCAAACCCCGCTACATTGTCCTCCCTCGTAAGAGCTGATGATGTTTTTTGTTGTTTGGGAACCACTCAAAAGACAGCAGGATCAAAGGAAGCTTTCTATGCGGTCGACTTTACTCTCATTCACGAACTGGCAAAGCTCGCGAAGGCCAGTAGCGCTGAGCACTTTTTGCTGATTTCCTCAATTGGGGCCAACCCAAAGTCTTCAAGCCTCTACTTGAAAACAAAGGGGCAGCTGGAGCAGGCTATAACTGATCTGAAATTTTCAAAGCTGAGTATATTCAGACCTTCCCTCTTGCTTGGGGAGCGCAAAGAATTTCGCTTCAAGGAAACACTCTCCGCAGCCGTTTTGGGCCCGCTGGAAATATTCATGCAAGGTCCATTGCGCAATTACCGGCCCATCACTGCGAGGCAAGTTGCCAAAGCAATGCAAACCGCTGCCAATAACGGAGTCGGCAAAAACACACTTTACTTGTCCAGCGAGATTGCAAGAATGTAAGTACAGTCGGGTTTACGAATTTACGAAGCCACCGATCATGTTGCATATCATAGAGCGTTGAAGCGCCTTTACTGTGTTGCTGTTGGCCCTTGGCGCATACTCTGGGTAGTAGTAGAGCATAAACTCTGAAATCAGCTGAGCCCCCGGCAGGATTTCATTTTGGTCAATTGCTGTCGCATTGGATGCTATATTGTAGAACTGGCGATAAAGGCCAAGTCTATGGAGATTGGCCCAAAAGGTGGTACCATTAATCCCGTGGTTTCCACCCGGATCATTTTGCCCTTCATAATAAGCCTTTAAGTGATTGGGATCTATCAAGTTATGTCCAGTATGAAATCCTTGGGTATATTTTGTCTGGGGGACAAGGTTGAGACTGGCTCGAAAGTTCCCATCATACCCCTTCGCGGTATTAACGTCGTTGGCTTGTATCGAAAAATCCATTAGGCACATTGGTCTATAAAGGCTATTAACGCTTGAACCACCAAAGTAATTAGATTCCCAACCAGTGCGCAGATACGCCCAAAAAGTACCGCTTAATTCTCCTGAGGTGATGTAAACTACTCGAGTATTGCCGGTCACATTTTTGGCTGCATTTGCATTTTTCAGCTCATCCGTTGACATCTTGGTTGAAGACGTCTGCAAGTCAGCCATTGAATAATTTATGTCTTGCTGATCAACGCCCAACTTTGAAAAGACATAGTATTTTGACTCATAAATTCTGCCCGTCACATTTTGGAGGTTATATGTCAGCGCTTCTCTAGGATCATTCATTGAAAGGCCAGCAACCGCAAAGTAGAGCCGTGTTTCGGCGTTACCTGAGCAAAACCCATACTTATGCAAAGGGCGCAGACGTACAGATGTATGCCCCGTTGTTGGTAGAGTGGAATAGTAGATGCTTGGAAACTGATTGGGCTTTAAATCCAGCCCATAGCGGTAGCCGGTAGACGAAGCATCATTTTCCAGTCGAATTGTTCCAAACCCAATATTTCCTACTTGAATAATTCGTAGTTCCGCATTGTTTTGCACCGCCATCGTCGCCTCCATTTAAAAGAATATGGGTGCCGCGAACGGGCTCCCTCCTTCAACCAACAGGACGAAGCCAAAAAGCATTTGTGAAACGGGACCAACACACAGCTAACGTAAAAGTGATCATCTGTGAGCATACAGAGATTTGAAACTGTTTAGAGTATCAATAGCTTACACAACCAATAATTCACTGGATCTAATAAATTGCAACACGCTTCCAAATACATCTTCTCCAGTTTACTCCTCACGGCTCTTCTAACGGGTCCTCAGGCAACAGCAGCTCCAGCCCAAACAGCCATTTTTGCTGGCGGGTGCTTTTGGTGTGTTGAATCTGACTTTGACAAGATCCCGGGTGTTCTTTCCACTAAGTCCGGTTACATTGGTGGCACCGTCAAAAACCCGAGTTACAAGCAGGTCTCGGCTGGAGGAACAGGCCACAAAGAAGCGGTTGAAATCAAATTCGACCCCGATAAAGTTTCCTACAACGAGCTCTTGGAAGTTTATTGGCACAGTGTAGACCCAACGGACGCAGGCGGACAGTTCTGCGATCGAGGAGAAAGCTATACAACAGCAGTTTTCACAACAACGCCCCAACAGTTTCAAGAGGCCAAAGCCTCAAAACTAGCCATTGAAAAGGAACGTAACTTAAAGACCCCCGTCGTAACCCCTATTACTCAAGCCCCTACATTTTATGCAGCTGAAGACTATCATCAGGATTTCTACAAAAAGAACCCGCTCAAATATAAATTCTACAGATATCGCTGTGGACGGGATGCCCGTGTAAATGCGGTTTGGGGAGATGAAGCCTACAAAGGAATCAAGTAGTCCCAGTACTCTCGGATTTCAAGAAATCCAGAAAGGCCCTCACTTTGGGAGCGAGAAACCGCTTTTCAAGATAGAGGGCATATACCGCACTCTCGTCATATTGATAGGGCGTAAAACTATTGTCCTTCAGAACAGCTTGCAGGCGCCCTCTCGCCAAATCATCACCAATGACCCAAGTAGGCAACATAGTCAGGCCAGCTCCATTAAGGGCCATTTGGTGCACAGCAGCAACCGTATTCAGTTTTATTCTTCCCCTGACCTTGATCTGCCTCTCTCTGCCCCCAAGAACACGCAGGTAGGTCCACTTAGCGGCACAGAATTTTATAAATTGCCTCTCCTCCAGTTCATCCAGTGAATGAACCATCCCGTTTTTCTTAAAGTACTCGGGGCTACCGACAATCCGGTACTGGTTTTGATGGATCTTCGTAGCGATCAAATCGGAGTCTTCGAGGTGGCCGATGCGAATGGACAGATCAATTCCTCCCTCTCCCAAATCTATTCGCTGATCATCGAAGTCTACGTTCACCGTAACCTGCGGGTAGAGGTCCAAAAACTTACCAAGACGCGGAGCAAGCCAATACTCACCAAAAGCCCGTGTCACACTGAGTTTCAACTCTCCGGAGGGCAGTGCTTGCAAACCGTTAATTGCCTCGTGGGCATGGCGTTCCTCTTGCAATATACGCTTGGCGTGGGGAAGAAAAACAGAGCCTGCTTCAGTCAAGGTTATCCGTTTACGCGACCTGTTGAATAGCCGTGCCCCCATTTCATCTTCCAATGAGGATATATGGCGAGCAACGGAGGAAACCTGCGTATTCAGGCGCATAGCCACAGCGGAGAAACTCTCCTGCTCAGCGGTGTGAACAAAGCAGATAAGGCGAACTGACTTCATATTCTCTCTTTTGCAGTTATTGCAAAATATTCTTACATTTTTGAGTATAGATATTCAACTTTGCAAGTTCCATAGTACTAACAGAATTTCTAAGGAGAGCTTATTTTTATGAAAAATTCACGTATCCTCTTGGTAAAACGCCCTGTTGGTATGATTGCTCCAACGGACTTTGAAAAGCGCGAGGAAACCCTTCCTGAACTGGAAGAAGGAAAGGCACGTGTTCGAGTGACTTACCTTTCACTGGATCCTGCCATGCGCGGCTGGATGAGCGCTGATGAAAACAGCTATGTTCCGCCAATCCCTCTTGGTAGCACCATGCGGGGGCTGGCAGTTGGTATTGTTGAAGAAACCAAAACAAGTGAACTTAACAAAGGCGACTGGGTCGCCGGTTTCCTTGGCTGGACTACCTTTGCAGATGTTTCAGCAGCTGACGTGAATGTTGTTCCGCAAATGGTTCCAATGGATGCCTACATGGGTATTTTAGGTCTTGCTGGCGCCACCGCCTATTATGGTTTGATGGAGGTTGGTAAACCGCAGGAAGGTCAGACAATTTGCATCACTGGAGCCGCGGGTTCTGTTGGCTCCCTTGTTGGACAGCTTGCCAAAGCCCACGGCCTTCGTGTGATTGGCATTGCAGGCTCCGATGAAAAGTGTAAGTGGCTTACTGAAGAGCTGGGATTTGACGCTGCGCTCAACTACAAGACAGACGATCTGGAGGCAGGCATTCGCGAATTTGCACCCGATGGCTTGGATCTGCATTTTGAAAATGTTGGCGGAGCACCACTTCAGGCGGCTCTTAACAACATGAAAGCCCATGCAACAATCATCATGTGCGGCCTGATTTCCACCTATAACGCAACAGAGGCTCCTGCCGGACCTGAGCTCTCTGCAATTATCAAGAAACGCCTGACCGTTCAAGGGTTTGTAATGACAGACCACCTGCACCGGTTTGGTGAGTTCTTCGAAAAGCTTGGTGCTTACATGATGAAAGGTCAGCTAAAATATCGGCTGGACGTGGTAGAAGGGCTTGAGAATGCTCCAGTTGCCATCAACCGTTTGTTTGAAGGCACAAACACCGGAAAACTGACAGTTAAAGTTTCAGATCTTTAAATAGGAGCTGTGGGCATAAGCCCACAGCTTCACTCTGGCTCCGAGTACCATATCCGGTAAATTGCGCCTGCACGATCATCAGAAACAAGTAAAGACCCGTCGGGTAACTCAGCCGTATCCACTGGCCTTCCCCAATATTCTCCATCCCTACCAAGCCATCCTTCAGCAAAGACGGAGGTGCTGGTTGCGCGGCCTTCATCATTAACTTCGGTAAACATGACACGGGCCCCGATGGGTTCACTACGGTCCCATGAACCATGCTGGGCATTAAAAATGCCGCCCCTATAAATCCTTGGAAATTGCTCACCTTTGTAAAATGTCATTCCTAAATCAGCGGCATGGGCATCCATTTCCACTTCGGGAAAAATAACATCATCAGGGGCCCTAATATTTTTATAGCGTTCAGTTTTAACAGCACCGCCCCCATACCACGGAAAACCAAAATCTTGCCCAGCTTCGGTTTGCCTGTTTAATTCACCGGGCGGGATATCATCTCCCATTCCATCTACTTGATTATCCGTAAACCACAACTCTTGGGTACGAGGATGAAAGTCCATCCCTACGGAGTTACGCACCCCTGTTGTATAAACAAGGCGATCAGTTCCATCCTGCTCCATACTTATAATTCCCCCAATCCCAAGCTTCTGGTAGAGTTCCAGCTTGGATATTGGCGAAACATTATAGGGTTGGCCTAAAGATATGTAGAGCCTGCCATCTGGCCCGACCCTGCACACCCGCGCGCTGTGATTGCCAGATTCTTCCGAGGGCGGAATAAGGGTTCCTTGTGGTACAATTTCTATTGCCTTGGCATCTTGTTTGTTTAAAGCTTCAACTATCTGAGGGAACACGAGAACCCGGTTGCGCTCCGACACAAATAAGTCGCCCTCCCCGGAAAAGCACGGACCATTGGGCATATCTAAATCCAAATTGTCCCCAAGGCTCCGAACCCTCGCTAGCTCTCCTTTTTCCTTTTGGATAGGAAGGAGCCAGAGGTCTTCACCGCGCGTTCCAACAAAAACGGTTGTTCCATCCGGACTAATGGCCATATGGCGCGCATAAGGAACTTGCGCAAACAGTTCTATGTGAAATCCCGCGGGCATTTCTATGGCTTTTAGACGCTGCTCAACTGGCCCCAGCTCCTCCCGATCTATGGATAGAGGCTTTGAGACATCAACGTTTCTCGCTTCAGGCAGGCCAAGAGCAGCAGCTTCATCAGGCAAGCCGCCCCCGACAAAACAAACTAACAATAAAATAACGAGCCGTTCCATTTCACCTCTCTCAAGAGATCAGAAAAGTTCCGTCAACAGTAAACTAGTTTACTTCATAAACTGAGGCCCATAGGTAAAACCGGAAACAAGTATTAAAGCAATGGCCATCACAATTTGTTTACAGTGCTAGAAGAAGAGCTCCTCTGACAGATAAGTATTTTTGTGGATTAACTTGATTGCACTGCATTTTCCTTATTTTAGTTGAAATATCGGACTAACAACAGCCACAGGAAAGAGGCAAAATAAAAAGAAAGGGTTGATCCTGAGCAAACTTCGTGGCAAATCTCCCTCATCATCAAGAGAAGGGCTGGCGCCCTCGCCAACCTGCCGAACCGGGCAAGGTGGTATCCGCAATCGGGATGTGGCCGAAAATCGCAAACGGAAATCCTCCGTTAAAGCGAACGGCAACCAAGCGGTGTTTCAATGAATTCTGCGCCAGTTCTCCTCGGGAAACCGACGGAGGATAGACAAATAAAATGAGTAACGCTGCACTTGCATTACATCCAGAGTACCTGATTGACGCGCTGCCACCCCACCTCAAGGAGGAAGTGGTTCATCTTCAGGACGAAATTACGGCCCATTACTTGCTGGAGTGCCTTTTATTGAAGAAAGGCATTGAGGCTCGTGTTTTGTTGACCCGTAACCGTAGCCATTATTGTTATTTAGGTCAGGAAGAGCGAGCAAAGCGTTTTGCTGAACTTTTTCATTTATGGTCCCTCGGTTTTGACAGGGTGATTGACGAAGCATTGTTTGCTGACACTGCATTGCGCCTGCCAAAAGAATACGAACTTTTAAAACAAAGTGTCCGCAAGGGCTCAGCCGATCGCTCTTCACATTCACTCAAATAAGGCTGTACCTGTATTCTTCACTGCTGAGGATCAACAACTCGGCTCGATATTGTATTTTTCCTTCTGCTCCGCAGGAATCTCACATGGGTGTCCTTCATCATCAACGGCAACAAATATAAATTTGGCACTGGTCACTTTTTCACGATGACCATAACGATGGCGCAGTGCCCATGCTTCAACATGAATCTGCATCGAGGTTTTTCCAACCTTAAGCACCTTTGTATAAACGCACATAACATCGCCCACTTGGACGGGGCGAATAAATGTCATGCTGTCAATAGCAATGGTCACCACTCTGAGCCGGGCACATTCACCAGCACAAATTCCAGCTGCAATATCCATCTGTGATACAACCCACCCGCCGAAGATATCTCCTGATGCATTCGTGTCGGCCGGCATTGCCATTGTCCGGGTCGTCAGCTCCCCATGTGGCTGCTCATCTTGCTCCTGAGGAGCGTTGTCATTCATCAATTTTGCCTCTCTTCATGCCCTCTTAAAGGCATAGCACTTTATAGATACTCGCAGAGTAACGAACCCGCTTTCAGCGGCACTCATATTTCAACGTGAGCTAACCCATACACCATTCCACAACTTCTATGCAGTTATTGAATGACGAGGGCACAAGAAAAGCGTTTAAAACAAGAAAATGTCTTTCTCCATCAACAGAAATGGGAATTCCTCACCACGAAGAAAGTTTAACTGGTTTTGCCTATAATTACTCCACTTTCTTTCCCGCTTTGTGGGCGATATTTCTTCCGGGTAAGACGGACTGCAAAAAACCATTGTCTGATCATCTGCATTATTCAAGCTATTCCAGAAAAAGTCCCTCAACTCCTCATCATCTCGCAAAGGTAAAGGTAAACTGGGGCCAGACCTTATTGTTTCCAATCCTTGCTTTTCCGCTTTTTGCATGAACCGGTGAACCACACGGCCTGATGCTTTTGGTGCAACAAGTACCGGCTCCCTGCCTTTCATCAGCTTTACCACCTGTATCATTATGTCCGCTATGGCCGGAAAGCGCGCCAGATTATCTTGCATGGCTATAAAGGCCGGTGCCCGCGAATATACATTTTCAAACATATCGATCTGCACTGCAATTTCAGCCGATAACAAATCAATGGGCAACAAATTCAAGGGAGCACGGGCTCGATAAAAATTCTCAGTAGGAAACTCTTCACCAAATTTCTGCCTACCAAAATCTGTAACCGGCATTGCATTTTTAGTGAGTGAAACGGTTAGCCCCACCTGTGTACTATGTTCGGCCCACTCAACCACGTCGCGCAGTTGATAGAACTCTTTGGTCCACATGGGGCCAGTTACAGAACAGCCCACAGCTGATAAGCGCCCCGCTATGATGAGGTCGCAAATAGCGCGATCTACTCCATAGCTTTTCCCGAATTCAAGACTTGTCAATAATATGCGTTTCATCGGAGCCAAGCTCCTCTTAGCTGCCCACCCTTAGAGGATTTAATCTTACTCTTCCTCAACCAAATAATGCAACGCAATCATACCCTTAACCATGACATTTAGGGGGGAGTGGCCATGTAGATATTGACTATTTCGATTTCGTTATTTCCTGACATTCTGGAAAGAGTTTCTAGCAATCTGACCGTTTGAAAACGGGTCAAGAGCCTTTTAGACCGGTCGCGTCGAGCTTCGGTAACATAAAGAATAGGCTCTCCTTCATACTCCTTCAAAACCGCTTCCATCATGGAGTACCGTTCAGGCTCATTCAGCTGATAAACCTGTAGTCCCGTAGGTTTAAGGTGGTAGGAGAGTTGCCCGTTCACCGCATAGCTGGAGGTGCCAATCCAGCGGATGCCATTGTTTTTTGCCAGTCTGGAGATTTCGCTCCCAATAGCTCCCCACCCCCTTAGCTGATGGGTTGGGTCTTTTCTACCCAGACCAGAGAGAATCGGATGCAGAGCATGCAGGCTGATCAAGGTTGAGACGCTAACTCCAAGAATAACGGCTACCACACCAATTTTTGTTGCCCAGCCTTTCCACTTTTGTGAGCCATGGGAAGCGCCCACCCCAGCAACAATTGCCAAGGCTGGAAAGAGGGGTGCCAACCAGTTTCCCTGCACTCGGGCATGAAGGGAGTGCCAAAAAAGGTAGACAATAAAAGGAGAGATGGTCAGAACCAACAGGCTTGCCGCAGCTTTTTTTCCCACAAACTCTTGGGAAAGGTGCCCGCCCCCGACACAGGCCAGGAGAAACACAAGCGGGTTTAAGAGCCCGATAAACGCTCCAATAAACTCACCAAGATATTTTGCCGAATACCCTTCAGGCACCATGCGCCCAAATTGCTTTTGAAAGGAAACCCACTCATGGAGTGCATTCCAATAAAGGGCTGGGCTGAATACAAGTAAGGAGATTAGCCCCCCCACCCAAAGCTGCCACTTAAAAAAATAACTACGATAACGAGGTACCCACAAAAGCCAAATTACGTTTCCCAACCCAAGAAAACCTAGAGAATATTTGGATAAAAGACCCAGTCCTGCGAACAGACCCACAACAAGAAACCAGCTTGCATTTTCACAGCGAACGAACTCGCTAAGCGCCCACAGTGTCAGCCCCCAGAAAAATACGAGAGGAGCATCAGGGGTGGCGAGCATTGCCCCCACTCCAACCAGAAGACTGCTGTTAAACAAGAGAACAGACCACCCTGCAACCTCACTATCATACAGGATTTTAGCGGTTCTCCAGATAACCGCCGAACCAACAGCTGTGGCTAAAATACCCATGAGGCGCAGGCCCAGTGCAGTGTCCCCCACCAGCGCTTGCCCCATCCAAATCCACCAAGCAATCATAGGGGGGTGATCATAGTAGCCCAATGCCGGATATTGGCTCCATAACCAATAGTAGGCTTCATCTTCCACCAAGTCGATTGAAGCGCCTGTCGCAAGGCGAACTAAAGATAATACACCTACGAAGATACAAAGGGCTTCTGGACGTAACCAGAAGGGTAAACCGGAGGGCTCTTCATTAGGATTGGTGTTTCGGCTCACCCGCATCCTATCCACTCTTCCAAGTGAGCATGCGGCTAACGCTATAGTTCCAAAGTGCCCCCATGACAGCACCTGCAATTCCGGCAAGCCACCAGACCGGATTACTCGCATAGATCAGCTCTGCCACTCCAACATTGGCAAGAACACCAATGCTGCAAACCCCATAAAACACCATAAGGCCCCGCAGCCATTTCCACCCTTGTAGCCGTCTATCACGGTAGGTCAGCCTGTTATTCAAGATAAAGTTGGAAGTCATCGCAACAAAAGTCGCCATCAACTGCGCACTACTGAAAGGCAGGGAAGTTCCAATGAGCAACACTCTAAGTGATAAAAGGTGAACCAGCACTCCTGTACCTCCAACCATGGAGAACAAAAGAAAGCGCATAGAAATCATGTCATTAAAGAACTTGGAAACCAACAGACCAAAGTAGTCCAGAGTGACAAGTGTTTCGAGTTTACTTGCACCATGTTTGCGCCTACCAAAAACAAGGGGCACCTCTTTCACCCTTAAAGGTGTCTTATTCGATGCGACTATATCCAGTAAAATCTTGAAGCCTTGCTTGGATAGAGAAGGAGCAAGGTTTTCAAAAAGTGTTCGCTTCATCATAAAAAACCCGCTCATTGGGTCAGTAAGTTTTATACCCAACAGGCGGCGAGCAGCTCCATTGGCAATATTTGAAGCAAAAACCCGTTTTCCGTTCAAACCAACGCCAACACCCCCACCAGAGATGTAGCGGGATGCCACAACCAGATCCCACTTTCCCGTTCTCATAAAATCCAACATTTCCTTGAGAAGCCGAGCATCGTGCTGAAGATCAGCATCCATAACAGCCACAAAAGCAGCACTGGATGCCAGTATCCCTTCAATACAGGCACCTGAAAGTCCGCGTCGCCCCAATCGCCTTAGAACTCTCAATCTAGGCTCTGTTTGAGCAAGCTGGCGCGCTGTTTCCGTTGTCCCGTCCGGCGAATCATCATCAACAATGATCGCTTCCCACGCCACACCTTCCAAAGCCTGCTGTAATGCGGTGATAACATGGGAAATATTCTGGCTCTCGTTATAAGTCGGAAGCACAATGCTCAGCTCTGCAACACTTCCGACACGCGTAGCCCCCAAGAAATCCTTGGTTTTTAGTTTATGATTGACGAGCAATAATTTCCCTCATGAGGTGATAGAAGTGGAAGGCTTTCGTTTTTCCTCTAATATTTTGAACAGAATTTCGTACTCAGCGAAATCCCGAGATGCCTTAAACTGAGAAATCAGCCCCCCTTCCCCTTCCTCCCGCCTTGCCCTGCCCCCTTCAATAGTCTAGGAGACTTGCAACAAAAGACTTCACGTTAAGTCCCTCATACAATTAAAGATCAGTTTCAGGATGTGACGGCCTCATGGCAAAGAAAAAAAGCGCAAAACTGAAGGCACGTTTGCCCCGCGGCTTCGTTGATCGCGGCCCTTCAGAACTTCTTGCAATGGAGCAGATGCTCACAACGATCAAGCAGACCTACGAGCTCTATGGGTTCGAGCCGGTTGAAACACCAATGTTCGAATACACAGACTCGCTTGGGAAGTTTCTGCCGGATCAGGACCGCCCAAACGCCGGTGTATTCTCCTTGCAGGACGATGACGAGCAATGGATGAGCCTGCGCTATGATTTGACAGCGCCTCTTGCCCGCCATGTTGCAGAAAACTTCGAGAGCCTGCCAAAGCCTTATCGCAGTTATCGCAACGGCTACGTGTTCCGCAATGAAAAGCCCGGACCTGGTCGCTTCCGCCAGTTCATGCAGTTTGATGCCGACACTATCGGCGCGCCTTCTGTTTCCGCTGATGCTGAAATTTGTATGATGGCCTCCGACACCATGGAACGCCTTGGCATTGCACGCGGTGACTATGTAATCCGCGTCAACAACCGTAAAGTGCTGGACGGCGTTATGGAGGTCATTGGCCTTGCTGGAGACGAACATGCCGAGACCCGCCTGACTGTTCTACGTGCTGTTGATAAGCTGGACCGCCTTGGTGTGGACGGTGTACGTCTGCTTCTGGGTGACGGGCGCAAGGATGAAAGTGGCGATTTCACAAAAGGTGCGGGCCTTGATGAAAAAGCCGCCGACATTGTTCTTTCCTTTGTTGCAGCTGGTGCTGATACCACAGAGCAGACAATAGCCAACCTTCGAGACCTTGTTGCGGACAGCAAAGCAGGTTCGGAAGGTGTGAGCGAGCTGGAAACCATGGGACAGCTGTTTGATGCTGCGGGCTATACAGATGGCCGTGTGCTCATTGACCCGTCCGTAGTGCGCGGCTTGGAATACTACACCGGTCCCGTTTATGAGGCGGAACTCACCTTTGAGGTGAAGGACGAAAAAGGGCGCCCTGTGCGCTTTGGCTCTGTCGGCGGTGGTGGCCGTTATGACGGTCTCGTCTCGCGTTTCATGAGCCAGCCGGTTCCCTCCACCGGCTTTTCTGTAGGTGTTTCCCGCTTGATGGCGGCTCTTAAAACCCTTGGCAAGCTTGGAACTGAAGATATCATCGGGCCTGTTGTGATCTGCGTTATGGACAAAGATACAGCTTCGCTCAGCCACTATCAGGCTATGGTGCAGCAACTGAGGCAGGCAGGCATTCGCTCAGAAATGTATCAGGGCAACCCAAAGCAATTCGGCAAGCAACTGCAATATGCCGACAAACGCAATTCTCCATGTGCCATCATTCAAGGCTCGCAAGAGCGTGAGGCTGGAGAAGTGCAAATCAAGGATCTTATTGAAGGCAAGCGCCTTTCTGCTGAGATCGAAGACAACAAGACCTGGCGCGAAAGCCGTCCGGCACAATTTGCGGTCAAAACCGAAAGCCTTGTCGAAGAAGTGAAAAAGCTTCTGGCAGCACAGGAACAAGAGCGCAAGACCAACCTTGAGAGTTAAGTGATGTATTCGGGCGATAAACGGATCAAGGCATTAGGCCAACTGTTTGAAAGAGCTGGATATGAGGCGGCAACCCCGCCTATCCTCCAGCCAGCAGACATTTTTCTCGATCTGGCAGGCGAAGACTTACGTCGGCGCCTGTTTCTGACACATGGTGAAGATGGTCATGAGCTGTGCCTTCGCCCTGATTTCACGATTCCAATCGCACGACATTATCTCGATGAAGGCGAAGCTGGCCGCACCGCCAGCTACTCCTATGCAGGCTCTGTTTTCCGCCAAAAAGCGGGACAGCTGGGCGAAACACTGCAAACGGGTGTTGAATCCATTGGCCGAACAGATGAAGAGCAAGCCGATGCAGACATGCTGGGCCTTGCTTTGGAAGCTTGCGACCAGCTCAAGCCCCAGTCTCCACGCATTCGCATTGGCGATGAGGGCATGTTTACTGCGGTCTTGGAAGCTCTTGAAATTCCCAAGGCATGGCGTCGCCGTTTACGCGATGTGTTCGGCGAGCGTCAGCGCCTTGACGCTGCAATCGCCCGCATGTCCGGCAAAGATGCTCAGCCCGATAGCAAACTTGGTTTTCTTGCAGCATTAAAAGGACAGGACCCGAAAGCAGCTGTTGCCGTTGTTGAAGACCTCCTATCCATCGCAGGTGTGTCAGCCGTTGGCGGAAGAAGCCCCCATGAGATTGCCGAGCGTTTTCTTGAACAAGCAGCCCTTTCAGCGGGCTCCGGCCTTGACAAGAGTGTCACCGAACGTCTGAACACATACTTGGATATATCGGGACCACCTCCCCTAAGAGCGGTAGAAACTCTTTACACATTTGCCAAAGAGACCGGCCTCAATCTGGATAAACCAATCCAGAAACTTGCACGGCGCACAGACCTGATGGCCAAGCACGGCATTGATATCTCCGCTCTTGAATACTCAGGGGATTTCGGCAGACGACTGGACTATTACACCGGTTTTGTCTTCGAAATTTCCGATGAACCAACCCAGCATATGGGCCAATGCATTGGCGGCGGGCGCTACGACAAGCTCGTGGGCCTTCTTGGGAGTCCTCGTCCTGTACCTGCTGTGGGCTTTACCATTTGGCTAAACCGCATTGGCGAGGGAGCAAGTCAATGAGCGATAATCTAATTGTTGCCGTTCCATCCAAGGGCCGCCTGCAAGAGCTTACACACGCCTTCTTCGCCAAGGCAGGACTGAAAGTGTCCCGCCCGGGAGGAGAGCGAAATTACCAAGGCACCCTCAAGGGCATAGAGGGCGTTGAGATCGCTTTCCTGTCCGCTTCTGAAATTGCGCGGGAGATAGCAGCAGGCTCCGTCCACTTTGGGGTCACAGGTACGGATCTTGTGTTCGAGAACATCGACCGTCCAGAAGAAAAAACCCACATAGTCACTGCGTTGGGCTTTGGCCATGCCGATGTCGTCATTGCAGTGCCTTCCGCCTGGATTGACGTCACCAGCTTTGAAGACTTGGCAGACGTTGCCTCAGATTTTCGCGCCCGTCACGGCTCGCGCATGCGCGTTGCCACCAAGTATGTGAACACCACCCGAAAATTCTTTGCGCAAAACGGTGTTACGGACTACCGCATCGTTGAAAGCGCAGGCGCAACTGAAGGGGCACCGGCTGCCGGCTCTGCCGAGCTGATCGTGGATATCACATCCACCGGCTCCACTTTAAAGGCCAATGATCTAAAAATTCCTGAGGGGGGCGTCATGCACCGCTCACAGGCTCACCTTGTCGCCTCCATGCAGGCGAATTGGAGCCCGCAGGTTCTGGAGCGGGCACGGCTCATGCTGGACCGGATCGCGTCTCAAGAAGCAGCTCACAACCAACAAGAAGTACGCACCAGAGTGCCGCAGGCAGCAGCGATAGCGGCTCAGACTGAAACGCTTTTCAGTACTGCTTTGCCTTTTGGAGAGCCTGAAGGAGAGATGCTCACGTTGCATTGCCCGCGCGGCAATGTTCCTGCCTGCGCGGATTGGCTACGGAGCAATGGGGCTAAAGTGATTTCAGTGTCCCCACTGGACTATGTTTTCCAAACCAGCAATGTTCTGTTTGATCCGCTGAAAAAACGGATCAAACAATAGATCTACCGCTTCCCTCTAGCCACAATCGTAATAAAGATACCGATAGCAATAACAAATGCTCCAGACCATGTGGCTGGAGCATAACTTTCTCCAAGCAAGGTCGTTGCAGCTAACAAACTAACAGCTGCCGCAACATAGCCAATCTGGCTCAGTAAAACCGGCCCACCGGTTTTTTGCAGGCGGAAGAACGCCAGATATGCAATGCCCGATAGAATCGCCTGAACAAGCGCCAGTTGAGGGACAAGGGCAAATTCAAATAAAGGGATACTCCCCTCCACAACAAGCAGCAGCGGCACATAGAAAATCAGCGCAGCAAAGTGACTCCAAAAAGCCAGAAGATCCGCAGAGGCATTTTTAGGCCATTTTGCTGATCGGTAAACATTACCGCATGCAAGAGAAAACGGGATGAACAGAGAGGCCAAAAGCCAGAATACAGGGGGCGCTTCCAAAGCGTTTGCCTGAGAAAAGCTCACAATCATTGCCCCCAAAAGTCCGACAAAAATCCCCACAATCCCTAACCTGTTCGTGGAGCCCACACCCGTTAACATGGATATGGCAAGTGTAAAAACAGGAGAAAGCGCGAAGATGATACCAGCGTAACCGGCTCCTACATGCGGGATTACAGTAAACAACAGGCTATTTGGGATCACATAGGAAATCAGCGCCGTGATAACCGTGTAAGTGACAATCTTACTACTTGGAATGACAAATTTAATCTCCCCCCTCAAACTAACCAGAGGAAACAGCATGGCGCACACCCCGAGCGATAAGAGTACCGCCCAGATTATTGGCGTTACTCCGGCAAACCTTGCCATCTTACCTATAGGGAAGTTAGCACCAATTAGTGCTCCGGTTATAATAAGCAAGAATGTGGGGCTTGCCCATAAGTCATTGATCGGCTGACCCAAAGTTTTTTTTATAGACATTTGCATTCAATAGGTTCTTTCCGAAGGACCATCACAATTGACATTGTGCGCGTCCTAGTAGGCTACCCTGTCTGGGCTAAGAAAATTCATAGCAGCAATAGCAAAGAGCATAGCGATGAATGTTTAAGGCATAAGTTCCCGCGGGGCCGTTAGGTTTATACAGTTTTCGCGGTTCCTTGGCTTTACAATCAACCTGTAAAAGCGCCGGAAAACGCTATCTCTCGAATAGGCTTCCGTAGGCTGGGTGTTTCTTGCTCCACTTCGCTATCACTAAGAGCCAAAGCTTCAGACCGCTTGCCAACAGCCACTGCAATTTCAACTCTAAACCGATCTGGAACTGAAAGTTCCTGCTTAATCTTGTCAAAGTAAATGCCTGCCATCGCGTGGGCATGATATCCCTGCGCTGTTGCCTGCAGAGCCAACTGCGCCCAAGCGGCTCCACTATCAAAGCTATGGCATCGTGAGGGGTGATCGGCTCTATCCCCGTCTCCTGGCATGATGCTATCTGAAATCACAAAAATAAGGGCTGATGCGTTCTTCGCCCATTCTTTATTGAATGGGTCTAGTAGATCCAGAAACGTATTCCAGCTCTCATCTTCTCTATGCGCATAAATAAACCGCCAAGGTTGAATGTTGTAGGCGGAAGGCGCCCAACGTGCAGCTTCCAAAATACTGAAAAGATCACTCTCGGGCATGGACTGGCCATCGTATGAACGCGTTGACCAACGATCAACAAAAATTGGTTCCACTGGGTATTCTGCCCGACGCATATTGGTCATTTTTTCTTTCCATTTTTATGGCACTCATGTAATTTGATATCGAACTACTATATGTAATTTATTTCGATGTCAAACTATTATATGTGAATATATTTGACGTCAACATACGCATGAAAATTGTGTCAACAGAAATAGAACGTCTACTTTGCGGGGAAAAATGGAATTGGAACTAGATGAAATAATGGAGCAATGGAAACGGGTAAGGCCGGATCTTGATCCTGAACCAATGGGTATTTGCGGGGATATCTGGCGAGTGGGAGGAAAACTCAAGCAGGGCGTTCTCGCAAACCTGACAAAGTATGATCTGGATTTCGCTGCTTTTGATGTTCTTCTCACCTTACGCAGACAAGGAAGCAACCAGGCTTTAACGCCAGCCTACCTCGCTAAAGAGATGATGCTTTCCACGTCCGCCATGACCAACCGCATTGATCGGCTGGAAAAACGCGCACTTGTGACCCGCAGCCACGACCCAGAAGATAGGCGGAGCTTAAAAATATCTTTAACGGAAGCAGGGTTTAAGCTTGCTGATGAAGTGGTCACAACGCATGTGGCAACAGAAGAAGAACTGATTAAGGGCCTTACCAAGGAAGAACGTATAACATTGAGATTACTCCTCAGTAAGATCACGGCGTGAGCTATTCAACATTGAAAAAGAGCCCGGCGAAAGGTTGCCGGGCCTAAATTAACTCTTGATCAAAGGCCGAATAAGCTGAGCGCGGGCTTCTTCAACTACAGGGCGGATGATGCAGCCCTCAAGATGATCATTCACCATTCCCATAGCCTGCATGAAGGCATAGACAGTTGTTGGTCCCACAAATGACCAGCCGCGCTTCTTTAGGTCCTTCGAAATCTTCGTGGAAATTTCGGTTTTTCCCAGTGAATACAAGGTTTCTGCATCAAATTTCTTTGGTCGCTGCTCAGTGGTTGGTTCCCAGGACCAGAAATAGGCGGCCAGTGATCCGAACTCTTCACGCAGTTCCAACGCCCGATTGGCATTGTTAATTGTGGAAGTTATCTTGCCCCGATGGCGCACAATACCTTTATCGGCAACACACCGTTCAATGTCATTCTGCGTAAATTTTGCGACTTTTTCAAAGTCGAACCCCGCAAAGGCTGCACGAAAATTATCGCGCTTGCGCAAAATCGTTAGCCACGAAAGACCAGACTGAAACCCCTCTAGGCAGATTTTCTCAAACAACCGAATATCATTGGTAACGGGTCGCCCCCATTCCTTATCGTGATACCTGCGATATTCAGCATCTCCGCCATGCCAACGGCACGTACAGTCGCCTTTTTCATCCTGCAACAGACCCGCAGGAATTTCAGTCTCTAAGGCAGTCATAGATAAATAAGTTCCCTATTTGTTCCAAAAGGAAACATGCCAGAGTTCAAACGAAGGATCAATACTAGAAAGAAAGGTCGCGCAAAAGTTGGGCCCTTACACCGGCCCAACAAAGCGCACATCATATGCTCCTAAGAGAAAAGAGCATCAATATCATCTTGAGACACGGTATCCGTGTCAGTTGCCAGAGAAGGACCATGCAAAAGTGCCTCATCGTCGCTCATGGCTTCATGCTCGACTTCAATGTCTTTGAATGTCTCAAGGCCACCCCAGATCTCCATCATCTTCAAAACACGTGTCTCAATAAAGGACATGGTGTCTACGACCTTGGAAATCCTTTGTCCTGTCAGATCCTGAAAGTTGCAGGCCTCAAAGATGGAAATTACTTTTTCCTGTATATCGTTGGTCAGACCTGAATCTTTATCGCCAACCATTGGAGCAAGCGTTTTGGTTGCCTCGTCAATAAATTCTGCTGCAGACAGAATTTGCTCGGTTGCCCCTTCTGTGCCCAGCACAATCGCTTCCAGTTCGCCTGCAACCCTGCCCTTGTTCTCGGCAATGCTGCCAGCTTTTTGGTGAAGGGCAGCAATTTCACTCTTTGTGTCGCGTATAGCTTGCGAAATGGCATCCAGCTCCGTTTTAAGAGCTGTTGCCTCGCTGATTTCCTCTCGCAATTCCTTCACGATTTTCTCGGAAATGGACGCGACCTCAGACTCGCTCGTCTGCTGGGGAGCCAGCATGGCCTTTAACTCAGCCATTTCGGCAAGAAGCTCCCGATGCCGAACCTCGTTTACATCGTCAGGGTCCAGATTTTCATTGGCCATGCGACCGAAAACTGCTTCAGCTCGATAAATTCTCTTTGCCGCAATCATTCTAACTCCAAATCAAACCCCGGCACACCAACATGCCCTCAAAATACAAGCCTACTTTCGTGCAGCCTTTTCCGCCATTCCAGCCAACTTGCACCGATTCGCAATCGTTAATAATGTTTAGTAGATTTAGATTAAAAAATACTTCCTAGGGTGGTAATACGTGTAATTACTAATAGGATGCTTTATTATCTAAGACTTTATGAGTAGACCCCCATAAATCCCCGATAACCCTTGGTTAACCATGGTGGTCAGCTGGGTTTGATTTCCGTTAAAATTTTATGGAAATTGTTTTTAATATTCAGTGGGTGGGGTTAATAATGGTTTTGGTCGTGCGTATCGCCGTGATTTTAGTGGCAACAGCCTTTTCTGGAGGCGCTCAGGCGCAAGTCGCCTATCAAGGACGCGCAACACCACCGCCGCTGGTTTTGAGCCCCAATCTTTCACAGCCGTGGACCGTGCAAGTCTCCCCTGCCAACCCCAGAAGCCGCAGCCGTGTCACACGATCCTCCGTAAACTATAACAGCGCCCGTAAAATTCCGAGGCAATACCTACCCGCCACAGTCAAATATGCGGGGCCACATAGCGCAGGTACAATTCTCATCGACACTCCAAACAAATATTTGTACCTGATTGAGGCCGGAGGGAAAGCCCGACGCTATGGCGTTGGAGTGGGCAGACCCGGCTTTGAATGGGCCGGAACACATCGTGTTACCAGCAAAAAAGAGTGGCCGGACTGGCGCCCCCCAGCAGCAATGCGCAAGCGTCAGCCCAACTTGCCTGCATTTTTCCCCGGAGGCCCCAAGAATCCGCTTGGTGCAAGAGCTCTCTACCTTGGCTCAACACTCTACCGTATTCACGGGTCCAACGAACCATGGACTATAGGGAAAGCCGTTTCTTCCGGCTGTATTCGCATGCGAAACGAGGATGTGATCGAGCTTTATAAAATGGTCGGGCTGGGCACGACTGTCATTGTCAGGTAGGGGCCACTACTAGCGCAACTCCTGCGGCTTTGGTCCACCATAAGCCCAGTCCAGCAATTCTGCGCTATGGATCACTGGTATCTTCGTTCCGCCTGCGATTTGCGTAATACACCCAATATTGCCAGCCGCAATCACGTCCGGTGATGTGGATTCGATGTTTGCAACTTTTCTTTCTTTCAACTGATCCGCAATATCTGGCTGCAAAATATTATAGGTTCCGGCGGAGCCACAGCAAAGATGGCCTTCCGGCACAGCTTTCACAGTAAATCCTGCAGCCTCCAACAACCGCTTTGGCTGCTCCGTAATTTTCTGTCCATGTTGCATGGAGCATGCAGAATGATAGGCAACAACCTGCTCCACTTTGCGGTGGGGCGCGCCCAAATCAATACGGGACAAGAACTCGGTAATATCCAGTGTCAGCTTGGAAACCTGCTCAGCTCTTTTTGCATAGTCAGCGTCATCTCTAAGCATAAACCCATAGTCTTTAATGGTCGTACCGCAGCCAGAAGCCGTAATCAAAATGGCATCAAGCCCTTTGTCATTGATCTCGTTAAACCATGCATCCACATTGCCTCTAGCACTGTTTAACGCGCTTTTTTCGTGGCCCATGTGATGCACAAGCGCACCACAGCAGCCAACATCTTCAGGGAACACCACCTCATATCCAAGGCGCGTTAAAAGCCGCACAGTTGCGTCATTAATAGAAGGTGCCAGCACCGGCTGCGCGCAGCCTTGCAATATGGCGACACGCCCCACTTTGGTGATCTTTGGTGAAATTTCCACCTGACCTTGGAATTCGGAGGTAGCCGCAGGTTTGTCAGGAGTCAGAGCAAGCATCGCGCCAATATTCTTAAAGGGGCCCCCCAGTCCCCTCAGCCATCCAGCCATAGGATTCACAAGGGATGCCGCTTTGAGCGCCAAACGAAACCGGTTTGGAAACGGAAGGACCACCGCCAGCATCAATCGCATCAACCGCTCACTCGGTGGTCTTTTATAGGTGCGCTCAATATGCGCCCGTGCATGATCAATCAAATGCATGTAGTGCACACCAGAAGGGCAAGTGGTCATACACGACAAGCAGGATAGGCAGCGGTCTATATGTTTAACTACTTGCGCATCTGCCGGGCGGTCATTCTCCAGCATATCCTTGATCAGGTAAATACGCCCGCGCGGGCTATCCAGCTCATCCCCCAGTAGTGTGAAAGTAGGGCACGTGGCAGTACAAAACCCGCAGTGCACACATTTACGCAAAATCCTCTCACTGTTAGCAACTGCACTATCTTTTAATTGCTCTGGGCTGAAATTGGTCTGCACCGGCTACACTCCTGCGTACATGCGGCCAAAATTGAGAATGCCAATTGGATCAAACTGGGCTTTTAACCGACGGGTCAAAGCAAAAAGAGCGGCATCTTGTTTTTGAAAGACCTCAGTGGAGCTGCGCAGCTGTGCCGGAGCCCGCACCAAAGTGGCATGCCCCCCACCAGCTTGCAAAACAGCCTCGCGCACTTCTTTGGCCTTTGGCTCTTCTTCACCCATCTCAACCCAAAGCAAGCCCCCGCCCCAATCGCGCAGGCACCGACATGCGCTGCTTTCTTCAAGCTGGCGCACCACTTGCTCACCACGGGTGGGCGCAACCGAGATGCGCCAGAGAGGAGAGCGTGTTTTTGAAAAGGGTTCTACCTTTTGAAAACTCTCCCAAACACTTTTTGATGTTTGCCCCTCCAGAACTTCAACAGCTCCAAATTCACGTAGAAGCGCCTTGAGCTTGTCAATGCGATAGCTGACGGACTTCGACACACCCTCCAGTCGCAAAAACACAGCAGAGCCTCCGTCTAAACCACTACCGATTGTCACGCCTTGCGGAGTAAAAGCTGCGCTGGAGACTTCAGCGGATGATCCAAGCGCTTTTGCCATAGCCTGAGTTGCTTCAGCGCCATTCAAACCCGCCAGACAGACAGTGGCCTCCTGTTCGGCTTTAGGCATAACTTTCATGGTGATCTCGCTGGCAACCATTAAAGTCCCCCAAGAGCCGCAGAACCCTCTGGCAATATCGTAGCCAGTCACGTTCTTGACCACTTTGCCACCAGCTTTAAAGCCCTCACCGCGCCCGCTCACACCCTGAATACCAAGAATATGATCCCGTGCGGCCCCCGCTTTCAAGCGGCGTGGTCCCGCCAAGTTCATGGCAAATACGCTGCCCAGCGTGCCTTTGCCTGCATGTTTTCCAAGGACGGGCCCGTAGTCCAAAGGCTCAAAAGCCAGCTCCTGTCCGTTCTTGGTCAGCTCTTTGTTTATGTCAGCAAGCGGCGTTCCCGCTTTTGCAGTCAAAACAAGCTCTGCAGGGTCATACTCCACAACACCACTCAAGCCTTGCGTGGTCAACGTAAAGGCAGACTGAACAGAGTATCCAATTTCCTGTTTTGAACCGGTTCCAATTACAGTTAACGGCTTTTTCTCAGCTGCGGCCCATGCCACCACATCCACCAGTTCTTGCTGCGTGGTTGGTTTAAAGTTCTCCGCCATGTCCTACCGCTCGCTCATTCTCTCAATCAAATCCTATATGCATAGTTTTCCTAGAAACGTGGAATATCTGGAAACGGCAACTGCCCTTTGTGAACATGCATACGGCCCAGCTCAGCACAGCGGTGCAGCACAGGAAACACTTTTCCCGGATTGAGAAGGTGTTTCTCGTCAAAGGCGCATTTCACACGTTGTTGAAGCTTCAGGTCTTGTTCTGTGAACATTTCAGGCATCAGGTCACGCTTTTCGATTCCAACCCCGTGCTCTCCGGTCAAAACGCCGCCAACTTCAACACATACCCGTAAAATATCGGCACCAAAGTTCTCTGCCGCCTCCAATTCCCCCGGTTTATTGGCATCATAAAGGATAAGCGGGTGCAGGTTGCCATCCCCAGCATGAAAAACATTGGCGCATAAAAGGCCATAGTCCTCACTGAGTTTTTGAAGGCGGCCCAACACATCCGGTAGGGCCTTGCGCGGAATTGTGCCATCCATACATAGGTAATCTGGCGCAATCCGTCCTACAGCGGGAAAAGCTGATTTTCTACCGGCCCAGAACAAAGCACGTTCTTCTGCACTGTTAGAGACCCGAAGGTAACTGGACCTGTTTGTCTTGGATATTTCCACGACGCTCTCCAGCAGGTCATCCACCTCCGCTTCAGGGCCGTCCAGCTCCACAATCATGAGCGCTTCCACATCCAGTGGGTACCCCGCCCCCACAAAATCTTCCGCAGCTTTTGTGGCAAGGCGGTCCATAAGTTCCATACCACCGGGAATAATGCCCGCCCCGATAATATCAGCCACACACTGCCCTGCATCCTCTAACGAGGGAAAGCCAATTAGCGCGGCACGGGCTGTTTCAGGTTTTGGTAAAATCTTGACAGTTACTTCACTCACAACTGCCAGCAAGCCCTCAGATCCGGTCATGAGGGCAAGAAAATCATAGCCTTCACTGTCCAGATGTTTCCCTCCCAAGCGGATCACCTCACCCGTAATCAACACCATTTCAAGGCCCAGTACATTGTTGGTGGTCAGCCCATATTTGAGAGAGTGAACACCGCCGGAGTTTTCCGCAATGTTCCCACCAATGGAGCAGGCAATCTGGGAGGAAGGGTCCGGCGCATAGTAGAACCCTTCATGTTCCACCGCCCGTGTAATACTCAAATTGGTAACGCCTGGCTGCACAACAACGGCACGATTTTCAAAATCCACATCCAAAATCCGGTTGAACTTCATCATGGAAATCAAAATGCCATCTTCCAGAGGCAAAGCTCCACCTGACAAAGAGGTTCCCGCTCCCCTTGGAACAACTTTCACCTCCTGCTCATAACAGTATTTCAACACTGCCGAGAGTTGCTCTACATTTTCAGGAAGAACCACAGCCAAGGGAACTTGCCGATAGGCTGTTAAGGCATCGGTCTCGTAGGGGCGCAGTGCCCGTTCTTCAAAGATAACCCCTTCACCGGGAATAATCGTTCGAAGCGCAGTAATAATCTCACCTCTACGGTTCATGATCTGGGCTGAGGGTTTGGCCATGGTGATGCCAGCCATCTAACGATCCTCCTCTGCGCTGATCCCCAATCATCAGCGGAGCCTTACGGCGCTTTTTATTTTGTAAATTTGAGCAAGTGTGGCACAACCACCAAGCAAACTAAATAACAATAAAGCCCTCACATTATTTCTTCAAAGGCAAAAATGAATTCAGTTACCGAGATGGAGATTTTCACCCGTGTTGTGGGTTGCGGAAGCATGTCAGCCGCTGCACGTGAACTCAGAATTTCTCCAGCAGTTGTTTCTAAACGCCTTCGCAAGCTCGAAGAACGACTGGGGACACGTTTGCTACAAAGAACCACCCGCCAAATTGCGCTCACCGAAGCAGGGCAAGGCTACTATGAACGGGTTCTGGAAATTCTGGGGTCCATTGAGGAAGCTGAATCTTATGTCTCGCGCCGCTCAACAGCTGCAAAAGGGCTATTGAAAGTTTCCGCTCCCACGTCCTTCGGACGAATGCATATAGCGCCGCACCTGACACAGTTTCTTCAAGCAAACCCTGAGATAACATTTCAGCTGGACCTGAACGATGACTTTGTGGACATTCTGGCAGAAAGCTATGACGTGGCGATCCGTATCGGAAAACTAGAGGATTCAAGCCTTATCGCCCGCCGCCTCGCCCCCATTCATCGGGTTTTATGTGCCACCTCCACTTATCTGGAGAAAAACGGCCCCATCCGCTCCCTTGCCGACCTTCAGGAAAACCACAATTGTCTGGCGGCAGAGCAGCAAGACATCTGGCGTCTGGAAGGGCCAGAGGGAGAAGTCTCCTTCCAGTGTAATGGAAGGCTGAGGACAAATTCCAGCGAAGTTGTACGGGAAGCAGTGCTTGCAGGGGCAGGCGTTGCCCTTCGCTCCACTTGGGATGTGGCCGAAGAGCTCAGAAACGAAAAACTGAAGATTGTTTTGCCCCAATATTGTGCTTCTAAGCACATCGCCCTACACGCAGTTTATCCAACCAGACATTTTGTACCGGCCAAGCTACGCGTTTTCGTAGAGTACTTATCCAAACTCTATGGCCCCACTCCCTATTGGGACAGTGGAATTAATTATTAGAAATGTGACTCTTTTCAATAAGATATCAATTAATCAAGACTCTCCACAATAATATCCTCTGGATAATACTGCGACATTTTGTCGAGTCCCGATTAAAATCAATCTAAAAAACATTGTACAGTATACACACTACGGCAAAGTGCTTGTATTCCTTAGGATACGGGAAACCTATGGCAATTCAGGAAGGATAAAAAATGAGACTTTTAGGAATTTTGGCCGGCGCAGCGTTGCTCGCGACCAGCGGCATCGCCCTTGCTGACGGTGACGTAGAAAAAGGCAAAAAAGTATTTAAAAAATGCGCCGCCTGTCACGCAGTCGGTGAGAAAGCCAAAAACAAAGTCGGTCCAATCTTGAATGGTGTTGTAGGCGCGCCTTGGGGCGAAGCGCAAAGCTACAAATATTCCAAGGCTCTTCTGGCTGGTAAAGAAGAAGGTAAAACTTGGGATGAAGCTACTTTGAGAGCATATCTGACCAAGCCGAAGAAAGTTATTCCAAAAGGCAAAATGGCTTTCGCTGGCTTGAGAAAAGAAAAAGACATCGACAACGTGGTTGCTTATCTTTCCCAGTTCAATGCTGACGGCTCAACGAAATAGACCGGCAGTTCCTGTCATTTATCAGAAAGTCGCCTTTTGGCGGCTTTCTTTTTATCCCCCCTCACTTTTCCTCTTCCTTCTTGAACATACCGCGTTCCGCCCCTTACTATGCGAGAATCGACGGACCAGCGCATAGCTTTCTCAGTGCCTCAGGGTTAGATCAAACTTGATGAAGACAGAACCAAGCAACATGCGCATCGCAATATTTACCAGCTGTCTGGTTAACACCTTTCGCCCTGCCATAGGTGACGCGACCCTTAAAATACTGGAAAGCAACGGTTTTCAGGTAGACATACCCGATGTGCAAACTTGTTGTGGCCTATTTCCGCAAAACAGCGGTGATCACAAAGAAGCAAGAAAGCTGGAAAAAGCAGCCCTAAAGCAGCTCAAAGACTATGACTTCGTGGTAAGTCCTTCCCACGCGTGCACACAGCACCTTCAAAATACAGTCAAGGACTGTTGTCACTCTTCGGCACGTAAATACTACGAGATAACCGAGTTTCTCACCTCTTTTTCCAAACCTCCCTATGGGCCAACCGAACATCTTCAGTGGGGGCCGGTAGGTGTTCTTGAAACCTCCGAAACACCAACGCTATTTGGCTCCAGTTCAAGTACAAAGTCAGTTCTGGCGGCTAGGCCCAATGTGAATCTGGTTAATCTGCCAGATGCGATGCCCTACTCCCCAAAAGAGAGTAAAAATTCTCAATCACTTTCACACCAAATGCTGAAGTCCCTGCAAAACTCGGGGGCTGGGCTTATCGTAGGTACAGATCTGGGCCTGTTGATGCAGGCGGCGGCAGGTTTAAAACGATTGGGATCTGCCATTGAAATTCGGCATGTGACAGAAGTACTTGCCAACACGGTCAAAACGTCTCCCCTCTAGCCGCTCCCTATGCAAAAAGTGCCAATTGAAATATGGCCCTACACTCTTGAATAAAAACTCATCTCTCCTAAGAAATTCTACTAAAAATTACTCACAGATTGCGAATAAAAGGCAAATAATGCCTCTCCAATGCTTTTGCGGGTTGAACCTTGGTTGCTCAATGGGATAGGCATCAATTCATCCGAATTAAGTTGGTAGCAACCATAAGGGGCTACTGCAATCAGTCGATGAGGAAACGGCCTCACGTTTTGATCGGCTAAACTACGGGAGCAATGAGAACAATGGTAGAGCTCAAGCCAGGTGTCGTCACGGGGAACGACTATAAGAAGCTTGTCGAAGCATGCCGTCAAGGCAAATACGCACTTCCTGCTGTAAACGTGGTTGGTACAGACTCCGTCAATGCGGTGCTCGAAGCTGCAGCCAGAAACAAGTCCGATGTCATCATTCAGCTGTCAAATGGGGGAGCACAGTTTTACGCTGGTAAAGGTCTTGAAGATGCTTTCCAAGCGAAAGTTCTGGGAGCCGTTTCCTGTGCCCAGCATGTGCACCTTCTAGCCGAGCATTATGGCGTTGCTGTTGTTCTGCACACCGATCATGCGAACCGCGCGCTCGTGCCATGGCTGGACGCTCTTATCGACCATGGTGAAGAGTTCTATAAAAGACACGGCAAACCGCTTTTCTCCTCCCATATGCTCGACCTTTCCGCCGAACCTTTGGAAGATAACCTGAAAGAAAGCGAACGTCTTCTCAAGCGCATGGCTCCTTTGGACATGAGCCTTGAAATTGAACTGGGCGTAACAGGCGGTGAAGAAGATGGCGTTGGCTCCGATGATGATATCGGCGAGGACAACCCAAAACTTTACACCCAGCCTGAAGAAGTTCTGGAAGCCTATAACCGCCTGAAGGACCTCGGCCACTTCTCCGTTGCAGCTTCTTTCGGTAACGTTCACGGCGTTTACAAGCCGGGTAACGTGCGCCTGCGCCCCGAAATTCTGCGCAACAGCCAGAAGCTGATTGCTGAAACACACGGCCTCGAAGAAAACCCTGTACCACTGGTATTCCACGGCGGTTCTGGTTCTGAAAAGGACAAGATCACCGAAAGCCTTGGCTACGGTGTTTTCAAAATGAACATCGACACAGACACCCAGTTCGCGTTCTCCGAGTCTGTTGGTGCATATGTGTTTGCCAATGAGACTGCCTTCAAGCATCAGATAGATCCTGAAACCGGCACTCCCTACAAAAAGCAATATGACCCGCGCAAGTGGCTGCGTGCTGGCGAAGAAGGCATCATCGAGCGTCTCACAGAGGCCTATAAAGATCTACAGAGCGTTGGTAAGTCTTTGGTAAAGTAAGGTTCCAACCGGAACTTTGAAAAAGCTTCAAGAGCCCAGCATTCAGCTGGGCTTTTTTATGTCTAGACGCTCTCGTTTTTCTTTAGCCTGTGTTCAAGTGCTTTCACAATCAAAGAAAGCGAAACCGTCATGACCAGATACATATAGGCCACCACATTGTAGGTCTCGAAGAACATAAAAGTTGACGAAGAGTATATCTTCCCAAGCTGGGTTATATCCTGAACTCCAAGGACAGAAACAAGCGCACTGTCTTTAATCATGGAAATAAAGTCATTTCCCAGCGGAGGCATGACAGTTTTCAAAGCCTGCGGCCAGATTATAAAGCGGAATGTTTGCCAGCGAGACAAGCCCAATGCACTTGCAGCTTCAATTTGCCCTTTGGGCACGCTCTCAATACCAGCTCTAAAAACTTCAGCAATAAAAGCCGAGTAGCAAACGGAAAGGGCTACAATCGCGCGCCACGTCATTGAAAAATCTCGAACGCGCATTTTCTCCAGCAGCCCTGCATCAATAGCCCATGAAAAGAGCCAATTATAAAAAGCTGTGAGGTGCGGTGCTCCAACAAATGCCACATAAAAGAGGACGACGAGAATGGGCAGTCCGCGAATGATTTCAGTATAAAATGAGGCAAGCTCACGTAGGAAACGATTGCCTTTGGTGCGCAGCACTCCGATCACCAGCCCCAGAACGCCAGCAAAGACAAAAGACGTGATAGCGACAAAAAGCGTAATCCCGACACCCTTCATCAAGTTAC
Source organism: Pseudovibrio sp. M1P-2-3 (assembly GCF_031501865.1). Lineage (NCBI taxonomy): Bacteria > Pseudomonadati > Pseudomonadota > Alphaproteobacteria > Hyphomicrobiales > Stappiaceae > Flexibacterium > Flexibacterium corallicola. Next base: position 3,519,740 of record NZ_JARRCW010000001.1, read on the forward strand.
GGGCTATTTGCAAATAGGCGCCATCAACTGCAATCAGCCATGCAAAAATCAGCACGCCTAAGAAGAATGCCATCAGCCAAAACGGATAATCTCTTCTGGGCTTTTTACGAAAACGCAGCATTACACTCTATCATTTATGGGAAAGCATGGACGGGACATGTCTAGGATAAAAAATGGGCAGCCAGAGATAGCCACCCGCTTTGTTTTCAGTGCTGGGCGTTATATTCGTAAAACCATTTCTGGTTCAAAGCCTCAAGCGTTCCATCCTCGCGCATTTGAGAGAGGGCGGCATTGATCGGCTCTTTCAAATCTGAACTAGGTGTCAGGATAAAACCAAAGTCCTCCGAGCCCAGCGGCCCACCTACAACCTTAAAACTATTGGGAGAGGCTCCCATGTAACCGCGGGCAGAAGCTGCATCCATCAATACCGTGTCCACATCCCCGCTGCGCAAGGCCATCACAGAGGCTCCAAATGTCTCAAAAAGCTGAATGCGCGGATTGGCCTCATCCCCATCAAGCACATCATAAACAGCCACATAGAAGTTTGTGGTACCGGTTTGCGCTCCCACCAAGAGGTCATCCTGTTTAGAAAAGTCCTTTGCATTGGCAAAACGGTCTTCATCCGCCCGCACAAGCATAAACATCTCAGAGGTCAAATAGGGATCGGAAAAGTCTATCTGCTTTTTTCGCTCTTCATTGATGGTAATACCATCCATCCCCACATCAAACTGCCCCTGACGCACTGCCTCGATCATCGTATCCCATGACGCTAATTTCCAAGAAACACGAAGATTAAGCCGTCTGGCGATTTCATTGAAGGCATCATATTCCCAGCCAATACCCTCACCCGTTTGAGGGTCGCTAAAGTTCAGTGGCACATAAGCGTTTTCGGTCACCGCAACGACTTCCCGTCCCCCCATATCCGGAAGACCACTTGCCCGGCTCCCTGTCACACAGCTAACGACTAGAACCGCAACAACCATCGCAAGACGAACAAAACCACTCATTGCACCACCCACCTTGAACATCACTTGAATGAAAAATCATGAATATATCAGCGCCATATTCCTTGCATTAGTGGACACTGACATTTCCCCATTTGAATAGAAGCACCGCTTTGCACACAAAGCAAATCAGAATTTGCAAAGATATTTTTGTAGTTTCATTCGACAAAGAGTTTCACCCGAACTAAACCAAGGATGAATAGGCCATACCCTTCTTTGTCTGTAAGGTAATTTTAGGAAAATTCATTTTGAAACGATCCTGCTGTTTTATTAATTGGGAACCTCGTGAACCATATTAATCATCTCCACGATGAAGAACCGCACAATGCATTAGGCATTTCAGCCCTCAACTGGCTGTCTGTCGCGTTTCTCATGTATCTTCTTTTGTGTGCAGTTGGCCTTATTGAGGCAGGGTTCACCAGCTTTTCGCGCGATCAGGTCGCCCCCATACTGGCCTTTGCTACAAATCCTGTTGCTGGCTTAATGAGCGGTATTCTAGCCACCGCAATCATTCAAAGTTCTTCTGTGGTCACGGCAACACTTGTGGGTCTTGTGGCAGGAGGCCTGCCAATTTCCATTGCCATTCCCATTGTAATTGGCGCAAACTTCGGCACTACAATAACGAATAGCTTAGTCAGTCTGGGCTTTGCCAAAAACAAGCAAGAGCTCAAGCGCGCGTTTAGCGCTGCAACGGTACATGACGCTTTCAACCTGATCTGCCTTTTGATTTTCTTTCCGCTGGAAATCATGTTCTCATCTTTGGAAAAGACTATAGGCTTCCTTGTCCAAAGGCTGTCTTTTCCCACTGTCTCTACGGAGTATCTGGGCAACCATCTGAGTTTTCTTCAAGTGGTAATCAAACCATTTGTCGAGCAAATTCGCACCGCTTTATCCGCTTATGCGCAGCCCATAGAAGCAGTGGTTCTGACGGGGCTGGGTATCGGGCTCCTAATGCTCTCCATTGGTTTTATGAGCCAGATCTTGAAAATGCTCATGGTTGGCCGCGCCAAAAATACAGTCGGACGCCTCATCGGCAAAAGTTACAAGTCCGGCCTTTTAAGCGGAACCCTAAGTACTTTGCTGGTGCAGTCGTCTTCAACAACCACCTCTCTCGGAATTCCTCTGGTTGCCTCAGGTACGCTCACAACACGCAATATCTACCCATTCACGCTTGGAGCAAATCTGGCCACTTGTATTACAGCGGTTCTGGCTGCACTTGCTGTCACGGGAAACCGGATGGCCGCCTTGGAAATTGCTCTGGTACACTTGGCCTACAACACCTTGGGAATTGTGCTTATTTCCGCACTCCCCATAGTCCGTTGGGCCCCCGTTCATATGGCAGAGTTCTTAGGCCGTAGCTTCGGGCGGAGCGTCCTTTTGATAATCACATACATTGCAACTGTCTATTTTCTCATTCCCGCAACGGCCATTCTGATCTTCCACTAAATGCAATAGATCAAAATTATAGATAGGTTCCATGACAATTAGTCATTTGATCTTGTCGGCACTCTTCACAAAAATAACAGTCAGCTTACTCCCGTGCAGAGCCCAATAGATATGGCCGCTCTGTTAAACCAGATAGTTTTTACGCGCTTGATCCTTCAATACTGCCCGAAGCAGTCTGAAGCAACGCGCAGCTTTGTGAATTGGAATAGGAATGGCGTCTACAAGCGCAAGCACAGTGCCTTCGTCTTCATTGGACTTGTCAATGACAGGCAAAGATTTCGCTCTTTATGCAGCAACTGTATTGGCATGGGGCTTTAGCTGGTACGCCATTAAGCTGCAGTCCGCAGTTTCTCCAGAAGTTTCATTGTTCTGGCGGTTTGTTATAGCCACCACATGTATGTTTGTTTGGGCAGGTATTGGAAGACATCCTCTTCGCTTTCCAGTCAAAACTCATCTGAAATTTGCAGCGCTTGGTGTTACTCTATTTTCAACCAATTTTTTGTTGTTCTATTATGGTGCAAAAACAATCCCTTCGGGCTTGCTGTCGGTCATTTTCTCGTTAGCTTCCGTCTTTAATCTAATGATCGGGTTTCTCATCTTCGGTCAGAAGTTAAGCCCACGCATCATGGCGGGGGGCCTTGCAGGTTTTACAGGCGTTGCCCTGATGTTCTGGCCGCAAATTTCCAGCACCGGGTTTGACAGTTCCGCTTTGTTCGGTTTGGCTCTGTGTGTGGGCGGAACCTTGTGTTTTTGCAGTGGCAATATGGTATCTGCCCGCCTGCAAGCCCAAAAAATATCCGTGGTTTCTGCAACATCTTGGGGCATGGTTTATGGAACTTTGGCTTTGGGTGTACAAGTGTTCTTGAAAGACGAAGGGTTCCAGATTGCCTGGACCTATGAATACGTCGGCAGCCTCATCTATCTCGCCGTTATCGCTTCCGTTGTGGCCTTTGGCTCATATTTGACACTCTTGGGCCGCATTGGCTCAGCCAGAGCAGGGTATGCAACAGTTATGTTCCCGGTAATTGCTCTGGGCGTCTCAACATTTCTGGAAGGCTATATCTGGACGATCGGAGCCATCGCCGGCCTCCTATGTGTTCTTGCAGGAAACATTCTCGTTCTGACCCGCAAAAGCTAGAGCGCGTTCCGTTTGATTGGGTTCAATCAAACGACAAGAATTCGCTCAAAATAAATAAGTTAGAGTGCACAGCGTGAATGCGAATGAACGCGATGTGCTCTAAACAAACTACTGGCTGCGGGAGTTATTCCGCAGCTACCGCCCTATAAGACACATTGCCAATTGAAGCGATAATATGGTCTACCAATGTTTGGTAAAGCGGATCAGTCGCACCATCCGACCTAATCAATGTAATATCACAGGGCGGCAATTGAGGCAGGCCCTCCCGCTCTCCCACTATGCGATGTTCGCTACGGATCGCACTGTCTGGTAAAATACCAACTCCTAGCCCAGCTTGCACAGCCCCGAAAAGGGCCGAGGCGCTATGGCTGGAAAACACGATAACATGAGGTATTTTTGCTTTATCAAGGCGCTGAATCGCGCTTGAGCGCCAACAACATGTCACTGGCCCTGTTGCAACACGAAGCGGCCTTACCTTGTGCATGGGGTTATTGGTTGCAGTAATCCAGTGCAGAGATTCTCTGCGAATATGAATGCCTTTTCTTGTTAGCTCACACCCGGAAGTCACCAGACCAACATCCAGCTCCCCCTGATCAATTCGATCGCGGATATAAGCACTTGAGTTGCACTCTACCTCAAGCATAACAGAAGGATTGATGCGCCCGAACGACGCTAGAACCTGTGGCAACAGGCGCTCTACATAATCATCAGGAAGGCCGAGCCGGATTGTGCCAGAGCTTTCGGTCTCCTCGAATGCATTCAAGGTCTCATCATTCAAAGCCACCATTCTACTCGCATATTCAAGTAAACGATAACCTTCCCGCGAAAGTTTGGAGTTGCGGCCATCCTTCACAAAGATTGGCTTCCCAACTCTTTCTTCCAGTTTTCGCATCTGCATGGAAACAGCAGACTGTGTTTTATGAACAGCCTCCCCAGCTCGACTGAAACTACCAAGTTCAGCAATTGCCAGAAATGTACGTAGCTGATCCACATCCAAGGAATAGGCCATTTGAACTCCTCTGCTCACCAAAGAATAATAGATCACTATTTGGAATGTATTTCAATATAAAACATTCATTTGATGAATTTATAAATTCAGGCAGACTATCCCTTGCAAGACAATTCGTACCGCGGACCATCAATGCAAGGAAACTTCCAATGACCATAAAACAGCACATAGAAACTGCCCCCTATCAGCAAGCACATCACTGTGCCCAAAACAGAATCTTTGCCCCTATGCGCTATCTCACTAGTTTGCCTGCCAAAGCATTCAAACATTATAGGTCCTACCGGGAGGTTAGAGAGATGCTTCGGTTGGATAGCAGAATTCTATCCGACATTGGTATTTCGCGCGGCGACGTACATAGCGCCCTTGCAGCCCATGGTCGGAAAGGCAAAACAGCGGTAAATTATCTAGTCAACTCTGCTCAGGAACGCAAAAAAGCAGGCCTTATTGCACGAAGCTGCCAAATTCATTCTTCAATCCATCTTCATCCAGAGCCAATGACAGGCACGTATCATCCAAAGAGGAAATAATGTGCTCTGCAAATGCCTTGGTCGTTTTCCCAGCTGTTCTCTCATTGCGCAAAAGTGCGATCTCACAATGAGGCAAGCGTGGAAAACCTTCAGTTTCGGTCAAGATACGCATCCCGGACCGAACCGCGGATTCTGGTAGGACAGACACAGCAAGTCCTGCCAGAACAGCCGCCCCTACAGCCGTGGAATTCCAACTGGTATAGGAAACTTTATAGTCTCGTCCCTGCCCTTCCAACTCTGAAAGAGCAACTGCTCTCCAGTCACAGCTCGCTCGCCCCAAAGCCAGCGGCAGGACCTCCTCTTCCTCGATTGAATGTTTGCAAGATGCTACCCACAACAAGGGCTCCCTGCGAATAATTTCCTGCCCAAGTGGCATCTGATGAGGAACATGGGTCACAATCGCAAGGTCGAGTTTATCTTCCTGCAATGCCTGACGCAGGTTAGGCGTTGGAGCGCAAATAACAGAGACTTCTGCGTGCGGGTAAGAGCGGGAAAAGCGTGCAAAAATTTCTGGCAAAAACCGGTCTGCGTAGTCATCGGGTGTCCCAATACGCACATGACCGTTCACTTCACTGCCATCAAATACGCTCAGCGTTTCCTCGTTTAATCTCACCAGCCTACGCGCGTATTGTAAAAGGCGTTCACCATCTTCAGTTAGCTTTGACTGACGTCCGATTTTTTCAAAAATTGGCTTGCCCAGTCGCTCTTCAAGACGGCGCATCTGCATGGAGACCGCTGACTGGGTCCTATGCACTCTTGCGGCGGCTTTCGTAAAACTGCCGGTTTCAACAATTGCTACAAATGTTTTGATTTGCTCAAGATCAAGAGCTGCCGCCATTCCCAATACCCATCAATTCTATAGATGGATCATATAAAAAACATTCACTGGATAAATCAATCAGGTTCTGACAGAATCTAGGTGTAATTTCCTAGGTAGTTGGCCTTATACCCCATATATGGCCGCCAAATCCTAAAACTGTACGTCTGTAAATCTGCCCGCTGGCAACGCGTCAGCGGATCCTTGCCCACCTGCAATTGTTTGCCGGTGGGCCTTTTTTTGCGCAGTTGCTAGAAAATGCGATAGACACCGATATCACTATCTCGCCCGCGCAGCTTGAACTCTCCAACAAACTTACCACGATCCATAGGTGAAAAATAGCTGACTGCCGCTTCACTCGCCAATGCAATAAAGGAGGCCTCTGGATCCACTTGTTTCCCTAGGTCTTGCAACCGTGCAGCAATATTCACATTGTCCCCAATAGCTGTGTAATTCATCCGCTCAGAAGAGCCCACATTTCCCACAACAGCAATGCCGGTATGTATCCCAACACGAACGCGCAAGGGCTTGCCTTGGGCATCTACAACACGTTCACTGCCCATCACTTTAGCTGAAATGGCTTGTACGGCTTTCAAAGCCCGCCTTGCATGGTCTTCCATATCCTCAGGCGCCCCCCAGAACGCCATGATTCCATCCCCGATATACTTATCGATGGTGCCGCCGGAGGACGTGATACAGTCCGTCAGCTCTTCGAAGTGAGCATTTAGCAATTCGGTAGATTCTTCCGCTGAGAGCTGGGAGGCAACACTGGTGAAGCCTGCAATATCAGAGAAGAAAAACGTCATCTCACGCAGCTCCGTGCTTTCCAAACCAGCAAAATCGGTTCTAAGAAGAACACGCACCAAGTCGCGAGGTACATAGTGTGAAAATGCGGTCAAAGCACCTGCTGCAGCATTGAACGATTTGTTGGTTTGATCCAGTTCAAGGAAAATAGAAGGCGGCAACTCGGTGAGTTTTTCTAGTTCCAACCGGCGAATAATGCCAGCTTGTTCTGCAAGCTTCTTGATAGGCTTACTCATTTTATTTCCCACTAGAAGGACCAGTAAAACGCCTAGGAACAACACAACTACCGCGACATAAGTCACTCTGGTTATGGCATCAAATGGGGCAGAGAACTCCGAGGAAGGCATATAGGTGCCCACCAAAAGGGGAAGTTGGCGGTGCCTATTGAGCGGGGCATATAGAAATAGATAGGTCTCCCCACTTTTTGTATGCAGATGCGCTCCAAACTCCTCGTTCATGGTCACAAGGTCTTTAGCATCCAGCCAAATCTCACGAAGCGGAGTGCCAGCCATGTCCTCAAGTCTTGGAACCGGCATATCAGGAGAACGTTTCAACCGGTCAAAAATGGGCTCGGAAGTTGCCAGAACAAAACGTCTGTTGAAGAGAATAAAGGGAACCTGATTTGCACGCCAAGCAATACGGTCCAAAAGCCCTTTCAGGTCAGGCACCGGATAATCTATCGTAATGCGCCGTGGAGATGCATCATCCTCATCGTGCACATGTATGGTGAGACTCATGAGAGTTTCACGGAGTTGGCTGTCATAGTAAGGCGGCGACCACAACAGTTCGCTCGTATCCACATCCCCTTTTTTTGGCGGAGCGACCGAGCTTAGTTCTGTCTTTTTGTCAGGTGTTGCCAGATTAATTTTGACATGCCGTCCATCAGGGTAAGTGAATGAAATACGTGCAATGCTGGTTTGCCGGGACAAAATCGTTTTGAGCTGTTCTTGAACCTGTTCCGGTGCGCCCTCAATATCTTCAGAAAGAACCAGATCCGCCACCAATTGGCCAAGCATTTCTTCATCGTCAAAGAACTGGTCAACAACCTCCAGCCCCCGTTCCAACATCAAGGCACCAATTTCCCGCATCATATAACGGGTTTGCTTTTCTGCGTTCCAAGTCATGAACCACAGCATGGCCCCAGCGACCACCAAAAATAAAAGACCAAAGCCTCCGCCCAGCGCAATACCAATAGGAATACGCAGTCGTTTCTTAGCTTTTGCACTCGTAGTTGAGGTCTTGGGTTGGTTTGGCTCGGTGGCTTCTACAATGGCAATTGTCTCCTTGCGGCGAAACACGTGCCAATTAAAGCAGGGATACCACTTCTAAAACCAGTCCCCCAATTTTGACTGGACAATCGCCAAAGCCGCCACTGCCGCCGTATCAGCCCGCAACACACGAGGCCCAAGCGGAATAGCTCTAACAAAGTCTTTAGAGCGCAGTAACGCTCGCTCTTCCTCTGAAAATCCTCCCTCAGGGCCAATCAGAACCGCAAGAGGACCGGATTTCAGCCCTTCCAGAGCTTGCAATGGATTTTGTGATCCCTCGCCTTCATCGCAGAAAATCAAAGTACGTCCTTTTTCCTGCTCTTGCCAGCTGTCCAAAACAGATTTCAAGGACACTGTTTCATGCACTTGCGGAACATTGATCACTCCACATTGCTCGCAGGCTTCAATCACATTGGCGCGCACTTTTTGAAAGTTAAGCTTACTGAACTGTGTATGTTGCGTGGTCACAGGGCGCAAACGCCCTGCTCCCATCTCCACCGCCTTTTGCGCCATGTAGTCCAGCCGGTTGGTTTTAATGGGCGCGAAGAAGTAATCCAAGGAAGGAACGGGGGTTTGGGGCCGGGTTTGCTCTTGGAGCACCAAAGCGCAGGCTTTTCGCCCGGATGGTTCAACAACGGCCCGCCATTCCCCATCTTGCCCATTAAATAAAAGAACCTCAGCGCCTTCCTTTAACCGGAGAACGTTTAGCAAATAATTTGCTTGTGCCCTGTCTGCCGCGATACGAGCACCATTGCCCATAGGCGCATCCACAAAAAGTCGCTGCATGCGAAATTCATAACGGGGCATCTGGGGTGTTCCTTTATTCATCACGGACAAAAACGAGGCTAAAGACACGTGGAAAAACACGCGCCAGCCTGTTTGGTGTTTAGGGCTTGATCGCCTATACATAAAGGCAATTTCTTGCAATCCATTTGAAAGTACACAGAAGTGGGCGAACCGAGCAATATCACCGAGTTTTCCGTCTCGGAAATTTCCACGGCCATCAAACGCACCGTGGAAGACGCCTTCGACTATGTGCGCGTGCGCGGCGAGCTGGGCCGTGTGAGCCGTCCAGCCTCCGGTCATATTTATCTGGACCTGAAGGACGAGCGTTCCGTGATCTCCGGCGTGATATGGCGCGGCAATGCCAGCCGCTTGCCAATTCAACCTGAACAAGGCCTTGAGGTCATTGCCACGGGCAAAGTCACCACCTTCCCCGGTCAGTCCAAATACCAGATGGTCATCGACGCGCTAGAGCCAGCCGGCGCTGGTGCTCTTATGGCCCTCTTGGAAGAACGCAAGAAGAAGCTGGCCGCCGAAGGGCTCTTTGACGAGACACGCAAGAAACCTCTTCCCAAGATGCCCCGTGTTATCGGAGTGGTCACCTCCCCCACGGGTTCAGTCATCCGAGATATTTTGCACCGCATCGCCGACCGATTTCCCCTTCATGTTCAGGTTTGGCCTGTACGGGTACAAGGAGAAACCTGCGGCAAAGAAGTGGCGACCGGTATACGCGGGTTTAATGCACTGGAAGTTGGTGGAACTATTCCAAGGCCGGATGTGATTATCGTGGCGCGAGGCGGCGGCAGCCTTGAAGACCTTTGGGGCTTTAACGACGAAGAAGTTGTTCGAGCAGCGGCAGATTCTGAAATCCCGCTAATTTCTGCCGTAGGTCACGAAACAGACTGGACTTTGGTGGATCTAGCTGCAGACCTGCGCGCACCAACGCCAACGGGCGCCGCTGAGTTCGCTGTTCCGGTCAAAGCCGAACTCATGACCATGGTAGACGACTTGAACAGGCGACTTTCAACCAGTCTCACCCGTTTGGTCCAAACCCGGCGCACCGAGCTGCGTGCAGCCAGTGCAGCTCTTCCCGCCCCGCGCGATTTACTAGCTTTGCCCCGCCAGCGCTTTGACATGGTCGCCGCGCGCCTTGAACAGGGCTTGAGCATCAACACCCAGTCCCTGCGTACACGCCTGACCAATGCGTCTTCTGGCTTGCGCCCTGCTTTGTTGTCCGGACAAACCGCGCACGGGAGCGAGCGCCTTGAAAACCTGAAAACACGGGCAAGCCAAGCTTTTACCAATCATGTCCAGCGTCAGCGGATGAAGCTGGACAACCTTACACAAATGCTGGAATCCTTAAGTTATGAGAGAGTGATTGATCGCGGCTATGCCATCGTTCGCGATGCAAATGGAAACCCCATTGCGCAGGCCCAGACAATCACTGAGGGTGACCACCTGTCATTGCAGATGCGCGGCGGCACAGTGGCAGCAGTGGCAGGAGAAGGCGGACCAACGCCTAAATCTGCACTGTCCCCCAAACCAACACCTGTCCCCCTCTCGCCATCCCTTGCCACTTCACTGGAAGAACATATGGCACAGGAAAAGGCGAAGAGCCTGCAAAAAACAAAGAAGAAAAAGAGCAAGGTGAGCGACGATACGCAGGGCAATCTATTTTAGCCGACTTGTAAAAAAGCCCGGTCGAATGAGCCGGGCTTTTTTCCTTCTGCTGGAACGCCTCACATGAGCGAAGGCAGAATAGTTACGATGGCAGGAAACGCCACAAGCACCGCCACAGTCACCACATCAGCCACAAAGAATGGCATACAACCGCGGAATACTTCCTGCACGAGAATATCCGGGCGCACGCCCGAAACCACAAAGCAGTTGAGCCCGATAGGCGGCGTGATGAGGCACAGCTCCGCCATTTTCACCACAATGATCCCGAACCAGATGGCACACGCCGCTCCAGACATGCCCAGTGCACTGTCCACCGCACTCACATCCGGCCCTCCGTTCAAGGCGATAATTGCTGGAAACACTACGGGTAGGGTGAGCACCAGCATGCCAATGGCATCCATAAACATACCCAGAACCGCATAGCCCAGCAGGATACAAATGACGATCATCAAGGGCGCATAATCTAGCGATACGACAAAGCCTTTAAAGGCTTCAGGCAGGCCTGCAAATCCCAGAAACCGCACATACACCAAGACACCCCAGATCAAGGTAAAGATCATGACGGTCAACTTGGCAGTCTCATGCAAGGCTTGAAACAACTGCTTGGTCCTCATGCCCTTATAGAAGGCGGTGAGCAACACAACAAAAGCGCCCAAAGATCCGGCCTCTGTTGGTGTTGCAAAACCGTAGTAGAGGCTGAAAAAAATAATCGCAATTACACCAATAATGGGCAGGGTTCCGGGAACAGACGAGAACCTTTGCCCCCACGTGTAACCTGTGATAGCCGGAGCCCCGCCTTTCCAACGTGCCATCACGTAGATAATCGCAGCATAGATAAGCACGGAAACAGCTCCGGGAAGAAAACCGGCCATGAGAAGCTTGCCAACAGACTCTTCCACCAAAATGGCATAGATCACCAAAATGGCACTGGGCGGAATGAGCGAGGCAAGTGTGCCCCCCGCTGCAACAACAGCTGCCGCCAAGCGTTTGGAATACCCTGCCTCCAGCATTTCTGGAATGGCAACGCGGGCAAAAACGGCTGACGTCGCCGTAGACGCGCCCGAGACTGCCGCAAAGCCAGCAGTTGCAAACACAGTTCCCACTGCCATACCCCCGGGCAACCAGCCAAGCCAGCGCTTTGAGGCTTCAAACAGGTGTTTGGTTAGCCCTGCGTAGTAGGCAAGAAAACCTATCAGAATGAAGGTTGGAAGGACCGAAAGAGCGTAGGTGACAGACTTGGAATGGGGAATAGTGCCCGCCATTTTCAAAGCCACCATAAATCCACGCTCAAAGCCCATGCGCATTGAGAAAATGGCAATCATGCCAACCAATCCTACAAACGCGGCAGCAAAGGCCACCCGAACACCCAAGATAACGAGCAGAAGCAGCACACCTGTCATAATCAGGCCAACATCAAAAGCCGTCATGCGTCTGCCTCCCTTTTGTGTGGTTCATCAAGGAAAGTCTCATCAATTTCCGCCTGAGCATGCTCCGCAGCGTTTTGCGTATGAGGAAGACCCATAGTGGAGCTTTTCGGATTTAGAATGAGATAAAAGTACCCATAGAGCTGAAGCAGCAACCGTAGCCATAAAACCGAAAGAGCAACAGGAACCACAAGCTTTGATGGCCATGTGGGGATGCGTATATCGATTGTACTGTCCCCCAGTAACCAAGCCCGTTCAAAGTGAATATAAGCGCCATAAGCCAGAATGGTGACCACTGCTAGAATGATCAAAACACTCACAAACTCGGCGATCCACAGGCCGCGCCCTTTTAACGCGCCAAGGAACAATTCCATACGGATATGGCCGCCGACGCGCTGGCAATAAGCAACGCCCATAAAGGCGAAAACAGCCATAGCCTGCTCGGTAATATCAATAAATCCGGGAATGGACTGATTGAATAGATTACGACCCAGAACCTGCATAACAGCCAGAAGCATTAAAAGGAGAATGCTGGTTGCAGCAACAAGATTGAATGCATCTTCTATTTTCGATAAGGGGCCGTTGAAACGCAAGTAGGTCCGATCACCCGATAGTGAAATCGGCGCATGGGATGAAGCCATAGTCCCTGCCTATTGTAGAATTTGAAAGAAAAGGGGGCCACTTTTTGCAAGCGCCCCTTCCACGGACCGTAATTATTCAGAAATGGTCTTTTGTACCAGTACCAACAGCTCTTGGGCAGGAAGACCTTTGGCACTCATTTCCTCAACCCACGCATTCCAGATTGGTTCTCCAGCAACAGCGCGGAACGCTGCCAGTTCTTCATCAGAGAAGGAAACAGTTTCAACGCTGTTTTCCTCTAAAGAAGGATAGAATTTGTCATAGACCTTGGCGTAGGTCTCTAGATAATGCTGGATGGCAGGCTCTACGCTTTCTTCCAGAGCGATTTTGAAATCGGCTGGCAACATGTCGTAGGCATCGGTATTCACAACCACTGGACAGTTCACAGTTCCCGGGTTCAGGTTGTCGGTCCACCAACTGCCAGCCTCTATGGTTTTAAAGGAAAGGTGGGCATGCGGAGCAAATGCGATGCCCTGCACAGTTCCTGAATCCAGTGCCTGATATGCCTCCGCCGCTGTGACAGATGTTGGAATGGCCCCAATAGTCTTCATCGCACTACCAATACCACCAAGAGCACGCACCCGCATGCCGTCAAAATCACTCACAGCAGTCGGCTTATCCCCTTTACCTAGAATGTTATACTGCGGCATAGGCGAGGACATAAGCAGCCTTGCATTCCAACGGGCGAGATCAGCCACGACAGCAGGATGGGCATAAAGCGCTCTGTCCACCTTCACTTGCGTCTCCAAATCAGGAACACCAAGGAAAGGAAGTTCAGCAACCGTCAAGGTCGGGTTCTTATCCGCATGATAGGACGCACAGAACTGGGCCATTTCAAAGGCACCGAAAGAGATACCATCCAAGTTCTCGCGGGATTTGGAAAGAGCGCCGCCATAATGCAGCTTGATTTCGAATTTGCCATCCGTACGGTCAGAAACTACTTCTGCCAGTTTCTCCACATGCTCGGTGAAAGCCCGCCGTTTGCCCCAGAGGGAAACATTCCAAGTCACATCTGCAGCAAAAGTTTCGCCTGTAAACAGAGTTGCCGCTCCCACAGCAAGCACTGCAGCCCCTACCTTTTTCACTTCCATAGATTTCCCCCCAAAGGATTTGCCGGAAAGGCCAGAAAAGTTGTTTTACATTTTAGTACCTGCAAAATGCAGATACATAATAATACTCATATCAAATAAATAAATAAAAACATAGGCAGCAACCTTGCCTCCCCCTCTTGGAGGCTGCGAAACAGGGACATGTATAGAATCAGTTGCAAAGATAATTACCTTCCCCGTAAGCTCTTTGAGCAGAACACTACACCTTCAAAGCAACGATTAATAAACTCAATTAATTCAAAAACTTATACTTTTTTAGTTCCTTGATGTGTATCAATGCGCATATGCTATAGTGTCCTAGGATTTTCTAAGGCATCAGTCCCATTTGGCTCTGACCACTGGCCCTCATAGTCTGGAGTTTCGCAATATGGCTATCAAAGACATCCTCGTTATTACCGACTACCAAGGCGAGCAACCAGCCGCTCAGGTTGCCATTGAAATCGCCCGTCAAAAGGAAGCCCACACAACAGGCATTGGCTTAGCATTTGAACCACTTCTTCCTGGTTTCATCGCAGCTCCTGTTCCGACAGACTATATGCGCCTTGCCCGCGAGCAGGCCACTCAGTCAGCGAAGGATTCTCTGGTTAAATACACTCAGCTTCAGGAGCTGGCTGGCGTGAACGGCGAAACCCGTATTGAGCCTTTATTGGCTGGGGGCTCCATGGAAGGCTTGATTAGCCAGTGCCGCCTGACTGACCTTGTGACAATCACGCAGGAAAACTCTGATCAGCCGGAACCCATGCGGGAAGTGCTTATCGAGGCACTCCTATTCGATTCCGGTGTCCCTCTTTTGGTAGTACCCTACATTTTCAAAGGGGTATTCAAACCAAAACGCGCTGTTGTTGCATGGAACGGAAGTGCAACCGCGGCTCGGGCCGTCCACGCAGCGCTACCAGTTCTCAAAATGGTCGACGAGGTGACTGTTTTGATTATTGACGAAGACAAGCATGACACCATGGGCCCGGGCTCCGCTGTCGCCACTTACCTCGCTCGCCATGATCTTGAGGTGAAAGTTGAAATTATTAAGAAACCCCAGCTATCTATCTCAGATACAATTTTGAATTATGTCTCTGACAACAAAACAGATCTACTGGTAATGGGGGCCTATGGCCACAGCCGCATGCGCGAAATGCTATTGGGTGGGGCGACCCGTGAGCTGCTTAGCAGAATGACGGTTCCCGTTCTCATGACCCACTGACTTTTCATTACCTCTAGAAATGTCCACGTGAAGTTTACAATAAATTGGCGTATTGGTAGAAACCAGTACGCTGATTTATAGGAAAGTATGCAGAGTTTTACCTGAGACTTTCTCATTGAACGAATTCGGTCGGAACATTTACATATGACTATTCGTAATATTGAAGGACTACTGGCACCAAAGTCTCTCGCAGTTGTGGGACCTAATGTTCACAGTTCTGTGCTCCTTCGCCATATACTTAATAAAATAGCCAAAAGTGCTTTTACTGGAAAAAAGTATGCTGTCGGCATCGGGCGGGATGTGCCCGATGGTTTCGAAGCTGTTGCGAAGCCATCCCTACTCCCGCAACAACCGGACCTGTTTATTTATCTAGGCACTCCGCAACGCTCCATTCACCTTGTCAGAAAAGCAGGGCAGCTCGGCACCCGCGCCTTTCTCATCCCAGCCAGTGGCTACGACAAGTGGCAGGAAACCACCATAAAAAGGATGCTCAAGGCGGCTCGCCCCCATAACCTCAGAATTCTGGGGCCGGGCTCGCTAGGGGTCGCCTCCCCTCATCTGGGCCTTTCGGCTCTTTTGACCGAGCAGGATGCAAAGCCCGGCGATTTGGCCCTGATTTCTCGCAGTGGCACCATTTTCAACGCAACTATGGCGTGGGCAAAATCCCACGACATTGGTTTTTCCGGTGTTGCCTCCCTCGGGCGGCGTGCGGATGTGGATGTGTCCGACCTGCTGGATTGGTATGCCCAAGATTTTCGCACACGCGCCATTCTAGTCCATGTTGAAACCCTCACCAATCCAAGAAAGTTTCTCTCAGCAGCCCGTGCTGCGGCTCGGGCCAAACCGGTTATTGTGATTCGCTCCGGTGCCAGCCGTGATGCCAATACCTATGGCGATACACATGGTGGCCATCTGGCATCCAATGATCTGGTTTATGATGCGGCCCTGCAAAGAGCAGGTGTTCTGCGTGTGGATGATCTGGACGAGATGTTCCATGCGGTGGAAACCGTCACACGAATTCCACCTCCCAAAGGCAAACGTTTGGCGATTATTGCTAATGGCCGTAGCCTGGCAACTCTCGCAGCCGACCGACTGGTCAAACTGGAGGGGGAGCTTTCCACCCTTACCAAAGAGACCCTTTCCTCCCTCAAACACCTCACCCGCTCGGATGCAAAGGTAGGTAACCCCTTGGTACTTCGTGAAGGCGCGGGACCAGAGGATTTTGATGCAGGCATCGCCGCACTTTTGAAAGATGAACACAGTGATGCGGTTTTGATAATTGCAGCCCCCACCGCCTTCAATGACTTTAAGGGAATAACCCAAATCATTGCCAAGCATGGCAAACAGCACCGCAAGCAGGAAGGGCGTAAAAAAGCCTTGATAGCCACCTTGGCAGGTCACTCCGTTGAAGATCAGGCCCGTTTGGAAGAAGCCAAAGTCCCCTGTTATACCAGCGCTTCTGAAGCAATTCGAAGCTTTATGCACTTGGTACGGTATCGGGAAGCACAAAGCCAGCTGATGGCGGTACCCAAGGATTTCCCTTCAGATTACAGCCCGGACAAAGCGGCGGCACGCGCCATTTTTGAAGAGGCCAAACGCAAGCGGGCCCGCTGGCTCACCACCTCCCAGATCAAAAAACTACTCGCGGCCTACTCCATTCCAATGGTGGATCTGGCAATGGTCCCAACAGTTCAGGCTGCGAAAGAGGCATCCGAAAAATTCTTCGAAACCTCCCGCTTTTGCACCGTAAAAATTGATAGTGATGATATTATCTTCAAGTCGGATGTGAACGGTGTCGAGCTCTACTTGTCTACGCCTGACGAAGTAGAGGCTGCTGCCCATCGCATATATGATCACGTAACCACCACATACCCGACCGCCCGTATCAACGGGTTCGAGGTCCAACCAATGGTCCTCTCCGAATATGGACTGGAGATCTATGCGGGGCTGGCAGATAATCCGGTGTTTGGGCCTGTGGTTGTCTTTGGCAGCGGCGGTACGGCGGTAGAGGTTAAAGCCGATAGAGCTATGGATCTGGTCCCGCTGGACTTGAATCTTGCAAGTAGCTTGATCAAGCGAACCCATATCGCTCCACTGCTCAATGGCTACAGAAACCACCCACCTGCAAATGAAGAGGAAATTGCCCGCCTGCTTGTTAAACTCTCGCAGATAGCACTTGATTTTCCGCAGGTGCGAGAGCTCGACCTCAATCCGGTGATTGCCGATTCAAACGGCATACAGGTACTGGACGGGCGCCTGCGTCTTAACCGCTCCCCTCTCGCAACCAAATACGAGAAAAAGCCTCGTTTGGCCATCGCCCCCTACCCCACAGAATGGGAGCATTATGCGCACCTGAAAGATGGCCGCGAGATTTTCCTGCGCCCCATTCGGCCCGAAGATGAACGGCTGCTGAGTATTTTCTTCACCAAGGTCACCAAGGAAGATGTCAGACTACGCTTCTTTGCACCTATTAAAGATTTCAGCCACGCTTTTCTAGCCCGTCTTGTTCAACTGGACTACGCGCGCGCCATGGCTTTCGTGGCACAGGATCCAAAGACCAACGAAATCCTTGGTGTTGTGCGCATTCATACAACCTCAGACCATTCCATTGGAGAGTACGCAATCATGATCCAGTCCTCCTTAAAGGGAATTGGTCTTGGCAGCTTGCTCATGAACCTCATAATTCATTATTGCCGAGAAGTGGGTATCAAGAAAATAACAGGTGAAATTTTGCGGGAAAATACCAGCATGTTAGAGCTATGCAGACGACTGGGCTTTGAGTTCAGCCGCTGTCTGGACGATGAGTTGATCCTGAAAGCAGAGCTGGATGTGGAAGGTATGCCCATTTTGAGCTAACCCTCATATATTGAGGAAGGGCAGGAATCCCTGCCCTTTTTATTTCGAGCGTGCTCTAAAAACTATCCATGACCAGCCTTTGCCAAAGCGTCCTCTCGTATGCTTTCCAAAGACTTGATGGGAGTAATAGCCTCGGGGTCAAGCAGCAGGTGCAGCAGGGCAGGCTTTCCACTTGCCTGAGCCTGCTCAAATGCAGGGCCAAACTCTTCAGCGGTTGCAACCGAGTGCGTATGGAACCCGTAGGCTCGTGCAAGCTGGACAAAGTCCGGGTTTTGCAGGGTTGTTGCCACAACCCGCCCGGGAAACTCCCGCTCCTGATGCATCCGAATGGTGCCGTACATGCCGTTATCAACCACAACCACAATGATGTTGGCCTGTTCCTGAGCTGCGGTTCCCAGCTCCTGAACAGTCATTTGCAAGCACCCATCGCCTGCAAAACACACCACTGTCCGTTCCGGATACTTCAGTTTGGCGGCGATGGAGGCAGGCAGGCCATACCCCATGGAGCCAGAGAGAGGGGCCAGCTGTGACCCGAATTTACGGAACCGGTGGAAACGGTGCACCCAAGTGGCATAATTGCCTGCCCCGTTGGTAAGAATGGCATCCTCTTCCAGATTAGTCTCAAGCCACTCCATAACCTGCGCCATTTGCAAATTACCGGGCACCTGCGGACGGGCGCCGGACCACTCCAGATAATCCTGATGCGCGCCCCTCACCAGCTCCTGCCGCTCATTTAAAGGCTGGCTACTTGAGGTTTCAAGCATGGAGCAAAAAGCTGCGGGGCTGGCATTGATGGCGAGAGTGGGGGCATAGACTTTGCCCAGCTCTTCCGGCGCGGGGTGAACATGAACCAGCTTTTGCAAAGGCATCGGAATATCCAACAAAGTATAGGACTGGCTTGGCATTTCAGAAAGAATGTCGCCCAGCAACAACACAAGGTCCGCGTCCTCAACCCGCTTCTTCAGCTTTGGATTAATGCCGATCCCCACATCCCCTGCATAATTAGGGTGCAAATGATCAAAGAGCATTTGTCGGCGGAAAGAACAGGCAACAGGCAGCCCCTTCACACTCGCATAGGCTTTAAAGATTTCTGTCGCCTCCTCGGTCCAGCCAGATCCCCCTAGAATTGCAATGGGATTTTTAGCGGAATCGAGCAACTGGTCCAACTCACCCATATTTTCTTTGGAGGGATACGCTTCCACCTGTTCCACATAGGCGGCAGGCGACAGGTCAACTTCCTCCACCAGCATATCCTCGGGCAGCGCAAGAACCACAGGTCCGGGTCGGCCAGACATGGCAACACGGTACGCTCTTGCGATGAACTCCGGAACCCGCTTTGCGCTGTCTATTTCTGCAACCCACTTCGCCATGGAACCAAACATTTGCCGGTAATTAACCTCCTGAAATGCGTCCCTTTCCCGCATTCCAGTTTCAATCTGGCCAATAAACATAATCATGGGCGTTGAATCTTGCTGGGCCACATGAACACCAGCACTAGCGTTGGTGGCACCCGGCCCTCGGGTTACCATGCAAATACCCGGCCTTCCGGTCAGTTTACCATGGGCCTCCGCCATCATGGCAGCTCCGCCTTCCTGACGGCACAAAGTCACGGGGATGGAAGCATCATATAGCCCGTCAAGAACAGCTAGGTAGCTTTCTCCCGGCACACAAAAAACCCGTTCAGCCCCTTGCTTTTCAAGTGCTTCAACAATGAGGTGCCCGCCGTTCTTCTTCTGCACAGCCATGTTTTTTTTCATCCCGGTTAATCTCTGTTGCTGTTCAAACTGTATCCGTGAACTGCGCGGCGAGAAACACCCAAGGTGTCAGAGGATTATTCCATATGAGAATGAACTCCTTTACACGAAACCCCGCATTACTCCCTAAGGGCAACTACTCGGCAGCCGGTTCTCACTAATTAAAGCACCCTGCGACAAAAACGCCAAAACCCGATTTTCCTTCCAATTTGTAATTTTGCATGCGCTTTCTTGACTCTAATCAATGTCCGCTCCGCGCTATTGCGAATTATTTGCAAATAACTTCCACAGACAATCCCGGTCACATCATGCGTACGAAAAAACAAGAATTACCGGCAACGCAGCCACAAGGCTGCAATATGGCGGATACAAAATACTGTACAAAATACCCCTTAAGCGACGCAAAGGCACAGCACCCTCTCAGGATTGTCAATCTGGGGCATACAAAAGAGCAATCTTTACGGCTGCGTTCCCTTGGTCTCAGTACCCGTTACCCTATCCGTATTCTGGAACGTACCAGCCCAACCACCTGTTTTCTGGCCAACGGAAACGCACGGGTCGCGGTGGATGTCAATCTGGCGAAAACAATACTTGTTAAAGAGATCGCCTGAATGTCCTGTCACTCCCCCACAACGTCCCTCCCCTCTTCCAAACAGCAGATTCTCTTACTCGGCAATGCCAATGCCGGAAAAAGTTCTCTTTTTAACGCTCTCACAGGTCAAAACCAGAAAGTTGGAAACTGGCCCGGTGTCACAGTTGATCGCAAGGAAGGAACGTTCCACCACGAATCCTCTTCGTTCAACATGGTGGACCTGCCCGGCGTCATGTCCCTTTCCTCCCCGGAAAGCGAAAGACTGGATGAGCGTATCACGCGGCAAGCCCTGTTAAGCAGTAAGAATGACATCCTGCTGATTGTTCTCGACCCCACATTGCTGGAGCGCTCGCTCACGCTGGTCCTGCAGGCGCTGGACTATGGAATGCCCGTTGTTGCAGCCATGACCAAGGCTGATTTATGGCCAAAGGGCGTTGCGCAATCAGCAGCAAAAGCCTTGTCGCAGGCCCTCAAAATACCGGTTATCGCCCTGTCAACCAAGACAGAGAATGGCGTTGCGGAGCTGAAGAACACTCTCATTTCAAGAGAGCTTTGCGCTGTTTCCAGCCTCGCTCTGGAGGATGACCTACAAAGTTCCGTTGACAAACTGACTTGCATGATAGCCCAGCAAGGCAAGTGGAGCACTGCCCGCTCGCAAGCATTGGCACACCGTCTTTTGGAAGAAGACGATCTGAGCGGGCAGATGATGGATGGAGCAACCCGTTCCTATGCCAAACAAGTGGCGCAGGACTATGAAGAACTAAGTGGCCTTCCCCTCTCCCTGATGTTGGTGGATGCGCAAAGCACCCGCGCTCTAGATCTTGTCGAAAGTGCCCAATTACCCGACCCGCAAGCCCTGCGCGGCCCCTCCGACAAAATCGACAGAATTATCTTATCCAGATACTTGGGCGTTCCTGTTTTTCTAGGTGTCATGTATCTCATGTTCTTCATTGCCATCAATGTATCCAGCGGCCTGATTGAGCTGTTCGACGGGTTGGGGGCTGCCCTGTTTGTGGAGACGCCGACCCTCCTTTTGATGGGTACGCCGTTTAACCATGAACTCTTGTTGATGCTCACCTCTGCATTTGGCGGCGGCCTTCAAACTCTGGTTACATTTATTCCCGTGGTTGGCCTTTTGTTTTTGTGCCAAACCTTTCTGGAACAAAGTGGCTATATGGCCCGTGTGGCGGTTGTCACAGACCGGCTTATGCGCCGCCTTGGCCTGTCCGGTCGGGCCTTTTTACCCATGATTTTGGGTTTCGGCTGCTCAGTTCCGGCAATTGTCAGCACCCGAGCTTTGGAAACCCAGCGCGAGCGCGTGGTCGCCTCCATGATGACACCGTTCATGTCGTGCGGCGCCCGATTGCCCGTCTACGCTCTTTTTGCAGCAGCCTTTTTTCCGGAAAACGGTCAGAACGTGGTGTTCCTCCTGTATTTTCTGGGAGTTTTAGCTGCCATTGGCACTGGTCTGGTTATCAGCCGGTCCTATTATGCCGGTGCAGCTTCCCCTCTGGCCATAGAACTTCCCACTTACCAGTTCCCTCCATTAAAGCAGTGGCTCAAGGTCACGTGGTCACGCCTTAAGCTGTTTATTATCGGAGCGGGGAAAATCATCATTATAGTGGTTGGTGTTCTGGCCATTTTAAATTCTATAGACTTGGAAGGAAATGTGGGCAACGAGAGCAACGGACGTTCCGTTCTTGCCGTTGTCTCTCAAAAAGTAACCCCTGTGCTTTCTCCTATGGGAATTGAGCAGGACAACTGGCCTGCAACGGTTGGACTAATTACCGGAATCTTCGCAAAAGAGGCCTTGGTCGGCACCTTGCAAGAGCTTTACAGCGAACCGGCACACGAAGACGAAGTTCCAGCTCCTTTGGAAACAATTTCCGGCGCACTTGAGGCTTTCCAAGGTGAATTGATGGGGCTGGCAGCAGCAGCTCTTGATCCGCTTGGCATAGATGTGGGAGACATTTCCAGCTTGGAAACCGCCGCCGAGGAGCAGGATGTTGAAGTCTCACTCTTTACCTCACTGCAAAAACATTTCGACGGAAAAGTCGGCGCTTTCGCCTACATGATTGCAGTTCTCCTCTATCTTCCATGTTCGGCAGCACTGGCTGCAATCTGGCGCGAGGTTGGTAGAAACTGGGCACTATTTGCTGCATTCTGGACAACAGTACTGGCCTATTCATGCTCTGTCATGGCCTATCAGCTAGGCACCTTCACCCGGCATCCGCAAACATCGGTGCTCTGGATCGCAGCTGCCCTCGGGCTTTTGGCAAGTATTATACTGATCATGCGCCATATGGCGTCCCGTCCCACCCCATCTCTTGCTCAAACTGAAGTAAGGACTGCATGATGCTGCTGGAGCTGATAAATTATTTCAAAGAGCGTGAACAAGGAACCGCAGTGGATGTTGCTGCCGCCTTTAACATCCCCCCCTCACAGGCGCGCTTTTTATTGGAACAGCTGCTGACCCATAAAAAGATCGAGCCGTTACAATGCGGAGGGTGCTCGGGCTGTTCTGCCTCCAGCAACCCTGTTTATGTGCTGGTGGGTTCACAGGCAGGAAGCTCAGCAAAAGCCAACTGCTCCTCAAAAACCAAGGTATTTTCTTAGTTAAACAGGCAGGCGGTCAGAACCAAGGCCGCCTTCCAAACATCATTTTAAAGATTATAGTTATCCTATAACCAATTAAACCGGTTTCAAGCACGCCAAATCCCAAATCTTGGGGAACTGGATTAAGAGTCTTAAGTCCGCGCTGTTTAAGCTAAGACTAAAGACCCGAGCAATCTCAGGAAAGGTGTGTTTATGGACACATTAGCCGTAGATCTAGCCAGGTTTCAGTTTGCATTTACTGTCTCCTTCCACATTCTTTTCCCAGCACTGACCATTGGGCTTGCAAGCTATCTGGCCGTACTGGAAGCGCTCTGGTTAATTACTGGCCGCGATGTATACCTGCGCGTCTTCCGGTATTGGCTCAAGATCTTCGCTGTCAATTTCGGGATGGGTGTCGTCTCCGGTCTTGTGCTGACGTACCAGTTTGGAACCAACTGGTCCAATTATGCTGATAAAACAGGGCCGATCCTCGGCCCGCTCATCGGCTACGAGGTGCTCACCGCTTTCTTTCTGGAAGCCGGTTTCTTAGGCATCATGTTGTTTGGAATGAACAAGGTGGGCAAGCACCTACACTTTATGGCAACCGTCCTTGTGGCATGTGGAACGGCTCTCTCCGCCTTCTGGATTCTATCCGCTAACAGCTGGATGCAGACACCCGTGGGCTATTCCATCAATGAAGCAGGCCAGTTTATTCCTGAAGACTGGTTATATATTGTCTTCAATCCTTCCTTCCACTTCCGCCTCTTCCATATGTTGATGGCCGCATACCTGACAACGGCTTTTGTCGTGGGGGCAGTGGGCGCATTCCATCTGCTGAAAGATTATACCAACCGCGGCGCACAGGTCATGTTCTCCATGGCGCTGTGGCTCATCCTCATCATCACGCCCATTCAAATGTTTGTAGGAGATCTGCACGGGCTGAATACTCTGGAGCACCAGCCTGCAAAAATCGCGGCAATGGAAGGCCACTTTGAGGATCAAAGCCCGGCCCCACTCATTCTCTTCGGCTGGCCGGATATGGAAAAGCAGGAGACCCTCTACAAGATCGAGATCCCCTACCTATCCAGCATAATTCTCACGCACTCGCTGGATGGAAAGGTCCCCGGCCTCAAGTCCTTTGACCGCGAAGACTGGCCAAACGCTACCATCATCTTTATGTCATTCCGCGTCATGGTCGGTATTGGTGTTCTTATGCTTATTGCCGGGCTGTGGAGCCTGTGGGCGCGCACAAAAGGCACCTTGTTTGAATCGCGAACGCTCCAGCGCTACATGGTGATCATGGGTCCCTCCGGCTTTATCGCAGTTCTGGCAGGGTGGATAACAACAGAAGTGGGGCGCCAACCCTTCACCGTTTATGGTTTGCTGCGCACAGCCGATTCTGTATCTCCCGTTGAAGCTCCGGCAGTTGCCACCTCGCTGGCCATCTTCATCATCGTCTACTGTATTATGTTTGGAACAGGGATCGCCTACATTTTGAAACTCATGCGCATTTCTCCAGACTTGGGGGAAGGCCCAACCCCGGGCATCGTAACACGCACAGCGGGCATCACTCCCGTTCAATCCCTGCAAGACAGCAATGGAGGCCACAATGATGGAGCATCTTGATTACCCTCTCATCTGGGGTTTTTTAATTGCTGTCGCCATATTCTGCTACGTGATTCTGGATGGGTTTGACCTTGGCGTCGGAATCTTGTTTCCCACCAACAAAAACGAGGAGGAGCGCAGTTTGATGATGAACTCCGTTGCTCCCGTTTGGGATGGTAACGAGACATGGCTCATTTTAGGCGGCGGCGGTCTGTTTGCCGTCTTCCCACTGGCCTATGCGGTCATCATGCCCGCGCTTTACGCCCCCATATTTGTAATGTTGTTTGGGCTTGTGTTCCGTGGTGTTGCCTTTGAATACAGATTCAAGGCCTCGGATAAACGCAGACACTATTGGGATCTGTCCTTCTTCTGGGGCTCGCTTCTGGCGGCCTTCGCCCAAGGGGTCATTCTTGGCGCACTGGTGCAAGGCATCACGGTTGTTGACAGGCAATATGCTGGCGGCTGGTGGGACTGGCTCACCCCGTTCACCATCATGACCGGTTTTGCCCTTGTCGCTGGCTACGCCCTTCTGGGCTCCACATGGCTTATCATGAAACTGGAGGGCCGCCCCCAAGAGCATTTCAGGGAGATCGCAAAGCCCTGCGCCATCATTTTGCTGGCCTTCATTGTTCTGGTCAGCGCGTGGATGCCCTTCAAAAGCCCCAGTGCAATGATGCATTATTTCGAGACGCCCTACATTTATTACACCAGTGCAGTTCCTGTTCTGGTGGTGATACTGGCCTATATCATGTGGCGCGGTATTACAGATCCCCGTCATCACGGGCGTGCATTTGTCTCTACGCTCCTGCTGTTTCTGGTGACCTATATCGGTTTGGGCATCAGTATTTTCCCTGATGTTGTTCCCCACGTATACTCCGTTTGGGATGCAGCAGGCCCCCCACGCAGTTTGCAGTTCTTGCTTGTGGGCGCTGCGTTCTTACTGCCCATTATCCTAGCCTACACCGCCTATGCCTATTGGGTCTTCCGCGGCAAGGTCAAACCCGGGGAGCATTACCATTGATCGGCACTGATAGTAAAAACATGGAGGATCACCAAACGCCGGACCAACGCCCGAGCACAGTAAAGCGCCTGCTTTGGTTCGCCATGCTGTGGCTGGTTGGCGTTGGCACCATCACGGTGATCTCCTATTCCATACGCGCCCTGATCACATAAGGGGGCAGACCTTACCTAACGAAAAAACCTCCCGAATTTCGGGAGGTTTTATGCGTAGAGTATGGGAGGCTACAGGTCTTCGCGGGCAATGGCGTCCGCTGGGATATCCTTGGTTGGTTTGAGAACCATCCCTTGTTTTTCAACATAAACCCAGTTCAGCCCAATGCTGGTGGCCAGATATTTCTCATCGGAAGGCTCCTCAATTTCCGCCTGACGATACTGCGGCAAAATCCAGAGTTTCATCAAAACATAGTAGAGCACAAACGCGACCGGAAAGCCGACGATATAGGACATATCAATGTAGGAAATTGCCAGTGCACTTCCCACAATCCATGCAATCAAACCCGCAGGGTTCACACCGCCCGCAAATTTGAACTGTCCCTCTTCACGGTATAGATCCGGCACATTCAAACGACGCTTGCGCAGTACATAGTAATCACAGACCATAATGCCACCCAGTGCCGCCAACGCACCGCCATAAAGGCTGAGATACGTGAACAGGTGGTTCAAAATCCACCAAGGCATGGTCAAAGTGCCAACAATCGCTGCAATCACAAGGCCAACTGCGTAGGTGATGTGAGGGGCACCGGCGTTCACAAAAGTCAAGGCTGCCGGAATAAGGTTGGCGCTTGTGTTGGTGGACCACTGAGCCAGCACCACCATTACCAGCAGGACAACCAGAGTAACTCCCGTCCCCTCCCCTTGAATAACAGTGATCGGGTTCCAGTCACCCGTCGCAATGAAGGAGATAGCACCAATGAAGGCAATCCACGCCTGAACAGTTGGCAGAGCCACGAACTGAGCCAGAAACACGTTCTTGTTACGCTTGAAGAAGCTCTTGGTTCCGCTTTGCACCTGCAAAAAGCGCGTGATATTGGGAATATCCACGGCCAGAGAAGACCAGAACGCCATGTTCGCCACCAAAAGCGCCACAATGGTCATCTCCACATCTCCGGTGAAAGTCCAGATATCCTTGCCGCTTTCCGTGGCAAGATTGTCCAGTGTGAAATACATCCAGACAGAAATTGCGATAATGGCGGGTGCCGCTATTTTGGCAAGGCGCTCAACTGCCCGAATACCCATAGCAGTGTTGGCAACCTGCAAAATGGAGAAGCCCACATACCAAACGATCCAGTTATCGAAGCCTGTCAGGTAAGCAAAAATTCCGTTCAGAGCCAGCGCGCCCAGATAGGTTTGAATGCCAAACCATGCCGCGGCTACAATACCACGTGTGATAGAGGGAATATGGGTTCCCAAAACACCGAAGGGCGCACGCAAATAAACCGCGAAGGATATGCCGTGCTCTGTTCCCACATCCGCTGTCAAAGACATGACAACGCCCAGCAAAAGGTTGGCTGCAACAATGGTGATAAGCACAGTGGACAAAGGAAGCCCGCTCACCCCGCCAGCGCCCAGCTGGAAAGTTGCGATAATCACGGCCATTGAAATCCACAGCCCCACATAGCCCCAGTTGCTGATAGCGCGTTGATTAAGCCAAACCGGCAGAATTGCAGCCTCTAATAGTCGAGATTCGTCCAAAGACGTCCCGTCATTCACTTTGCTTTGCGCCATATTTCTTATATCCCGATGTAAAACAAAAACAACAGGCAGTATTCCCGCGAAACGCAAGAGAAAAACAGATTACATAGATCTATGCGCGTAGAAAAAGCGCAGCACTGACGGTTTGCCAGTAGCTTCACTACATGCATATTCGAGACCTATTCCAGTCCATATAAATTTTACTGCTAAAGTTGGCCTAGTAACCATTTATAGTTTCGTTTGCAACCCGATATTTATAAAGCGGTCACTTATTCATCAGATTTGCAGAATCTATGAATACTTACGCAGGCGCTGAAAAATTTTACAAAGCTCATCCAACAGTTTGAAAGCCATGTAAACTAAGCACTTGCCAGAAAGATAAACTATAGTTTTCTTTAACTATAAAAATAATCGGACCCACCACTATTTTAAAGAAACTTCCTTATTTTCAGCACTAATCTATGGTCGTTTCTATCGCTCAGGTAGCCTCAATCGAGTTTAGATGCCTATGGACGAAAAAACGCAGCGCACATCCCTTGATCAAGTCCCCAGCGGACAAAACTGTAGTGTGTTCAATCTTGCACCCTACGTCTCCCAATCAGGAAAAGAACTCCACACCCGCCTCAATGCCCTTGGCATCATCAACGGAAAAAAACTGAAGGTCATCACTGCAGCAAAGTTGGGCGGCCCCCTCATTGTGCGCGTGGGGTCTTCCACACAAGTTGCCATCAGGCGTTCGGAAGCCTCAAGAATCCTTGTCGTTAGAAAGTAGGTTGTCGCATGCGGTTCAACACAGATTTGCTAGGTGTCTATCAAGGGGGAAATTCAGCAAAGCACAGCGCCCCACCGCGGATTGCCCTCATCGGCCAGCCCAACACCGGCAAGTCAATGCTGTTCAACCGCATCACAAAGTCAAACGCCTTTGTTGGCAACTGGCCGGGAATTACGGTAGACCTGCTCAAAGCCAATGCAACATTGGGCGAGGAAACAGTTGAATATGTGGACCTGCCCGGCATCTACAATCTGGAAGGCTCCACGGATGACGAGCAAATCGTCTGCCAGTTTCTGAGCTCCTATGCCATTGACCTTGCAATCATCGTCATCAATGCCACCCAAATAGACCGGCAAATCCTCATTCCTTTACAAGTAAAGAAGCTGGGTCTTCCTGCCGTTGTCATGTTGAACATGTGCGATGAGGCGGAAAAACTGGGTATTAAGTTCGATGTAAAAGCTCTTGAAAAAACGCTTGGCATGCCTGTGGCGCTGGTCAGCGCTAAATACGGGCAGGGTTTTAGCGAGGCCATGTCTCAGGTAACCACATGCCTTGGCCAACGCTCCGGCGTGCCCGCCAGTATTGCGAACTACCAGCACCTGAAATTCTCGCTGCTTACCTCCGATGATCTTGATCAGACTTTGGAGGGCAGCGTCACCTATCCCGAGGAATGGCCGGAAACCATTTCAGAAAAGATAGACAAGTTCCTGCTGCATCCGGTTTTTGGCCTGCCCCTATTCATGGCGGGCATGCTGGCTGTCTTTATTTTCATTTGGGAAGTAGGCCTGCCAGCACAAGACCTTGTAAGCTCGGCTGCGGAATGGATCCAGACCGCGTGGCTCGTGCCAGTCCTGTCCATTGGGCCTGTTTGGCTGCAGGATTTTCTCATCAACGGCATCTGGCTTGGCCTCTCCACTGTCGCCTCTTTTGTGCCGCTTCTGGTGCTGTTTTTCTTTTGCATGGCAGCGCTTGAAGACAGCGGTTATCTGGCCCGCGCAGCCTTTCTTATGGATGCGCTCATGCGCCGTGTCGGACTGGATGGACGCGCCTTTGTCATGCAGATGATGGGCTTTGGCTGCAATGTCCCCGCCCTCATGGGCACCCGCATCATGCGCGCACGCCCCTTGCGGCTGCTGTCCATGCTGGTGATCCCGTTTTCCCTGTGCTCGGCCCGCCTTGCCGTGTTCGTATTCATTATCGCCGCCAGCTTTCCGAACTCCAGCGGCGCGTTTGTTATCTTTTCTTTCTATGTGATCAGCTTTGTCTGCGCATTCTCCACCGCCGCCATCATGAGCATATCCTCCCAGTTTAAATCCCATGAACCCTTTGTGCTGGATATTCCCCCTTACCGCCTGCCCACGGCAAAGCAGGTTATCTATCGCGGTTGGGGGGAAGTACGGCAATTCTTGCGCCGCGCCACCCGCTTTATCATTTTAGGGTGCCTTGCGGTTTGGGTGCTCACCAATCTGCCAATCGGCGCGCATGGCCTGCAAAGCATCGGTGGGCAAATCGGCACGTTTTTACAACCCGTCATGGAGCCAATCGGCATCAACCCCTATCTGACACTCGCCCTCATCTTCGGCTTCATCGCCAAAGAGGTGGTCATCGGCTCCCTCTCCACCATCTATTCCATGTCAGCTGGGCAAGTGGCCACCCAAATCGGCCTCACAGTCACTCCCTTGCAAGCCTACGCCTTCTGCCTATTCTGCCTGCTCTACACCCCCTGCCTCACAACAGTTGCCACAGTGCAAACAGAGGGAAAGTCATGGCGCTTTACGGTAGGCTCCGTGCTCCTTTCCCTCTTCTACGCATGGTTTATGGCCTTTCTGGTCTACCAAGGCGGCCTACTGCTGGGGTTTAAATAGATTCTTCAAAAAGCCGCTTGGCCGCATCCACGGTCAGCTCCACGGGGTTGCCGCCAGCGGTTGGGTCTTCAACAGCCATTTGGGCAAGCGCGTCAATCCTGTCGGAGCCCACACCTAATTCGCGCAGACGGTCGGGCACCCCCAGCTCCTCACGCAGCTGCATGACATAATCATAAAACCCGTTAAACCCGCCGGAAATGCCAAGATAATTTGCCGCTTGTGCCAGCTTGTCCTCGATGGCTGGGCGGTTGAACCGCAGGACTGGAGGTATAACCACCGCATTCGTCATGCCGTGATGGGTGTTGTAAACCGCGCCGATTGGGTGCGAGAGCGCATGCACAGCGCCAAGCCCCTTCTGGAAGGCTGTCGCCCCCATGGCTGCGGCGCTCATCATATAGCCGCGCGCTTCCAAGTCCTCTGGGTCGGAAACTACTTTGGGCAGGCTTTCCTTCACAAGGCGCATGCCTTCCAAGGCGATTCCCTGCGACATGGGATGATAGAACGGCGAGCTGAAGGCTTCCAGACAGTGGGCAAAGGCGTCCATACCGGTGCCAACGGTGATGATCTGCGGCATGCCCACTGTCAGCTCGGGGTCGCAAATCACCACACTTGGCAGGATTTTTGGGTGAAAGATGACCTTCTTCACATGGGATTTCGAGTTGGTGAGCACACCTGCCCGTCCCACTTCCGAGCCGGTTCCCGCAGTGGTCGGCACCGCAATATTTGGGTAAATGGCATTTGCGTTGGCGCGCGTCCACCAATCATCCACATCCTCAAAGTCCCACACCGGCCGCGTTTGCCCTGCCATAAACGCCACCAGCTTGCCAAGGTCTAGTCCGGAGCCACCGCCAAAGCCAATCACCCCGTCATGATCGCCCGCCTTGAAGGCTGTAACCCCCGCTTCCAAATTAATTTCCGTCGGGTTCGGGTCCACCTCGCTAAAGATCGCCCGCCCAAGCCCAGCCGCCTCTAAAATATCAAGCGCATTTTGTGTAATAGGCAGGGCGGCAAGACCTTTGTCGGTCACCAGCAACGGGCGCTTGATGCCAGCGGCGCCACACGCCTCAGCCAGCTCTTTAATACGCCCAGCGCCAAAACGAATTGCGGTGGGGTAGCTCCAGTTTGCACTAAGAACCATTCTTTTTATGCCTTTTTGAAATGGAATGACTGAGGGCGGGTGAGATTGTGAAAGCCGATGACAGAGAGCGCTCCGCCGCGGCCCGTCTCCTTGCACCCAGTCCAGCACAAGGCGGGGTCCAGATAATCGGCGCGGTTCATGAAAACGGTACCCGTCTCCAGCTCGGCACCAACCCGGGCCGCAACTTCAGCGTCACTCGTCCATACGGAAGCTGTCAGCCCATACGCGCTGTCATTCATCAGACGGATCGCTTCTGCATCATCTTCCACGGGCATAATTCCCACCACTGGCCCAAAGCTCTCTTCCTTCATCACCCGCATCTCATGGGTCACATTGGTAAGGACTTGCGGCATGAGATAGGCCCCGCCGTCATCTTGCGGGAACAATGCCGGATCAATCATCGGTTTTGCCCCCTGCTCCACAGCTTCAATAATCTGTTCACGCACAACCTTGGCAAAGCGGGGGTGCGCCATTGGTCCCAGCGTTGTCGCCTCCTCCTTAGGGTTGCCAAGTTTATAGGTGGAAACCAACTCTACGGCTTTGCCTAGAAATTCCTCATAGCGGGAGCGGTGCACATAAATACGTTCAATTCCGCAACAACACTGGCCGGAGTTGAACATGGCCCCGTCTATAAGGGTTGCAACGGCTGCGTCTATATCTGCGTCTTCACGCACATACCCGGGGTCCTTCCCCCCCAGCTCCAGTCCCAGAGGCGTAAAAGTGCCCGCCGCAGCCCTCTCAATCGCCCGCCCGCCTTCAACCGATCCTGTAAAATTCACAAAATCAAAGCTTTTGGAGCCGATCAATTCACCCGTGGTTTCATGATCGAGAAAAAGGTTTTGAAACACACCTTCTGGAACACCGGCCTCGGCAAACGCTTTCACCATGCGCTCGCCCACCAGCAAGGTTTGCGTTGCGTGTTTAATCACCACCGTATTGCCCGCAATCAAGGCTGGGGCAACCGTGTTGATGGCCGTCATATATGGGTAGTTCCATGGTGCAATGACCAAAACAACCCCGTGGGGAACTCGGTGAATGCGCCGTTCAAACTGGCTGCTCGCCTCAATGAGAATGGGCCGGAGCGCTTCGTGTGCAATCTGGGCCATATAACTGGCCCGCTCTTTAAATCCGCCAAACTCGCCGCCATAGCGCACAGGCCGCCCCATCATCTCGGCAAGTTCGAGTACAATCTCGCTGTTCATCTCGCCAATGCGGGCAACACCTGCCATTACCAGCTCGGTGCGCTCGTTCAATGGGCGAGCGGCCCAGCTTTTTTGTGCAGCCCGTGCTTTTGTAATTGCCTCCACCGCCTCTTGCCCGCTGGCCACTGGGCGCTCGGCCAACACAGTCCCGTCAATGGGAGAGATACACTTCAAGCATTTTATCATTCCAGCCTCTATGTCCAACATCCTCAAGAGCGCTCAAAACCGCGCTTTACTTCCCAATTTGTCACCACTTTGTCGTATTCGTTCTGCTCAACACGCCCGGCATGCACGTAGTGGTCCACCACATCATCCCCCAATGCACTGCGCAGCATTTTTGATCCATCAAGCGCTTGTGTTGCCGCTCTCAAAGTCTTGGGAATTTCGCGTACACCTTCGCCCCCATAGGCATCCCCAACGAATTGCGGTTCAAGCTCCAGCTCTTTTTCCATGCCCTCAATTCCAGCGGCTAAAAGAGCGGCCATGGCCAGATACGGGTTCAGGTCTGCCCCGCCCACACGGCATTCCACCCGCACCGCTTTTGTTCCTTGTGCACACACACGATATCCGGCGGTACGGTTATCCAAAGACCAGATCGCCTTGGTGGGCGCAAAAGTTCCAGCGGCAAAGCGTTTGTAAGAGTTGATGTTGGGTGCAAGAAAATAGGTGATCTCGCTGGCATGTTTCAAAAGCCCCGCGAGGTAGGATTTCATCAAGCCTGACATACCGTGTTTGTCACCCGCATCATAGAACAGGGACTCACCTTTACCGCTCCACAAGGATTGATGAATGTGAGAGGAGCTGCCCGCCGCCTTGTCGTCCCACTTGGCCATGAAGCTGGCACTCTTGCCGTTCTGCCATGCAATTTCCTTGGTGGCGTTTTTAATAATTACATGGCGGTCCGCCATGGTCAGCGCTTCGGCATAGCGCACATTAATCTCTTCCTGCCCTGCGTCCGCCTCACCTTTAGAGTTCTCTACAGGTATGTCCGCCCCCTGCAATCCATTGCGCAACGCCCGCATCACATCCTCTTCCTTAGTGGTCTGAAAGATGTGGTAATCCTCGTTATAGGTGGAAATGGGGGTCAAGCTGTTCAGGCCTTTATCGTGGGCCTGCTCATAACTTT
The DNA here is from genome assembly GCF_031501865.1 of Pseudovibrio sp. M1P-2-3. NCBI lineage: Bacteria > Pseudomonadati > Pseudomonadota > Alphaproteobacteria > Hyphomicrobiales > Stappiaceae > Flexibacterium > Flexibacterium corallicola. The sequence goes on from NZ_JARRCW010000001.1 coordinate 3,552,803, forward strand.
CTTTGAATAAAAAGAACTCCAACTCACTGGCCATAAAGGGCTGCATGCCCATGGCCTCAAGCCGTGCAACCTGTTTTTTCAAAATAGAGCGAGGCGAATGGGGGACTTCTTTATGGGTGTGGTGGTCCAGAACATCACACAAAACCAGCGCCGTGCCTTCCAGCCATGGAATACGGCGCAATGTCCCAAGGTCCGGCTTCATAATATAATCGCCATAGCCCGTCTGCCAGCTGGTCGCCTTGTACCCCTCAACGGTTGCCATTTCCATATCAGTGGCCTGCAGATAGTTGCAGCTGTGGGTCTCTTCCCATGCACTCTCAACAAAGTACTCGGCCTGAAACCGCTTGCCCATCAGGCGGCCCTGCATATCCACTTGCGCCGCAATCACCGTATCAATCTCGCCAGATGCCACGGCTTGTTTCAACGCTTCAAATGTCAACTTGCCCGACATTTAAGTCCTCTTTTCAAATGTATGAGTAATATTTCTGCCCTGATCAGCACATGAGATCTGCGTTAAAATCATCCGGACTGGTGTTTCCTCCAAACCCTGCTCGCTCTCCCAACCATTCTCCCCCACTTCAAGCTGTGCCAAAATGAATCCCTCCCGCATAAGTGATAATGTTGGCCACTAGAACGGGATTGGTCAATACAAAGGAGGAAATGGGGCGTGAGAGCTCATGCTCCCTTGGGTGAGATCCTTGAAAAGACGCCACTAATACTTTCATAACAGTCGCTTAGGTTAAGTAGAGTCTCTATGTAAGTAATGAATTTTAGGAACTTGATTTTATCTAGCAAAGTATATCTTTTTCTCACTATGGTTTAACACTAGTGATAATTGCGAATCTCATTTACAAATTCAGGTTGCGCAATAGACACATAGTTTTGATTGCTTTCGAGCTGCTACTTGACTTGATGTAACTTCAATGAAGGGACGTTCTGCATGCCTTTGAATCTAAACCAAACACAAATTGCAAGCTGGCATCGCCACATGGTCTGGGTCCGAAATAATTTTCGATATGGTGCCCGAATAAGACCTTTTAGATCGCTAAAACAAAACGGAACTAAAAGCACCGGACTGGTCCCAGACTATCAAAGTTCTCTATGTAATTGCTGGATGGCCGTTTTTATTGCAGGTAACAGGGCAGGTATTTTTGCAGATGAAGCGATCCGGCTAGCCGGTCAGGTCAATGCCACAACCCGCCACAATGCGCTGGCAACTTATGTCTATGCCAATAGAGCTGGCCTTTTGTATAAGGATCGCAATGGGATACCAAACGGCGCTATCCCAGCGGGGCATATCATTGTCTGGGGTCAATGCGCGCACGTTGCCCTTTCAGCAGCCGGACATCAGGCTTCAGAGTTTGATAAAAACTATCAAGGCTTGCATAGCATCGACAACATCAACAACCGATATCGCGACACCTATGTCATGTGGGCCTTGCCTCCAACCACTGAGGAACTGAATAGCGCACGTCTATCGACAGATGAATGGGACTTTAACGGGCTTTCTAAAACTCAAGAGAATGAACTTCTAACAAGTGTGTGATGACTTCAACAGCTGCATGACGAACCTTAAAAGGCTCCGTCATGCAGTCACCTACGAAAAATCCCGCACCCAAGATCGGGAATATACTCTGTCATAGTGCCTCTCCCGCTTGGGGAGTAGATATTGTATATACCCGACCTGAACCAAAGCAGCGGGGATTGGCGTGAAATGGAGACAACCAGAAGTCACTCTGGATATAAGGTGGTCTGGAACGGCACTCAGGCTTGGAAACGGGTGTCGACAAGTGAGGTCACAGATCAGCGTCTTCGCAATGAAGCCCGGACCCTAAAGGCGATAGGTGGCATATTCGCTCCCCGCCTTCTTGAGGTGGTTAGGAATGAAGACCACCTCACCCTCATTCGTAGCTACATCTCAGGTCCACTCTTTAAACTCTCTGACTATGGGTTGGAAGGGCGTCAACGGATTCGAAACCAGCTTGAAACAAGCCTTTCACAGGTTCACACGCTTGGCTGGATTCATGGGGACATATCGCCGGAAAATATTGTCATTAACGAAGAGGGGCCGGTTTTAATTGATTGGGAGCACGCCTTGGAAATTGGCAACCGGCTGGATAATACGGCCTTTCGAGCCGTTCAACCCGGTTTTACCCACCCCGACCAAATTTGGGGGCGCGGACTGGTGCGCCCCGAGCTGGACTTTTACGCCCTCGATAAAGTCTTCCAAAACACTTAGAGCACATCGCGTTCATTCGCATTCACGCTGTGCACTCTAACTTGTTTATTTTGAGCGAATTCTTGTCGTTTGATTGAACTCAATCAAACGGAACGCGCTCTAAAGTAGCTTAAGAGCGGCCCACCTACGCGATCAAGCAGGTCGCATTACCGGTGATAATTGTGCCGCCTTGCGCGCAGGTGTCTCCCATTCGCGCAACGGGAAGTTTTTCAACCAAACACGTCACACTTCCGGCAACGATTGTATCTATCGGACCAACGCATGTGGCTGTAGCTGTGGCTGTGGCAACCGGAAGCCCGCCGATGAGGCAACTGGTAGTCCCGGGGGGCAGAATTGGGCCTCCCACATGGGGAACACCCGCGGTTGCCATCGGTGATAAATGCATGTCCGTTACCCGCGAGGCTGGAAGTCCTGCCATCCTGCTTTCCCCTAGAATTTGGTATAGGTTAGTGTTGGGCGTTTCAGTGCCCCATCGCCCCTTTATGCGAGAAACTCACGAAAGGGGCGATGTGTCAAAAACTTACATCAGGAGCAATTTGTCCTTAACGGTCTCCCAGCCAGCTGGCTCGGAAATAATGGCCGCTGTATCATACTGCCCCAAGAAGCGCGTTGCCCCGCGGCGTTTCAGCAGCTCGAAGATCACCGCACTTGCTGGGCCGTTTGGCTTGTTTAAGGCTTTTCCGTTTCTATGCAGCAACGAACCCAAGCGCATTTCCAAGTAGGCCCGCCAATGCAGTTCCATGGCTGTGCGTGAAATAACGGTTCCGTACCCCAATCTAAGGCCCATTCCCATTGCCAGAGAAATCCCACCGGTAACAGTCCCAACCAGACCAATGGGAACAGCGGCCCCGATCAAATCAGTTGTGCGGCCAGCTGCCTTGGCAGCCTTTGCAACCATACAAACCTGAATCCAATCTTGAATTGTTTTACTTTTGGGGTATTTTCTGGCTATGTCCCGTAGCATTTTCATGTGGGCTGCAGTGGAGCCAGTTGCATTGATTGAAGTAATTACCCCTGCAAGATCAACCTGAGTAACTTGCGACGATACGTGACTAATGGTTGAAACACCACTAGAAAAAATACCCAAACGGGATCTGGATACTTTGTATTGGGCTGTCTTGGGAGAATCTCCTCCATGGCCATTTACCGCAAACAGCAGATTTGGTGGTAGCTTTGAGTCAAATTTCTCCAACCCTAATCTATCCCGAAAGTAGTGGAAGCCTTTAATAGCACTCACTGTGTAGTCACCGTAAGTACTTTGAGCAAACTCTTCGGCAAATAGCCAGATAGCAGCTTCCGTCTCGTCCTTCAGCGTGTCCAGTTTTTCTCCCATAAAGGTCTCCTTTGTTCTTGATATTTATTAAATTTGGAAAGCACCACTTCACATAACTTTCGGCTCTTCCCCACTGCGCTCAAACAAGCTGTAGGGAAGTTCCAAATCGGAAAAGAAACCCGGAGAAAACGGGTTGTATTTCTTGTCCGTGCTAAATTGCAGAGTTGTTGTCTTTCCTTCCTTCGAGAAAGCAGAGTCGGTAACGCCGAGAGATGGGTTTATGGATACGTTACCTCTGCCGACAAGGCGGAACCATGACCATGGTCCCTTAAAACTGCGCGTGATAACCGGGCTATATCTTTGGAAAATCCGCAGAGTTAAATCGCCATTTTTTATCCCGGTCAAAGGCCAGTTCTGCTCACGCCAAATAATTGGCCCGTGGGTATATTGTAGTAGTGTCACCCCTGACGAGAGGTTCACTCGGCTAAGCCGACTGTCCATGAAGCTGGTGCGAACATTGAACGCAAGGAACGGTTTTCCTTCGGCAAACATGCTTTCATGGATTTGTGATGCTCTTTTCAAAGTGTTTTGAGCCTGCTCAGATAACTGGGCAGTTCCAGAGGGAATAAAGGTCTGTTGCGGGCCTTCAACATTATTGAATCTTGCAAGGTATCCATCGGCAAACTTTTGAATTTTCCCTTCGTCTCCAAACAGTTCAGTAAAAACTGCAAGCGGAAAGTTCTGGGTACTTTCAATTGCAAATGGATACTTTTCCAAAAACAGATACTCATAGGGATCTAGAATCTGGAGTTGCCACTGACGATCAATATAGGAGTAAACGAACTCCATAGCGGACCTATCAAGGCTTACAGAGAGCGCCCTGCCGAAATTGCGAAGAATGTCCAACTCAGAGCGAGAGGAAAGCACATAGAGTTCCGAGAGCGGCGTTTCTTGGCCAACTGTCTGAAACTGGTCAAACAGGGCTCTTCCCGCTCCATCCGAAGAGCCTGCAATATTATCCAGCCACAGCATCACCGCGCGGGAATACTGGACAAACAGGTCAAATTCACTCTTGCCACCCTCCGCCGCTTGCGCAGCTTCAACATAAGGACGGAAGGCCCCGCGAATGCTCTGCGCGACATCATGTTCAAGGCTGAATGCAAGTGTGCGGTCCCTCACACCCGTCCCAGTATTTACTTCCGTCTCCAAAGGTGTCACTTCAAGCACGGTATTGGTCAAAATTGCTGCAACCAACCCTTTCATCGGGCTTTCATTGGCGCTTGAAAAGGCCTTGATCAGGATCTGTGCGTCAGCCCAGTTCTGGGCCTCTCGTAATTGCAAAGAGTCGATAAACCGCGTCCAGACAGCGATATAATCCGCCTTGTAACGATCTGCGATACTCCGCTGAATGATACTGATCTGCGCTTCATCCAACGAGCCGATAACACTTTCATAGCTGGAAATCAGAGCATCCAGCTCCGGCATCCCCTCATCCTCAAAGAGAGCTTGGAACCCGGATTTGGTGTAGGCGCGCGGCACCAGATATGCCTGAGGTGTTGCAATTTCCTCAAAAACAGCGGTGAAGCGTGGCCCAATCTGCTGGCGCAAATCCACGCGCTCCACAAATGCACTGCGCCTCATAAGGGCTTCATACAAAAGATCAGCCGTTTCAAGACCCGACAAAGTCTTCACAACCACTTGACGAAGCTCTTCGTTTCTTAGAACAAGAGGTTGATTTAACGTAAACAAGTCATTGAGAACTGCAGCAAAAACCCTCTGAAAACCTTGGGAGACTTCGCCCTGTTCCGCCAGCGATGACACATAGTAATAAGTTAGATTACTGGCGTTTCCTGCCTGATCCTGCCGGAACTGGGCATCGAGCGAGGCCAAGTAAACCAGCTCAACCCCGTCTACCAGTGCATTGTAGGCGAACATATCCTTTTCAAGGTGGTCAAAAAGGGCGTACTGCAGCCCCTCGACAATCTCTTGATCGTATAGTTTTTTATAGGTTGAGTGTAGAGAGCCATTGGGCAGCACCTTCCGGACCAAGCTTTCATCCAGCACTTTATAGGCTTGCATGCCTTGATGCAGCGGCGCAAGAAGTTCAACTCGCATTGCAAGCGTATCCGCGCCCTTTCCGATGGCTCCAATTTTTGAGTAATAGCTGTCAAATGCCCGCCCGACATCCCCATTGAGAGCCACATAATCCCGGTGATTTTTCCAAATCAAAGCACCCAGAACTGTCACGAGCACGACGAGTGATGACGTCAAGGCTAGTGATTTGAACCTGCCTTTGATAACAAAGCGCTTATTGGGCTCAATGCCAAAGCTCTCCTTGTGGTAAGCAGCTGCAAGCAAGCTCGCGCTCTTCGCAGTAACACTGTCCGCCCTATCCGTATTAAGTTGAGAGACAGGTGGAGACTGGAAAAAACGCTGGCCGCTCACTTGCCCCAAAGGATCAACGCCAAACATATCCTCACTGGCTCCGACAAAGGCAACACTTTGAAGGTTTAGCTTTTTTCGCCGTGGAGGCAGTGCGTTCGTCAGCTGCGTAATACGCTCTTTTGCCTGTGCCTTAATAAGCGCTAGCTGCATCGGCGCATTGACAACAGAAGCGCTCTCCTCTGACACCACTTGCTTTTCCAGAACTTCCAGCTGGTTGTTATTCAGTGAGCTGATAAGGTCATTGAATAACCGGTCAATATTGTCTGCCTGCTGGCCGCTTGTTTTTTCAATAAATCCGCCCAAAATCGCATCAGAACCAAGCAAGCCGGAATGCGTTGCCGCTTTGTGTAAGTCAGGAATATGCTCAAGCCCGCTCAACGTGATGTGTAGCGGTATGTCGATACCAAAGGTTTTGCAGGCAACGTTCAGGATCCGGTTAATAGCAGAGATGTTATTTGTTTCCGCCACATCCGGCGACATGAGCCCAGCAAGGTCATATTCCACATAAGCACCATTCACCGCGAGACTTGGCCGGTGCGACAGGATTTGACCAAATAAAATGTTGATCATGTCAAACGACAGGTCCACTTCCGGCGCAATTTCGATGCGGTAGGCAACAGCGGTGGGCGAGGTCCAGGTAGACACCTTCAAGCCCTTGGAGTGAATTGGGGCGCCCAAGCAAACATAGCCCAGTTCAGCCATGGTTGTTGTTCGCTTTCCCTTGTCCATTGCCAGAAACAAATTCCAAGGCACTGAAAAGTCATTGCGGTCAATGGTACGCGAGCGTTCCTTGAGCTTGCGATACTGCTTTTGAATGGAGCTGCGAAGGCGCCTTAAGACTTGCGCATTTCTATCTTCAACCCAGATCTTTGAGCGGAAATAAAAAGCTGCACCTCCAACACAAAGAGACACCACAGCTAGCAAGAGCGCCCAAATTCCAGAGGCAAATCCAGACAAGAAACCGGTAAACAGCAGCACCAGTAAAACAAGAAGCTGGAGGACAGCAAGTGCTGTAAATACGCCTAAAGCTATGCGTAGAGATCTCATTATTGTCTCTCCACTTTCATTGTTCCGCTTTGGCTGGAATAAATATATTCTTTCGCCCCTTCAGATGCAGCGGCAGCGCGGGCATCTGCAAACCTTTCGTGCACCGACTGCGCTTCTAACAGTTGCGAACTCCAACTTATCAGGCACATCACCACAATGGCCGCTCCTGCGCTGAGAAGCTTGAGCCTGACCGAGATACCGGGGCTAGGCGCGGTTGTTTCCTGAAGTGCCCGCCCCGGCATTTTTTTGGGAATTTGCAAGGGCACAAGATTGAGGCTGGTTTCCAACCTTTCAATCAGGCGTTCACTTTCATATTCATCACCGTGACTGTATTTGCCGCGATAGCCGAGTTTTAAAAACACATAGATGATCTCAAGAAAATCACGCAGTACTTTTGGCTGCATCAAGGCTCGCTCGGTAATCTCATAGAAGCGGTTTCCCCCATCACGAAAACCGAAAAGGTCCGCCACCAGAGTACGGTTTTCCCAGCCGCTATCTTGTCCCCACTCCCTCAAAAGAATGAATTCATCCAACACAATCGCAAAGAGCAAGCAAAGGTTTTCCGCCACAGATGGCGGATAATCCAGTTGAACCACTTTGTATTTCAGATCAATAATTGTCCTTGTAAGCTCAAGCCGTGTCGTACTCAGCTCTTCTTCCGGCGACAGACGGCGAATAGTCCCGCACACTCCCAGCAAGTCCGCTGATATATTGATCAAAGCATTTTTCGAGCCAGAATAATGGGCGAGCAAGCGAACAAATTTCTGAATATCGCTGGAGGACAGGCGCACCAGTGCGGTGCCCGCCTTATCCCTCTGGTCTGGCGGCACAACACCTTCAGGCGTCACTGTGAGTGTTGGAGTGGAAACTTGCATCATCACTCCCTAGTCCAACAGGTATAAAGTTGCATCGAGCGACTGGATCCGGTCATCAACATGCAAAGCCAGAGCTTCATGCTTTTCCAGATACCGTTGCCAAAGGGCACTGCTTGTACCGATAGAGAAAAAAGCCGCATCAGAGCGGTTGCGCAGTTCCGCTGGCGGCGTTGCAAGAGGTGCCAGCTCAACACCCGGCAAACCATGGCTGACCAGTTCCGGCATGGACGACAGGCCCGCCAACTTACACGCAAGCGAGCCAATTTCACTCAGGTGTGCAGCACCATCCGGCCCAGAAAGAGCAAGAACCGGTCTGTAGTTTCCACCCAGTAAACGGGTGGGAACAACAACCCGAAGAAGCCGCCTCTTTTCAAAAAGCTCCCGATTCCAGCCCAAAGTCTCAACTTTAGATGTATGTTCAAGGGTCAAAGCCGCGCGCAGTTTGCCAAACACACCTTCAAAGCTCCCCCCCATATTGGTAGGATCATAAACCAGCGAAGGGTCAGTCGTTCTGGCCTGCATAGCCTCCAGCTTTACAAGAAGTCCACCCGCCTCATTGTAAAACTCCCTTGCAGACAGCTTTGTGTTGGCCAGTAGATTTTGTAAAGCAAGCAAAGAGCTATTGAGAATTTGAAGTTCCATTCGCTCTGAAAACAAACTGCTTTCACTATGGGTTCTCAGCTGCGATTCAATACGGCTGGCAGCATTGGTTGCCCGAACACCTGCCAGTGAAAGGATTTCGTCCAACCGTTCCATAAGAACCGAGGAAGCCTCTATGGAAAGGGCTCGAGGGATATAGCTCCGGTCCAGAATGACACGGCCTTGAGCCGATTTCTCCAATATGCGAGCAACCGGTATGGTGGCAAAGCCGGAAAGGTCTGAGGTCCCAAGCTTGAGGGTAACACCAACTGCGGCAACTTCCGTCTCAACGGCTTCATTGTCAGTATCGCGCAGGTCACGAAGTTCTTGAGGGCTTGTTGCGTAACGGTGCTGCCCGCTGGATGGCCCAAATTCGCAAGCCCCGTAAACTGCAAGAGGAACTGCAAGATATACGATCTCGTCAACGGTCCCCTCTGGAACGTCAAGCGTCAGCTCTTGTATCAGCTCAAAATACAAGCGATCAGGGAAAACACCCGCCGCCTTGCGAATGGATATTTTTCCAATCTGTAAGGCATTGTCATTCAACTCCAATGAGCTAACGCCATAATCTGAACCACGCAGGTCCAACTGGGAAACGGCATCTACATATGCTCGGATCGATTTATCGGAATGCTGGAAGTGCTGAGGGGCAATAAACATGCCCTCTGTCCACACAATGCGGGCAACCATTAGCTATCGTCTCCCCAAGAGAAGAAGGATTTTTTGCGAATGAGGGGGCTTTTGCGGTTGTGGATCTCTACACCGGACGCACCAACCGAAACGGTTACCCCCTTCTCAAATGTTTCTGGAGAAATTGGGAGCGAAGCGCGGAACCTTTGAGTTTCATAGTCCGCATATTCAGCAAAAACGCCCAGATATCGGGTGTCCGGCTGAAGCTCAATATTCACAAGGCGCGCTTCTTTCGGGTAAAGCGCTGCAATGCTTTCCCGATCAATAATCACACCGGCCAGTTCTTCACTACTGTCATTGTAGATTTCCCAGAAACTCGCAGATTCGAACTGAGAGCGGCTCGACAATTGATAGAACCGCAGCACCACAGGGTTGGAGCTGTCATTGTACCGGTTAATGTTTGCCCCGCCCGACAGCCCCACTACCTTCTGCTCGGGCACACTGACTTTGGAACCCGCGCAAGCTGCAACAAGCAGGCAAACCGCCAAAATAAGGAAATGTCTCATCCGCGGCGCATCTCCTCGGCAAATAGAGCAAGAAAAGTGCGATGGAACTCGCGGTTGGCGCGCTTTCTTGAAAACTGGTTGCGATAAACCTGCCAATACCGTTTTTGCTTGTTGGCGAACCAAGGCGCATAGGCCTCCAGATCACTTTGCAGTGTTTCCGGGTCTATCTCGGATAAAAAGCGCTCCAGCGCCCGCTCCATAGCCTCCGAAATATTCTCTCTGTATGCACGCATGTGCTGGCCATTCACCAAGGGGCTGGTCAGCGCGTCCAGTTCCTGCTCGCGAATGGAAAGGTTTTCGGCTTCTTCAAAAGCGGTGTTTTGAAAGTCTTCAGGCTCTACTTTCAGGCCCGGCCCTTCTGCAAACGGGTCAAACATCAAGTCTTGTTCGAATTGAACGTCTTCTTGTTGAAAGCCTTCTTTCCGGCTCTGGGGAACAGGCTCAACTTCGGCTTCGGGGAAAAAAGGAACCGTGGAATTCATATCCGTTTGCAAAGACAAGCGAGGCTGTTTGGGCGATGCCTCCGGTTCCCTCACCTCGCGGCGCACCACAATGCCAATGAGAAGCTTGTAATCACAAAAGCTCAGCACATCCCCATCGGCCAGCACCCAAGGCTCATTACGCTGCAAGCGTGTGTTGTTGAGGTACGTTCCGTTTATTGATGTATCAACAACCCTATGCTGACCATCCTCTTCACGCGCAATGACCAGATGGGTGCGAGACAAGGTGCCCACCTGATCTTGCAGGCAAATGTCCGCCTCATAATCCCTACCGATTTTCAGGCTTCCCTGATCCAGATAGTATTCCCGCTGCAGGGCGGTACAGCCCTCCGGTATTTGCAGGAGTTGGATGCTTAAAGTCATAACGTCTCCCCTTTGCAGCTTGGGAGCTCAGAGTTAAACCGATCCAGAAACAATGGATTTACCTTCAGGAATTTTTTGGAGAAGTGGACACTAAGGTCTTTGGTTTCATTGCTTATTTTGGTGAACCCCTCCGAGGAAATCCCGCGTTTTTCCATGAAGTGTTCAAAAATAAGTTCATATTCCAAAGCAACGTCGATATCGCCGGCCAGCAACATGTTGAGCAAGGCACCTGCATCCCGGGGCTTTTTGACAACGTTGTAGCCATTGCGCTTCAAGCTCAGCCACTTGGTGGTGGCAAACTTAGCGGAATAACGGGCGCGCAGCGCATCCGTTTCATTATTGGGGTCAACATCTGTACCACGGCGCATGTACCACACAAGCGTATCGGAAACGACAGGGGCGGATGGCACCGAATAACGGGCTCTTGCCGAGTTTGATGAACCGACGAAAAAGCCGTCGTAGTCATTCATCTCAGTCCCCAGCTGTGCTTGAGACCAACCTGTGACCACAATTTCATAGGGCATTCCAATTTTATCCAGAACACACATGATCCGGTTAATGGCAATGCCACCCAGCGTCTCCCCCTCCAGGATCTGGTAGGGGGGCAATTGCTGGGTTGCCAACCGAAGTACGCCATAGGCTTGGGAATGGGCCGTACCCACTGACAGGCAAAGGGCTATTATGCCAAGCAAGACTTTGAAGAGCCGCATTCCCTAGTCCACCACCAGCTTTAGGTCTTTGTCTGAGTGAGAGACCGAAATTGTATTGAGCGGCTTGTTTTCAATAACCCGTGTAATGCATTCCTCCGCCAGTTTTGGCAGGAAACTCTTGTTAATGATCGCTTCAATGGCACGCCCGCCGGAAAGCGGGTCATTGTTGGCCTTCACCACAAACTCGGTAAAGCTGCTGTCCCAAACCAGCTCCGCCTCATACTTGGCCGCAATGCGTTTTTTGATGCGGTTCATATGAATTTTAGTCAGCTTGGCGCTCACATGCATATCCAGAGGCCGATAGGCAATCACCTCTGTGCGCGCAATGAAAGCGGGGCTGAAGTGTTCAAGAAGAAGCGGACGAAGATACTCAGTCATCTGTGCATCAGTCTTTTCCCCCTCACCACTTTCATAGTATTCACGCAGTTCCTCACCGCCTGCATTGGCGGTCATGATGATGATTGTATTTCGGAAGTCGACCTTCACTCCTTCGCTATCGGAGATGTAGCCCTTGTCAAAAATCTGGAAGAAGACATCCTGAATTTCCGGGTGCGCCTTTTCCATTTCATCAAGAAGAACAACCTGATAGGGACGGTTACGCACGGCTTCGGTTAAAACCCCGCCTTTGCCGTAGCCCACATATCCGGCGGATGCCCCAAGCAGCATGGACGTTTTATGGGCCTCTTTGAACTCGGTCATGTTAATGGTCGTAATTGCGTCTTCGCCGCCAAAGAACTGCTCGGCTATGGCCAGTGCCGTTTCGGTTTTACCAACGCCGGAAGGGCCGCACATCATAAACACACCAATGGGCTTGCGCGTGTCGGTCAACCCTGCTCGGGCGATCTTCAACGATCTGGAAATCGCCTCGACACCCGCATTTTGACCAAGAACCCTAGACTTGAGGGTGTCCTCCAGATTTAGCAGCCGCTCTGCTTCACTGGCACTCAAACTGGCAACCGGAACACCGGTCCAGTCCGAGACAACAGAGGCAATTGTCTCCTCGCTCACCCAAGGGTGCACGTAAACTTCGCCTTCAACCTCGGCACTGCCAGAAACCGCTGGAGAAGCGCTCTCACCGCCTTCCTGCACTTTTGTTGCCATCAAGCGCGCTTCAACTTCTTCTTTCTGCCGCTCCCACTTTGCAACTTTCTCACCCAGCTCCACTTCGCGCGAAGAAACACTGTCACTCAAAAGCGCTTCATCAATGCTTACATCCCCGAACAGGCGTGCCTCTTCACGGCTTTTGTCCAGCTCTACTTGGGCAAATCGGAGGTCTTCCTCCAGCTTTTCAATCAGTTTGGGGCGGGAGTTTTGTGAAAGAGCGACGCGGGCGCATGCCGTATCCAGAAGGCTGATGGCCTTATCCGGCAAACGGCGCGAAGGAATAAAGCGCGTTGAAAGGTCCACCGCAGCTTTAATCGCCTCTTCCCGGATCAGGACTTTATGATGATCACTCAGCCCGTTTGCCACACCGCGAAGGATATTAACCGCCGCATCCCGTTTGGGCTCTTCAACGGTAATTGGCTGAAACCTACGCGCAAGAGCTGGGTCTTTTTGAATATACTTTTTGTACTCAGCAAAAGTTGTGGCAGCAACAGTGCGGAACTCACCTCGCGCCAGAGCTGGTTTTAGAAGGTTGGCAGCATCATTTTGCCTTTCCGCTCCACCTGCCCCGATCATGGTGTGCGCTTCATCAATGAAAATGATGATAGGCGTTTGGCTGGCGCGCACTTCCTTAATCACATTGTTCAAGCGCTCTTCAAATTCGCCTTTAACACTGGCACCGGCTTGTAAAAGGCCCATATCCAGACTGCGCAGTTGGGCACCTTGCAGGTGTACAGGCACATCTCCCGACACAATCTTATAGGCAAGTCCTTCCACAACAGCGGTTTTTCCAACCCCCGGCTCCCCAAGCAATATGGGGTTGTTCTGCCGTTTACGCAGCAGCACATCAATTGCGGTTGCAACCTCTTCAGTGCGTCCCAAAACAGGATCAAGCTTTCCCTCGTTCGCTTGCTGTGTCAGGTCAATGGTATATTTGGCTAGTGCATCCCCGTCCCCGCTCATGTCAGCTGCCAAAGCCACCGGCCCTCTGTCCGCGCCATTTGCCTTTTGCAACGCAAATGAACGCAGGGCATCGGTTGAGACAGGTTGCAGGGCTTTTACCGGAAAAAGGCTCACGCCCAGCGTTCCGGGCGTACGGGCGGCAAGCAGCAGAACTTCACAAGATATAGCGTTTTGCCCCATCTCCACAGACGCAATCATCCACGCCTGTTCCAACAGCTTTTCTATGGAACCGGAGATCGTCGGCTGCTGGCCACCGGCTGTGGAGGCATATGGCATCTGCTGTTCCAGTTCGCGCTGAAGCACACTCAGCACAACACCTTGTGTTTCCAAGAACGCGCACAGCTCTTCATGTTTTCCTCCAAAGAGGAGCTGGTAGACCCAATGGGAAATCTCAACGGTGACCGCTTTGCGCTTGATCGCTTCACCAACGCCGTTTTCAAGTGCGTTTTTCAAAGTCGGCGTCAAGCAGCTTACAAGTTTGGTGAGGCTGGTCATGGTTTAGTCCTTAAAATGCACGTTCAATGAGTTTGAGTGAGGCTTGTTGTTCCGGGTGCGCATAAGGAGCAAGAATGCTGTACTGCCCAAGCCGGTCCTTTTGGCAGCGTGCCGAGAGTTTTGGAGCCATGAGATGCTTGCGCTGTATATCGGCATAAATGGTGATCGGCACCGCATCACGCAGATATTTGACGCTGACTGTTTTGAGTTGCTGCAAGTGCGCCATGTCACTGGTGAGCCGCTCCAGATCCTGCGGGTTATGGCAAGTCAGATAAATGCCAATATGCGCCATGGCGGTTGTGCCAAAACGCCCGAGAATAGCCCCTTGCCCCAGTTGTTGGGCCTCATCCCTTTTGCGCGCACTCAGGCGGCTTCGGCTGCTCTTTTCAATTGGAAAATACTTTCCAAAACGGGCCACAACCCGCACATCACGTCCAGACCACCAAGCGATAAGAGCGCGCAGGGTATCCAAAGACCGGCTGCGCGACAAAAGCGGCAACAGCATCTCCAGATGCTGGGTACTCTCCTGCGGTGCCGAGATAAGCTGCAATAAGCGCTTCAGATAACTGACGGTTTCACCGTTCTTGTCATCATCCAGCGCAACAAGGATTTGCGCACACTGCGAGCGAACCTGAAGTTCCAGTATCCGGCTGTCAAAAATCGCCAGAAAGTCCCTCAAGCTTGCATCATCTTGATGAAGCCCCTGCTGCATGGCTTCTTGAATGTAATCGGGCAGCACCCCGTCAAAGCTGGAAAGAACAGGCGCATTCAAAGAGGTCTCTTCGCCAAAAGTACTCTCTTTCTCCCAGCCTCCCCGATTTTCTTCCCGTCCGACACTGTGACTTCCTGTTGGGAAAGGATTGAAGCGACCCGCTTTCAATGCCTGTTCGTAATCCGCAAGCCCCATGCGCGCGGCTTGTACAAGCGGAATATCTATGAGAGTTCTTTGTGGTTGATGCATCATCCTCCAACCGTCCCCCCATGAACTCGTGGAAAGACGCAGAAAGGATCATCTTTCCCGCGCTCTCTCACACTCAGTTGGTAGAACCGGTCGTAGCTGACAAAACTTCCCAAGAAACTATGCAGCACCACTGCGAAAACCTGCGCAGAAAACGGCAGACTCGCCAAATCCAGAATAATCTCGATAGAGCTTCCTGCGGTTAACAGTGAAGCACCATTCACGCGAACCGGAGCAACGGATCTGGACATATTCACCGCCCATATGGCGTTTGCAGCCATGCAAAAATCGGTCGGCGCACACAAATGCAGCGCTTCTTTCAGGGCTTTAACCGGATCTTCAACCTCAAAAATGGAAGCAAAGTTAGCATTGATTAACGACAGAGCATTCCAGTGCTGCTCGGGGTTGTCTTCAGGAAAAACCGGCAGGCTCGGCTCACTGAGGATATAAAACGGGATCTTCGATAAGTCTTTATGCTCAAAACTGCTTTCAGTGCCGGGCCTCACCGTCGTGGCCGCACTGCCATTGGAGCATACGAGAGACGCAACAAGATCAAGGGGCTCCAGTTGAGCACTTTCTCCCTCCCCCTTCAGTTCAGGAACGGAAAAGCTCACCCATTTCCTGCTGTGATCGAACTCCTTTGGGAAATGGCGCTCCTGCCACACTGGGCCCCTGTCATTTCTGCGCCGTTCCGGTGTGGTCATGGCTGGCAATGCCACAGCACCGGTTGGCGTGAGCATATCAATGCCGGAAACCTGCAGGGTCACAGCTTCCATTTTCGAGGCAGACACAGGCTTAAGAGGCACTTGCGAACGGGCAAAGTCATAGCGAACCGGCTGCGACTTGTCTTGATAGCAGTTCACCAGCGGAATAACGTTTCCCGCTAAATCACCAGAGGCAACATCACCCAGATTTTTCGCGGCAAGGCCGCCTATAAACAAGCGCAGGCTCACTCGGCCAGTCGGCAACTTGGAAAGAGCTTCTTTCAGTCCTGAAAGCTCAAAGTAAGCACCTTGATCCGGATAGGCTAGGAAATTCCTTAGCCGGTCAAAACCCGTTGCACCGCTTTGGGTAGAGGGAAGGTAGGTGTAGTCCTTATTCAGCAGGCTCAGCTGCAAGGACTCTTTTTTAAGCCAGTGGGTCGCCTTTTGCCCCTCAGTGCCGATACCGATCGCCAGAACTTCACCGGCCAGCAGGTTAATCAAACGCTTTTTACGGCCAGCCGGAGCGCAGACATAAAACGGCAATCTATCCATGTCCAAAGCCTGCAAGCTGGATTTGGCATCCCATGTAGACACGGTGAACGTGAGCGCCGCTTCCACATCCTGCAAGGTCTGGGGTGTTTCAAAAGCAAGGGGGCTCGTCTCAAGTTTGACATTTGAAACCGAGATCGGGGCAATGGTACTGTCAGCCGCCGCCATATAACGGCAACTTGCTCCCTCCCCCGCTTGGCTGAAAGAAATCTCCTGCCCTTTTTTAATCACGCTCAATTCCCGCAGGGCAGAAGCACTGGAAGACACCTGAACCGGACAGTAACTGGGCGCACCCAGCAAAAATGCGGGGCTGATAATGCGCGTCAGATCCAGTGCCATCTCAGGAACCGTATCATCCATGCGCATAGTCATGCGCGCGGCAATGAGCGCAAGAGAATCTGACAAGCGCTGAATATCGGGATCAGAGCTTTTTCCCGCATTCACACCAAGGGTTTTAGCAGTTTGCGGATGCTTGGCCTCAAACTCCGTAAACGCCCGCCGCATGTAGTCCAGCTCGGTCTCGTAGTACTTGAACAAACGGGTCATTCGCTCTCCTCCAACTGGGCCTGATCCATTCTGGAGAGCTTCGCCTCAACTGCTATGGCGTCCTTGGTGCCATCAGCTTCCCGCGCACCTGCAATGTAGAATTTGACGCAGTTTCCCTGCGCATCCTCGCTCAAGTCAATTTCCGAGACCTCAACCACACGCGTCTCAAAGCGGTGAAGACGCTTGCGCAGCTCCTCACGCAGCTGGTTGTTGCGGCTGGCTTCCTGCAAAGCCCAGTTCATGGGCAGCCCGTAGCACAGGTTGGAGGCGATCACATTCTCCAGCTCCGGCGCAACTTGGGCCTCTGGCGAGACAGTTTGCAGCAAATTGTCAATGTTTTCCGCAATCTGCGTATCAATACCATCTTCCAGTTTACGTCCAAGAAAAGCAGCACCAAACTTCATTTCAATTTCCCTTCAGGTGCCAGAAAGTCAGTTGCCAAAGCAATTTCCCCAAGGACGTGGTCGATTTGGTACTGGGGCTGAACAAGGATTTCGAAAAAGTACCGCGCAGCGTCTGCCGGATCGGCAGCAAGCTTCACACGGGCACCGCGAAACGGAAATTTGGACTGGTGCTCACTATTGGCCATGGCGGAAGTGGAGACATACTGTTCCAGCCAGCTGTTGAGCTGTTCCTCGCACTCCCGAACGGTTATAACCTGCCCGATCAGATAGCGGATTTTCACTTTCACATAATGCACCAGCCGGCAGGCGATCAGCACAGATTGAAGCTGGGTTAGAACCTCTTTCATGGGGTTGCTTTCACAATCCAGAACCGACCTGTTGCCCACAAAGTAAAGCTGGTTGGACTTGGTACTTTCAGCAAGAGGAATAAAACCCTCCTCCGAGTAAAAGCGGGCCATGTGGTGCGTCAACCTGATGCGCGCACGCTGAACCGGCGCTGTTCCCTCCGGCACTGGAGTGCCACTATACGCAAGAACAGCTCCCGAACCGGAATGGGTGGACACCAACTTCAAAAAGCCGAACCACGCACGGGAAATAAACTCAGCAATAACTGTCTGCGCAAAACAGGGGGCAGCGCCTCCCCACAGCCCATTGCTTTGGGAGGGCCACTGGTGGAAACGAAAGCCGATGTCCAGATCTTCATAGCGGCCACGCAGGTGATGGCGCGGCATGGCCAGCCCCAAAAAACGGGAGTTGGGCGCCTTTCTCAGGCGTGCCCACGCCTCATAGTCGCTGCTGCCCAGAACATTTTTAACCCGTGTTGTGTCCGAATACCAAGCCGCATCACTTTCGCCCAAAAAGTCATCGGAGACATCCAAAACAATCGGACACACGCAAGCCGCCCCCAAGTCCCCCAAAAGCTGCGCGGTGTAGAGCTGATCATACTCGGTCTCCACATCAACACTGAGCGCATGATCAACAATCATGATGCCAAATGGCTCGCCGCCCAGCGTCTCATACTCCTGCTTGCCAAGTTTTCGAACAAGAGAAGTGCGATGAATGTCACTGTTATAGTGCAGGTCCCGAGCCAGCTCTTCCCAACTCAGATCATAAACCTTAATTTTGACGGTTTTGTTCGTCCCTTTAGACCAAACCGTATTTTGGAGGCTGCGCCAGCGCGCCTCCATTTTTTGAAAGGCATCTGCTTCGATAATAGCATTCAGTTGTGCATTCATGCGTTCCTGAATAGCTAAAGCTGTTCGTAAGAGCATGGATATCACACCATCCACTCCGCCCTCTGGCTGGCGCAAGGCATGCTCAAGCGCCTCCCCTACAGATGTAAGGGAGGGCCCGGCAGTCTCAACAGTGGTTAGAACGGACTGATTGATATCCATAGCCTTCACAAGTTCCTTAGGGCTTTAACCCGGAATTTTAGTAACCATTCGAACCGAAGTGGTTAGCTCTTCCAGCTGCAACCAAGGACGCAGATGCGCCACGGCAGAATAAGCACCCGGCTTGCCCGGCTGCTCCACAACCTCAATCGCACTTTCAGCCAACGGCGTACGGGAGCGCTCGGCATTCCCCATTGCACCGGCATTGGTGTACTGATCGATCCAGGCTTGCAGTTCTGCCTTGATGTCGCCAGCTTCCAGATTGGAGCCAAGACGATCTCGACCAATCACCTTCAGGTAATGGGCGATCCGGCTGGAGGCCATCATGTACGGCAGACGTGCAGAGATTGCCGCATTGGATGTGGCATCAGGGTCTGTGTAGGTTTTAGGACGCTGAACAGTCTGGCTACCAATAAAGACGGCATAGTTTGTGTTCTTGTAGTGAACCAGAGGCAGGAACCCCAGATCAGACAGCTCTTTTTCGCGCTCGTCCGTCAGGTTCACCTCTGTCGGGCACTGCTGCTGCACATCACCAGCATCGGACTTGTAGATCAGGTTCGGCAGCTGCTCCACCTTACCGCCATTCTCAAGCCCACGAATTGCAGTACACCACCCAAAAGCGGTGAATGCCTGATTCATCTTGAGGGCCATGTCATAGGCAGCATTGGACCAAACCAGCTGAGAATTTTCTGCAGGACGCTGATTACCATCTGCATCCGTATCCAACTCGTTAAAGTCAAAGGTCTTGGCACTAATGCCGTTCTGCCCGTATGGCAGGCGGGCAAGTGTCGAAGGCAGTGTCAGCGTAACATAGCGGCTTTCGTCGCTGTCACGGAACGCATTCCACGCCGCATAAGTGGGGCTGTCGAACCCTGCTGCAACAGGGCGGCCTTCATTGAAACTCTCAAACGAGTTGTATTCAAACATGCCAGCACCAGAGGCCGCCACGAATGGCGCATGACACGCTGCAGCTGTTTCTGCCATGTAGGTCAGAAGGGCAACATCCTCGTCGCCAAATCCGAAGTAGTAATCACCGATCAAGGCGCCGTAAGGCTCACCGCCAGCGGTTCCGAACTCTTGCTGGTACAGGCGTTCAAACAGCGGGCTCCGGTCAATGGCCGGAGCATCCTCAAACTGCTCCAGAAGCTCTTCCTTGTTGTAGTCCAGCAGCTTGATCTTCTGCTGTGGACCAATCTCGCTTTCACGTACAACCTTCTGCAAGCCTCTCCACGAGCCTTCCAGTGTCTGGAATTTGTCTTCCTGAATAATGGCTGACATCTGTTTGGACATCAGCCGATCAATTTCAGCAACAGCTTTGCGGATCGTAACGCCAACATTTTTGTCCCAGGCAATCGTACCTTCCATCGCCTGAGAGGTTAAAACGGTAAGAAGCTCTTTTGTTGTATCTTCAGGCGTTTGCAAAGTGGCTTCCAAAGCCCGATCAAGAAGACTGGTTTGCTCTGCTACACCAGCAGAGCCAGCGCCTACACTTTCTGTCTCTGACACTACGCATCTCCCTCTTTTGCAACACCCAGCTCATCGCCCAGTGACTTGATTAGATCCTGATCCTGCAAGATTTCCTTCAAGACCTTTTCCAAGTCGCGAGACCGGTCAGCCTTGGCAACGAGTGTCATCAGTTTTTCTCGGGTTTCAGCCAGCTTCCTGAGTGGCTCAACCTTCTCAACAAGAGCATCGGGCTCAAAGTCTTTCATGGACTTAAAAGAAAGGCTCACTTCAATCTCAGAATCGTCGTTCTCGATCATGTTCGGAACGCGGTAGGACAGCTCTGGTCCAATGCGTGCCATCACATCGTTGAAGTTGTCCTTGTCGACCTGATAAAGGGTCCGGTCTTCCGGAGCCTCCTTATCCTGCCGATCACCCGAATAGCCGCCGATCATACCGACAACAAAAGGCAACTCTTTCGTTTGAACCGCGCCGCCGTCTTCCACATCATAGGTAATGGAAACACGGTTCTTTGAAATCCGTTTATGTTGTGCGTTAAGCGCCATCAGATCCTCTTACTATTTTTGAGCGTCCGCATTGCCGGAAACCAGCTCGCCGGATTTCAGATCGAACTTCACGGTATCGGACTTAACGACCTCACCAGATTCAGTTTCGAAGTAGTGGGCAATGGAAACAACGGTGTAGGCGATGGACAGGGAAGTCTGCTCACCCGCATAAGCGTAGGAAGAAATACGTGCTTCTTCCAATGTCAGCACCAGTGTTGGCTGCAGGCCCTTGCCGTCATTCTTTGTTTTTGTGGTAACGATCTCAATCGTCTTGCCCTTTGCGCCAGGGGCAAAGAACATTGTTTCCAAAATGGCGGAGGCCGCATCATTTCCGCGTTCGATATTGATATCGCCAACAGCCGGAATACCGGTTTCCGCATCGCCTGCAGAGCCAACGGCTACGAAGATGGAGCGGGAGAAGGAAAAGCCCATGTTGGAAATCGGGAAGAAGCCCTTTTTGCCAGCAATCTCCTTGACAGTTGCCATCCCTTTAAAGTCGGTAATACCATCAATTCGCATGTAGTATCCGGACATATTTTTCTTCCTTTCTTATTCTCGCAGGGTCCACGCCCTACCATTCAAAATCAGCCACTTCTAAGTTGTCTTGTGTGGTGGCTTCAGAGGAGTCTTGTGCAGCGGAATTTTCCCGTTCCACGTTTTGTTCAGCATCAGGCGCTTGTTCGTGCACCCTGTCAGGAGTTACCACTGGAGCAGGCGCACTCTCGCGCACCTCAACAGCTGTTGAGGCAGTTCCTGTTTGTGGGTGTTCAACTTGTTTGGGAGGCGCTGCCTGCATGGGCAGACGGGCACTATTTGAGCGGTAAGTCTCTGAATAGCCCTGACTTTCCAAGCCAGTCATCAAGGACATCTGCGACATCCCCACACTGCCCTCGCTCAGTATTTCCTGAAAGAGCTCACCAGCGGAAAGATGCCCCCAACGAACTGCGCGGTCCAGCAACAGGCAGATGGGAGAATGGGGCTCGGTTTTACGGAAATATCCAGCCAGATCAGCAATTGCTGCCAATGCATCATCGCGGGAGGAGACCTGAGAGGACCAGCTTCCGGTACTGGCTGGAAGAGCCGTCTGCGGCGACGGGACAGCCGCTGTTTGCTGGGGCGTATCTGCGTCTTGAGTACCCGCCTTTTCCTCAGATACCAGAGCTTCAACGGCCTCTGCCGTCTCAAGTGTGTCTGGAGGAATTACTCCATCGCACAACACCTGAACGCTTCGTACCAGCTCTTTCAAATGACGGATAAAATAACCCAGCGAACAAACCGGCTGCTCATGCGCCTGCGCATATCTCTTCACCGTGCCATCAAGCCGCTCGCTCACGTCAATCATGGCATTCAGATCACGGGAAAGCTGGCGAACCTCCTCCTCGCTTGTTTGGATCAACGCAACCAGCGGCTCTTTTAAGGGAGCCAGCTCGCCTTTCTTCTCGGCAATCAGGAACTGCCCAAAAGACACTTCACCTATCAGGTGCAGGTTCGTGAGCGGAGCATATAAAAGCCCGCTGCCCTCAATATCTCCGAATAACTGGCTGATTGGCCTGAGTTTGAGCTCGGCAATCTCGATAGCCTGCTCACTCTCGCCAGCACCGCGCAACTTTTCTGCCGGCGGGATTGGCTGAAGGCCATCAATGTTTTGCTCGGCCAGCTCAACAAAAGCAGTGAGGCCTGCAAGCAACTCAGAAACCGGATTTGCCCCATGTAAAAGAGAAGCCAGATACCAGGAGAACACCTCGATATCCTTTGATGTGTTCACCAGCGTCTCTTGGGAAACTTCTTTCAAGATCGCCCAAGCTGCCCGGTTGGCCTCTTCCAAAGCACGGTCTTCCAGCGATTCCAAAGACTCTGAAAAAGCCCGATAGGACGTTTGCGCTGCGTTGAAAGCATTGCGTAAACTCCGATAGGCTTTCCGGTCCCCTTTCAGGTAGATACCCGCGACCGCCTTTTCAGAAATGGGGGAGGTTAACACCGCTGCCGTCATTGAATAATCTCCGCCATGTTTACAATCGGTAGAGGGGGGTAAAGCTTCAGCTGACGCGCTGCCCGCATGTTGACAAATAAGGAATAACGATCGAGCGCCTTCACACGCAGCTGCCCCGGCTCCATTCCATCAAGCAAAATTTTCGCTGCCTGCGATGCGGCAAGCTTGCCAACATTCACATAGCTGTTCGAGACGGACATCAAGGCCATGCCATCGCGCACCATTTGTTCGTAGGCACTAAAAACCGGCAGGTTTTGCGCTACTGCCTCATTTGTGAAAGCACCGCGATTTTCCAAATTGAACGAGCTGGAACCCACATAAATAGCCTCGGCTCCTTGCTCTTTCGCCTGCGCGATCAGCGCGGGAATTTGAACCGGATCCGGCTTTCCGCGCTCATTCAACGCATATTCGAATTGCAGCAGTTCAAACCCCATTTTCTTGGATAGACCAAGCAGGGTCTGAGTATTCAACGAGGAATTGATTGCACTTGGATCGTTGATCACCGCAAGGCGTTTGGGGCGGTGATATTCGAAAATCTGATTAAGCTGGACTTCCTCTTTCACCCTGTTGTGAACACCGGTCACTAACGGGCGACCAGATGTTGCATAGCTTTCAATAATGCCGGAGCGTACAGGGTCAGCCACAATCATAAACAGGGCCGGAATATCCCCCAAACCGCTTTCAGCGCCATGATCCTCAATGGTCCCGATGAGGCTGCGCGTCACCGTTGTTCCCCAAGTGACGACCAGATCAGGACGGCTGGCGTTAATCTTTTCTTTCACCGCCTCAAGAGCACTTTTATCCCGGGCAACATCCGTGACAGATACTTTGACGGGAAGCTCCCTCTCCTCAAAGTAGCGGATAAATCCCTGACATGCCTCTTCGCATCCACGCCACACCACCATGTGCACACGGCTAGTGGTGAGTGGCTGGACCTTTGCAGCTGCGGAAAAGACCAGTACCAAAGTGCTCACTGCGAAAACAACCAGTTGCAAAAGTTTAGGCATGGCTCACTTCACCCCTTTGATTGGAACGGGAGATGAACATCATGACGACACCGGCAACGGCGATAGTCAGACCCAGAACAGCCGCAACGCTGCCAAAGTCCAGTTTCACAAGCAGCCCCGCCACAACCAGCGGTCCGGCCACACTCCCCACTCTTTCAAACATGCGCAGATAGCTGAGAGCCGCTGTCCGGCTGGCATCTGGGCTCTTTTCCGCCGCCTCTAGGGCTGCCACAATCAGTGGTGCTTTGAGGAAAGCATGGGCCAGTCCCAGCAGCGCTACAACAGCCAGAACAATGGCAACACTTGAGCTTTGATAGAGCCCCAAAAGAACAATTCCCGATACGATCGTTGCAAAGATCACGGTCAGCAAATTCTTGCCCAGCTGGTCGGAAAAACGCGATGCCAAGGGACTGATCGGAATAATGATCAAGGAATAGACCATCATCGTACGCCCGATCTCGGACTGACTTGCATCAAGGCTTGCCAGATAAATGGGAACAAAGAAGTACAAGAAGCCAGTCAGCACCACCTTGGCCGGAATGGCGCAAAACAGCAAAAGCGTCACAAACTGTTTATTTCCCAGCAGTGCCGCCAGTGAACCGGAGGTTTTGGCGGGCGTTCCCTTTACTTTGGGCTCTTCCTCAGGAAGCTTACTGCGCAGCATTTTCCAGCCAAGCAAACCGGCAAACGCACTCAGGGCAATGGAGACAAGAAATACCGACTTAAACCCAAGCCAATCTGCAAAAATGGAGCCGATGGCGGTTCCGCACATGGTGGCGGTCATCAAAACACCAACAAACGTGGCCATTGCCTGCGCCCGGTTTCCATTGCTGGCCACCGCCGCAATATAACTTTGGCAACTGATCGTGATAATGCCGTAGCCTACAGCGGTAATGGAGCGGGCAAGCACAATATCCGTCGCACTTTGGGCAAGCCAGCAATACAAGTATCCGCCGATTGCCGGAACAAGCCCTGCCAAGTACAGGGTTTTATTTCCAAAACGGTCAATCAGGCTGGCTGCAAACGGCGTAATCACCGCTAAAACCAGCATAAACGCCGAAATTGGCAAACCCATCATAATGTCTTTATCAAGAAGATCCGTATCGCTGTAATACTCCGCCACAAACAACGGCAAAAAGGATTTTTGCAACTCTTCGGCAAAGCAAAAAACGAACAGCGGAATACGCGCATCAATGACAGAGACCTTCTTCGCCTCATCCTTTGAAAAAAGGCTATATCGCGCAGCAAAGGCACGCATCTGCTCAAGCATTGCACTGGAGGCGCCTTGCAAGCCTTCCACCAGCTTTCGAAGCCTGTCATTTTGCCGGTTCATTTCTCCAATGAACAGCCCGACCTGATCCTTGCGCGCCCCTCCTTCATGCGTCCCTAGGTATCCTTTAGAGCGCTTGAGAATTGCAGCCTCCACCAGACGCAGGGGCTCGGCAATGGTTGAGTTCAGGAAAACAACCATCACCTCAACTGCAATCAAGCAAACCGCAATTAACAGCACGAGAGTATCGAAGAACACGCTTGAGAGCTTGCTGTTCACATAATCAAGATCAATAGTGGTGCGAACCTTGGCAACGCTTACCCCGCCCGCATGAATAGCAGCTTCCGCAATCAGATCGTGCTCTTCAGCCCCGAAAAGAACCTCACCGACTTCTGAAAGCGAACCCAAAATACCTTGAAGAAACGCTGTGGGCCGCCCTACTTCGTCTTCAAGCTCGGTTGCCAGACTTCCGCTGCCACCTCGAGTTAGAACATCACCAGCACCATCAATGATCGAGATTTCCCTGATCTCTGGATTGGTGCGCTCCAGTTCTTCCAGATACGTCTCAATGCCACGAATTTCATGGAACGGGATCCCGATTTCCGTGGCATACTCCAAGTTTCGCTTAACAGAAAGCGTCACGCTATCAGCTTTTGAAAGAAGGTAAGGGTGCAGCCCCGATCTGAATTCCGCCAGAGTTACAGCAATGCTGAGAATTGCTGCCAAAGTCATGGCAACAACCATGCTCAAGAAGTACCGCTTGGAAAAACCGGCTAAAATCTGCATATCAAACGCCCCCACGCTCTTTTTCAGCGCTAGAGGCAACCTTTTGGAGTTCGGACCACGCACCTTCGTAGACCTCATTCCCTTCCGAAATTTTTCCGCTCACTGCCCCTTGCTGGGCTGCATAGCCATCCCGCAAACTCTCAGAGGTCAGTGAGTAATAGAATTGATTGATTTTCCCGAAGCCCATCAAAACAAGGGGAACCAGAAAAACAAGGATCAGACCAAAAATACTCAAATACGCCCAGTTCAACCGCGAGGTTGTCTGTGAAACATCCTTCATGAAATGCTTGGCGCTGGAGGAAACAATCACTGCCCCCATGACTGAGTTGGAAGAATCGAACAACAGGCGACCGGAGTATAAAAGCTCTCCCCTATCAACTGTCGTGATCTTCTCCCCGCTCCCCAGAACGCGCCGCATTACAGCACCCCGATCCTTTTGAGGAATTTGCAAACCTCCGGCACTCACAATGATATCTCCCTTAGGAGAAACAACGAGAATATGCTGGATTTGCTCGCCCCGCTCTTTTTCTCGCAGAACAAGACCCGCCAAGCCTGACATCTCCTTTAAAGACATGCCAACTCCCTCTCCCCGATGCACCAGAGTCTCAACAGCACCGGCAACCACCTGAAGACGAGAGGAAACCGCCTCAGCTACGAGAGAGCGAAATTTAAGGGGGCTTAGAATGCTTTGAAGAGCAAGTACTCCTGCAATCACTACTAATATTGACAGCGTAATTCTAAGATTAAAGAAGGACAAGGCACCGTGAAACATGAGACTGCCTCAACTACTAAAGCTGGGAGCAAAGGCCTCACAGCTAAGATTCCAAGAGGCATAACTAGTTAATTGCCGGAAACGCATCCCAATGCTTGCATCAGTACATTTAAAATAAATATTCTTCATCTAGCACTCTATCAATAAAATCTTATTTTAATTTTGAGAGCAGCAGCACTCAAATACATTTCTTGTATTTGTTCACCATAAGGAAATATAAATATATTTATACACAGACAGATCATGTATAAATATATTTAAACATTACCAAAACTTCACATTACCTCCCGCAGCATAGAGTTTTGGACAACAACCCAAGAATATTTCAAAGATATTCATAGATATATATACTTAAGTCTTATATGTTTCCCAAAAGAAATGTCAAACTCAATTTACTGTTAGAATTCAATCAAATTTCTGTGAGCTAGATTCACCCCTCTCATTTGTTATTCTAAAACCTTAATTTTACTTAGGTTTTGCGGCCAGACATAATAGTCAACCAAGCAAAAATTGACGTGGATTATCAATTTCTCCCTCCCTCAGCGGAAGAAACCAACCTGAAAGGATGAATTTCGAGAAGAAAAAATAATTTCTCATTTTTCATCTCCCCTTTTCCAATTAGATGATAATTTCTATTTTAAATCACTTTTGCAAAACTACACTTGAATGATTGAACTTCATTATTCATTGGTTATATTTGCGCTGAACTGCCGAGGTATACTCTGGATGTCCTCGTTAAGAACAAAGACAGTATTTCTTCTTGTAGGGCCCCATTATGAGTAAATCTGCCACCGATAGTTCCGAGGATATTGCATTTTTTCTCAATATGGACGGCGCATCTTATGTGGTTGAGAGTTTGCAGGTTGAGGAGCGCCTTTCACAAGT
The DNA here is from genome assembly GCF_031501865.1 of Pseudovibrio sp. M1P-2-3. Lineage (NCBI taxonomy): Bacteria > Pseudomonadati > Pseudomonadota > Alphaproteobacteria > Hyphomicrobiales > Stappiaceae > Flexibacterium > Flexibacterium corallicola. Next base: position 3,579,923 of record NZ_JARRCW010000001.1, read on the forward strand.
ACCAACTTACGAGCTGGTTATTGCAGATATCTCAACTCCTCTTGCAGACCTTATTGGTAAGCACACAAACCTAGCCTGCAGTAAAGCTGTCTACACCAACAATGTGAAGCCCCGCTCGTTTGCAGGCATCATTGTAAAAGCACAAAGGATACTTGGCGCCAACGGCCTTGCCAGTATCCAGCTTCTGGTTCGCCCTTCCCTTTGTATTCTGGAGCTAGGCAAAAACTCGGCCATCTATCAAAACCTGAATACCATTGAGATCTGGGGGAAGGTGCTGGAGAACAATAATGTATCCACCCTGAAGCTCAGCGGCGTCAGATCCCTTCCCCCTAGAGGGACCTGCATTCAGTATGAAGAGGACGATCTGGCCTTTTGCCAAAGGCTGCTTTCTGAAGAAGGCCATGTCTATTTCTTTTCAGATGGTAAAGACCCCGAGGCCCTGACAATTCATGACCCTTCCAAGCCTTTCCCCTCATTTGGAAAGGCCATTGAACTTGAAGATGTTCTGGGCATTGCAGACAGAGGCACCTATCATGCGAAAGAGCTGGATCATACCCACAGGCTAACCCCAGCAACAAGCCAAATCGCCACCTATGACGCTCAAAAAGTGCATACCCTCAAAGCAGGTCCGGCGAGTTCCAGCTCGCTAAGCATCAAGGAAAAACCCTCCGTCTATCGCTATATTCCTCTGGCAAGAGATGTTCTGTCCTCTGCGGAAATGGGAAAAGTAGCTGGCGCGGAACAAGCCGGTGAGGTCACACTCAAAGGTGTAACCGAGCACCCCGCTCTTCATATCGGCCAAACCATAAATCTTGGCTCAAACACGTTCAACGCTCCGCCAAAAAACCTGACGCTCACTGCCTTCACCTACAGCTGGAGCCGTGGCAGCACATTACACGCAACATTTGAAGCCACGCCGCAAGAACTCAAGCTCTTTCCAAAGCGGTTGCCAAAGCCACAAATGACCAGTGTGCACAACGCGGTTGTCATCGGTTCCAAAGAAGGCTCTCCGGCCTGTGACGAACAAGGGCGTGTTCAGGTCAAGTTCTTTTGGGATATCACCGAAGATCAGCAGGAAACATCGGGTTTTATTCGAGTTGCCGAAACATTCGCCGGCAATGCAAAAGGCGCCCTTTTCCTGCCCCGCGTTGGTCAGGAAGTCTTGATCTCGTTTCTTCAAGGCGATCCGGACCTCCCCATCATTACCGGGCAGATTTACAACGAACAGCACAAGCATCCTTTTTCTTCAGCAAATACAACAAGGTCCGGTTTCGTTACCGGCCTTGGAGAAAAGAACAACGAACTTGAGTTCGAGGACGCGGAAGGCAACGAGAAGATTGGCGTACGGGCTGCGAAAGATCTCGAGGTTCTGGTTGAGGAAAACGCACTCAAGGATGTTAAAAAACTCGAGACCACAACAATCGGAGAAACATCAAACCTGACCATCGGGCAGGATCAGGTGACAGTTGTAAAAAACAAGACGGATTTTTCAACGGGCGAACGTGAGGTTAAAACCGAGAAAAAGGATAGCCTTGCAGCTCAGGAGATCGAGCTGTCCGCCGACACGAAAATCACCTTGAAGGTTGGAAGCTCGAAACTTGAGATCACGCCCTCCGCCATCACCATCAGCGCGGCGCAGCTTAATCTGGAAGGCAAGTCCCAGTTAAATGGCAAGTCCAGCGGCCCCCTTTCTCTGGAGGGGCTGAGTACTGAATTAAAAGCGCAGACAACCAATAATGTAACGGGCCTGCAAGTGACAATGGAAGGTCAAGCTCAGGTCTCCATCAAAGCCCCACTCAGCGAAGTCAACAGCCAAGGCCCATTGATGCTCAAGGGCCTACCAACGATGATTAACTAAACATGCTTAAGAAAATTCCGTTCACGGGCACCAAGGAAATTCTGGCACGCTTCGCCTTGAGCGCAGAGGCCAAGCCACTCCTTCAGCCCCGCTTTTCACCTCTCGAAGCTATGGAGAGGTTGATTGAGGCGTCACTTCTCACGGACTATGTGAATTTTGTAGCCCATGCCTTGCCCCCACGAGAAGGAATTTGCTGGGCGTTGGCCATCCAACACGACTATTTCCTGAAAGACACACAAGAAGCCCCCCAAATTCGCGAGGCAGTTCGAAGCTGGGTGCACTCCCCAAGCGAGGACAAACGCCGCCAGATATTGGCAAAAGCGGAGGAAGTGGGAACCTCTGTCCCCACTGGCTGGCTGTGTTATGCGGTTGGCTGGAATGGTTCGGGAAGCATTGCAGACCCCAAAGGCCCTGTTGTCCTGCCCCCTCCCTATCTCCACGCCAAGGCATTGCTGGGGGCTGTGGCGTTGATCCCGATAAACTCTGAAGGAGAAATTCAAAGCCTCCTCAAAACAGCGCATAAGGCCACGCTTCAAGTTGCCAACGGTGACTGGCCAACTGTTTTCTAACGCGTATCACCGAAAAGTGGATACCGGTTTTCTGTTAAAGATACGCGCCTAAACTGCAGATTAAAGCTTTGATATATTTCGATAAACACTCTCATCGTTTTAAAGCGGCAACCTAACTTACACAGCCGCTCCCCGCCGCCGTTCCGGGGTTCAAAGACAAACCGTATATGTCTTGGATGAGACGGTTGGAAGAAGGCCGTTGCTGCTACTCGCACATGGGCAAGGCTTTGTGCAGGGCCTTGCTTAACAGCTCGGCCATCTGCCCTTGTTGCTCCGGTGTGGCAATCAGGTCATTGCGCAGCTCCACCATCACGTTCAAAAGCCCGTTTTTCAGTCCGTGCTCCTTTAAAGTGTGGGTCACCCCGTCTTCAGGGCCATAGGGCGCATTGCGCTGCACATTGAAAGAGCAGCCTTGCAGGCAGCTCAGCAACGCATCTGCCAAGCGGGTGTCGTCATCATGTAAAATGCCGACTTCAACGGCGCGCGATTTCCCATTATAAATGGGGGTATAGCTGTGTATGGTCAGCAGAACCGGAGGCTTTTCGCACTCCCCCCTCTCACAAATCAACGAGGCAAGGCGATGCCTAAACGGTTCATAAAACCGCGTTACCCGCTCGGCTCTTTGTGCCTCGGACAGAGTTGCATTGCCGGGTATCTGGTAGATTTCGCTTTTCTCTGGCATTGCAGTGGGGTCATGGGGTGGCCGGTTACAATCATAAACCAACCGAGAAACCTCTTGGGCAATCAGGGGAGCATCCAAAAGCCAAGACATATGCTGTGCAACTGCCAGTGCGCCGGGGTCCCAGGCAACATGGCTCACCCGCGCCTCGCTCTCCAGTCCAAGTCCTTTGAACTCGGCAGGAATAAACTTGGAAGCGTGCTCGCAAATAAGCACAAAAGAGCTGCTGCCCTCTAAGTTCTGAACTTCTACCAAACTATCCCCCACCACGTGCACCACCTTCGCAAAGGCAGGCTTCGTTCTTCAATATTCCCAAGACCAAAATTTCTGGAAAATATTTCACAATCATCATAAATTCGCAAGAACACGTAGGGATGACCTGAGCAGAGTGTAAAGCTTTTGTTTCAACGCAATGGCGGCATTCTGCTGCGCAAGGGAGTGGCCTTAATGATTGCAGTATTGGTCACGGCTTTGTCTTGCAGCGGTTCCAGCAGGTCATCCAGCTCACTGATATCGCGCAGTAGCAACCGTGTCACAAAACAATCCTCCCCCGTCACCTTGTCACAAGCGGTAAAGCGAGGCTGCTCCAGAATAAGTTGCTCCACAATATGCAAAGCGCCAGGGCTAGGCTTCACCCGTACAATTGCCTCCAGCGTATAGCCAAGTGCTCGCGGTGAGAATTCAATGGTGAACGCCTTGATCACCCCCTCATGTTCCAGTTTGCGTACCCGTTCGCTGACATTTGGGCCAGACATGCCAACACGGGCGGCAAGTTCACTCATGGAAATGCGCCCGTCCCGCTCCAAAATCTCTATAATTCTAGCGTCCGTTTCATCAATCATATTCGCATCCAAAGCGATTTTAGTATTATGCCTAAGTTTTATAGGAAAATTAGCCCGGTTGCCTTCATCTATAAATTCAAAACCTAAAATTTTTTGGCTACGCTTTAAATATCAAGAATTTACGGAGAACAAAATGTCTGAAACAAACTTGAAAGTTTGGAAAATTGCAGCATTTTCCAACAGTGGTGTAGGTGGAAATCCAGCAGGTGTTGTCGTTGCAAAAATCCTGCCCAGCGCGCCTGTCATGCAGAAAATCGCCGCCGATGTTGGATTTTCCGAAACTGTATTTGCCGCCCGCGCGCCAAATGGTGAGAGTTACCGAACCCGCTATTTCTCACCGGAAACAGAAGTCCCCTTCTGTGGCCATGCCACCATTGCACTTGGAGCTGTTCTGGGCCGGATGTACGGCCCTAAAGTTTACCCTCTCACTTTGAATAATGCCGAAATCAGCGTTGAAAGCTGGGTGGAGGAGGATACCATGCAAGTGGCCCTGCAATCTCCAAGTACCCACAGTAAAAAGCTGGATGAACAGAGTGTAAGTGACCTTCTCACCCTCTTCTCTCTCGCCCCCTCTGACTTGGACGAGCGCCTGTCCCCCGCCCGTATTCACGGAGGTTCCGATCATCTTTTTCTTGCGGTAAATGATCGCCGTACTCTCACCCGATTGTCCTATGACTTGCAGCGGGGCAAAGCCTTCATGCACACGCAAAAGGTGGCGACTATCATGCTGGTCTACGCCCGCGATGATCAAAGCTTCGATGTTCGCAATGCTTTTGCTTCCGCTGGCGTTTTCGAAGACCCGGCAACAGGAGCCGCAGCCTCAGCCTTTTCAGGTTACCTGCGAGATATCGGTTGGCCCCATCAGGGGCAGATCCACATCACTCAGGGCGAGGATATGGGCATGAAATCTCTCATCACAGCGCAAATTCCTTCCGAAAAAGGTACAAGCATCCGCATCAGCGGCAGTGCGCGGGAAATGGGATAAAACGTAATGCCAACGGGATTTTCCCTCCCTTTCATCCATTGAATTTTCGTGAAAAACACCCACCTAAAAACTAGTGTACTCCACGAAAGCAAGAAGAATGGGAAAGGTCGTAAAATTCCACCGTCTCGGTGTCAGAGAAAGAAAGCTTCCTCTTGATCCTGACCTAGAAGGGGGGAGGCGCTCCCCTTTTCAAAACCAGCTCGCAAAAGTTCTCTACATTTTCGTTTTGGCGGTCCTGATCGGGCTCGCCCTTTTTAGCTTAATTCCACTGTTCAGCTAAAAAAGAGGTTCCAGATAGGAACCTCTTTTAAACTGGGTACAGTTCACAGTCCTGAGTTTGAATGCCTCAGTGAGCCGGACCGTTTGTACTGCCACTCCAGCTTATTTTCCCTTGCGCTCTCCATGCGGACCATGGCCGCCCTTGCCTTTTTTATGCTTCTTCAGGTCGGCCTTGGTCACAACACCGTCGTTGTTCCGGTCCATCCGCTCAACAAAATTGTCATAGCCCTTTGAGTATTCTTCAAAGGTTACCTGCAAATCGCCATTGGCATCCATGCGCTGGAATGAGCGAACACTCATTGGCTTGCTGAACTGGGCTGCAACGGGTTTGAAGGTTTCCAAAGTTAGCGGGCCGTTAGCAAAGACTTGGTCGGCAACAACTGCAATTTCGTCTGCACTGATTTTGCCATCATTATTGGTATCAACCTGAGCGAAAAACGCTTTCAGACCGTGCTTGTGCCCGCCGCCATGACCACGCATGTGCTTTTCGTGCCCTTTACCACGCTCGTTTCGTGGACCCTTTGCCCGTTCTTTCCGCTCATTCATACGATTGGCAGCGTCTGTTGCCACTTCTACAAACTCTTCACGGGTGATTTGCCCGTTTCCATCTGTATCAAAACGCTGGAACATGCGCACGGCTTTGGGGTCGTTTTTGGTTGCCTTGTAAGTCTGCCAGTCTTCCAGTGTAAATCCATCCCCGCCAGAGCGGTTGATTTGCGTGAACTCTTCTTTAACAACCTGATTAACGTCCGATTGGTCAAAAGAGCCATCACCGTTCCTGTCGAAACGGTCGAACAGACGTTCATAGGGGGCAGGCTTGCCTTGCATGAAGCCGCCATTACCCGGCATAGCAGACGCGACCGAAGTTCCAGCCAGAGCAAGCGTAGTTGCAGCTAAAATAGTTGATCCAAATACTTTCATCGAAAAATCTCCTTTTAACTCCAAGGCGAGGTCTGTGGTGGCTTGTCGCTTGGATGAGTTTGAATGTAGGAGGTAATTGTCGTAGAAAAATATCCAAAAACCGGCAAAAGTGTCACTGCATGTCACCGAGTGACTACTCTAAGACAAAATGATACAACCTTACCAATAAGTAATTTATGCTTTTGGCGAAACGAGTAAAACTTCTCTGCGGTTTTTTATGGCCTTCTAAAAAAGTTTGAATATAACACCTGCATAAGAAAGATTAACAAGGCCCACGACGTGAACGCATTAAAGAAGGTTTTTATCACCGGTACTGCCGGTTTCATCGGTTTTCACCTAGCCAAGCGCCTGTTGGCCGAAGGGTATCTGGTGGACGGTTATGACGGCATGACCCACTACTATGATGTTACCTTGAAACAGGCCCGTGTAGCCCTGCTGGAAAAAACCAATGGCTACCAACACCATACGGGTATGCTGGAGGATAAAGACACGTTTGATGCGTCGGTGGACGCATGTAAGCCAGATATCATCATTCATCTGGCAGCGCAGGCGGGGGTTCGCTATAGCCTTGAGCACCCGGACACCTATGTCAGTTCTAACCTGGAAGGCACCTTTCATGTCATGGAAGCTGCCCGTCGGCATACTCCAAAGCACCTATTGGTCGCTTCCACCAGCTCGGTCTACGGCGGCAACGAAAAAATGCCGTTTTATGAAACAGATGCCACAGACCACCCCCTGACCATCTACGCCGCCACAAAGAAGGCGACGGAGGCCATGACGCACTCCTATTCCCATTTGTGGAAACTGCCGACCACCTGTTGCCGTTTCTTCACCGTTTACGGCCCTTGGGGGCGTCCTGACATGGCTTTATTCAAGTTTGTCAAAGCCATTGAAGAAGGAAGCCCGATCGACGTTTACGGGCACGGTGATATGGGGCGGGACTTTACCTATATTGATGATATCATTGAAGGTATTGTCCGGCTTATGGGGACCCCTCCAAAGGCGGGTCAGCCCCTTGTCAACGACGAAGTCAGAGACACTTTATCTCCGGTTGCGCCATGGCGTGCGGTAAATATTGCAGGTGGCCAGCCCTACGGATTGATGCAGTTTATCGAGACAATTGAATCCTGCCTGAACAAGAAGACTCAGCTGAACATGCTGCCCATGCAAAAAGGGGATGTACCCAGCACATATGCCTCGCCAGAGTTGCTTCAGGCACTCACCGGCTTCACACCTGCCATATCGGTGGAAGATGGCGTCGCTGCCTTTGTGGACTGGTACCGCCAGTTCTATGGCACTAAATAGCACCTAGTACGCATAGACCGGAGGGGGATTACGACCCTCTCCGCCCTTCATCCGGCATCCCCCCTTTACTTATACCCCCTACGTTTTTATATTGTGTCAAATGTCACAGGCACATATTTCGACTTTTCAATAGCATACCAATTGCAAGGGGAGCCCCTTTAATATCATGGCTCCAACTTTTCACCATTGCTGATCACGCGTGACCCTTTAGGTTCTTTCTCACAGGGGGTTTGCTGGAAGTTCAGAAGATTGGTGTTTCTCCAATATTTCGCGTTCAAGGCCGCAAACCAGTCTTCCGTCTCCAAACGGTCAGTAAATCCCCTCACAACCTCGCAAGTAATCTACTAGGGGATATTTGTTGGCAAAAACCGCTTTGATAACAGGCGTGACCGGACAGGACGGGGCCTATCTGGCCCAGTTTCTTCTTGCAAAAGGCTATGAGGTTCACGGGATAAAGCGGCGCGCGTCCTCTTTCAACTCTCACAGAATCGATCATTTCTATCAGGACCCGCACGAGAGAGATGTGCGCTTCCACCTCCACTACGGAGACATGACAGACAGCAGCAATCTGATTCGCCTTGTACAGGCGACCCAACCCGATGAGCTTTATAATCTGGCGGCCCAGTCCCACGTGCAGGTCTCCTTTGAAACTCCGGAGTACACCGGCAACGCAGATGGTCTCGGTTCCTTGCGCCTGCTGGAAGCCCTGCGTTTACTCGGTCTGGAAAACAAGACCCGTTTTTATCAAGCCTCCACATCAGAGCTTTACGGCAAGGCACAAGAAACCCCGCAAAACGAGAAGACCCCCTTTGCTCCCCGCTCTCCTTACGCAACAGCAAAGCTCTATGCCTACTGGGCGACAGTCAATTACCGCGAAGCCTATGGTCTGCACGCCTCCAACGGCATTCTTTTCAACCATGAAAGCCCTCAGCGGGGAGAAACTTTTGTCTCGCGCAAAATCACGCGGGCAGTCGCTGCCATCTGCAAGGGGCTTCAGGACAAACTCTACCTTGGCAATTTGAATGCACTAAGGGATTGGGGCCACGCAAGCGATTATGTGAAGGGCATGTGGCTCATGCTCCAAAACCCCACACCCGATGACTATGTACTTGCAACGGGCAAGGCTCACAGTGTTCGCCAGTTTGTGGAAGCCGCATTTGCATCTGTTGACATCGACCTGTGCTGGCAAGGCAGCGGCGTTGAGGAGCAGGGTATCAACCGGCGTACCAATCAGGTGCTCGTGGCCGTTGATCCTCGGTATTTTAGAGCCGCTGAAGTGGATCATTTACTGGGCGACGCCACAAAAGCCAGAGAGCATCTCGGTTGGAAACCACAGGTCAGTTTTCAAGAGCTGGTGGAAGACATGGTCGCAGCCGACCTCATCACAATAGAAAAAGAAGGCAACCGGAGGGATCGCTATTAATGAACTATGATATTTCAGGTAAGCGAATTTGGATAGCAGGCCATACGGGCATGGTAGGCCGCGCCCTGCTGCGGCGCTTAAAACGCATTGACTGCGAAGTTCTAACGGCTTCACGCAAAAGACTGAACCTGACGCGGCAAGGCGCGGTAGAAAATTTTCTACAAACCAACAAACCGGATATCATCATCATTGCGGCTGCCAAGGTCGGGGGAATTCTAGCCAATGACCGGCAACCGGCGGAGTTCCTCTATGAGAACCTGATGATTGAGGCCAATATCATTCACGCCGCACATGAGGCCGATGTGGAACGCCTGCTGTTTTTGGGCTCAAGCTGCGCCTATCCAAAGTTTGCGCCCCAACCCATCAAAGAGTTGTCCCTGCTGCAAGGGCCTCTGGAGGCCACCAATCAGTGGTACGCCATTGCAAAAATTGCAGGCCTCAAGCTGGTGGAAAGCTACCGTAAGCAATTCGGATGCTCCTATATAAGCGCAATGCCCACCAACCTTTATGGACCAGCCGATAACTTTGATCTTGAAACCGGCCATGTTCTTCCAGCCTTATTAGCCAAGGCTCATTCAGCAAAAACAAACGATGAGAAAACCCTGCATATTTGGGGCACCGGCGCCCCACACAGGGAATTTCTTTACGTGGATGATCTGGCTGACGCTTTGGTGTTTTTGCTCAAAAACTACGATGGAGATACACCCATCAACGTCGGCTCTGGAGAAGACCTGTCCATTCTTAAGCTGACAGAAAAAATCTCTAAAACCGTGGGGTTTAATGGTTACATCCAAAGGGACCTGTCCAAACCGGATGGAACCCCGCGTAAATTGATCGACTCGCAAAAACTGAAGGAACTGGGCTGGAGCCCCTCCACTCCGCTGGAGAAGGGCCTCGCCCAAACCTATCGCTGGTATTTGAAAAACATTATTGAAAAGCAAGAGGTAGAGGAAGTGGTTGAATAATGTCTCTCAATCTTCCCGCTGATATCCGGCATATTCAAGCGCACGGGTAACAGCGGGTTCTTCCAGCATCCGGTACATCCAGCTTATGATTGGTTTTGTATCCCGGCTCTTTGTCAAAAATGTTTCGCGCATATAAATCACCGGCAAGTGGGCGTAATCAGCTATATTGGGCCTCGCCCCTCCCAGATATTTCTGTTCCTCCACTGGCTGAAACGACGCCCGTACAGAATCGAGAAGGCGTGAATTCAAAAACGCGGTATTCTCCCTGCGCTCCCCCCCATACTCGCCCATGTAAAAGGAGAGCGCATTTTGAACGGCAATATCACTCACAGCGCTGTAAACGAGTGCCCTCGCCTCTGCTTTCGCCTCCAGAGCTTCAGGAATGAGATCGGGGCGGTACTTTTCCAGCAGGAAATCCATAATTGCACCGGACTGGGTAAGCTTCATTGAAGGCTGACCACCTTGCCCCGTTTTCACCAATACCGGCACAGTCCTCGCCGGATTTACCTGCATAAATTCCGGCGCCTTGTGCTCTTTTTTCTTCAGATCAATGAAGCAGCTTTCAGCTAAAACTCCAGAGAGCTCAAGTGCGATGGAAGCCCGCAGGCTATTGCCGGATCGCGAGAAGTAAAATATGTAGTTCGACATCAAGAAAATATTCCAATTTATGCAGCTTTCACGGAGCAATAACCGCCGTTGCTTCAATCTCAAGCAGAGCTTCATCTTCTATAAGGCCTGCGACAACCACCATGGTCATGGCCGGAAAGTGCCGCCCCATCACGCGGCGATAAACCTCTCCCACTTCTTTTTGCCGTTCCAGATACTCTCGTTTGTCAATCACATACCATGTAAGGCGGGTGATATGCTCCGGCGCGCCCCCAGCCTCTTGCAGCACGTCCTTGATATTTTGCAGGGCCTGCTCCATTTGCTCGACAAAGTCGTGCGTTTCAAACTCCTGCTGGCTGTTCCAGCCAATTTGCCCGCCAACAAACAACAGGCCACTGTGCGCAAGAACCCCATTGGCATAGCCTTTAGCCGGAAGCCACCCCTCTGGCTCGACGATCTGATTGGTCATTTTGCCTCCTCCATTGCCCCGTTAATGCGCGCCCGCATGTCATCCGGCCATGGGGCTGACTTGCCAGCTGCATCCGTATAAACAAGTCGGGCGTTCGCAGTGAATCGGGCTTGTTCACTGCATTGCCCCACAAACTCCAATTGCAGGCTGGACCGCCCGACACTCTTTGGGTTCACTCGAATTTCCAATTGGTCCCCGTGTCGGCTCGGAGCAGTAAAATCGGCGGAAATTTGCGCGGTTGGCACCCCAGCATTCACTAGTAATTCTTCAAAGGGCACCTTGACCACATCACAAAAAAACGCCTCAACACAGTCGTTAATCATTTCGAAATAGCGCGGATAGAACACGATGCCCGCCGGGTCGCAGTGCTTGAACAGAACTTTTTGATGAACCACATAGGCCACGGTTTACACTCCCAAATAGGTTTGCGTGACCTGCGGCGTGATCGCGGCAAAATCTCCACTCCACACGCTCAAGCCCTTTTGCAGAATAACGGCTTGGTCCGCCACACGGGACAGCTCCTTCATAGATTTATCGACCACCAGCAAAGAAAGCCCGCTTTTGGTTTTCAAACGCGCAATCGCCCCCCAGATCTCAGCACGGACAACAGGGGCTAGCCCCTCGGTTGCCTCATCCAAGATGAGCAGGCGCGGGTTGGTCATCAAGGCGCGGCCAATGGCAAGCATCTGCTGTTCTCCTCCTGAAAGAGAGGCCGCATTCTGCCCGCGCCGCTCGGCTAGCCTTGGAAAAAGGTCTGCCACTCGCTCAAAGGTCCAATGGCCTTTTCGCGCCGCCGCCATCAGGTTTTCTTCCACGCTCAAACCCGCAAAGCACCGTCGCCCTTCGGGCACCAGTCCAATACCAAGACGGGCAACTTTGTGGGAGGGAACACCGCGCAGACTTTTGCCCTCAAAACGAATTTGACCAGACCCCACGGGCAGCATGCCGCAAATGGTTTTGATGGAGGTGGATTTTCCCATGCCGTTGCGCCCCATAAGCGCCAGCAATTTCCCCTCCCCCAATTGAAACGACACATCAAAAAGCGCCTGCGCTTTGCCATAGAAGGCGCTCACAGCTTCCAGTTCCAGAAGAGCCATTTACGCATCCTCCCCAAGATAAGCTTTGCGCACTTGCGCGTCCCCCTTGATGTCTGCCGCGCTGCCGCTGGAAATCACTTGGCCATAAACCAGCACAGAGATGCGATCGGCCAGTTGAAACACCGCTTCCATGTCATGCTCCACCAGAAGAATAGGGGCCTCTTGCCGCAAGCCGGACAGCAGTTCGGTCAGGTGTTTGGAGCCCTCTGCCCCCACACCTGCCATGGGCTCATCCATCAAGAACAACTTGGGCTTGGCCGTTAGCGCCACGGCCACTTCAAGCTGTCTGCGCTGGCCGTGGGACACTTCCGATGTCCGCATGCCCGCCACATCTTCCAGTCCCACCCGCTCCAAGGCACTGTGTGCCTGCTCCAGAAGGTCTTGGTCTTTCAAAACATTTTTAAAAAACCGAAAGGGCTTTTTACTTGCCCCCATAGCGCCCAGCACTACGTTTTCTAAAACGGTAAAGTCCATGGGCAGGGCGGAGACCTGAAACGTCCGGCCAAAGCCCATGCGTGCCCGCTCCACGGTTCCTTGCCCTGTCACATCCTGCCCCAAGAAATGGATGGAACCGCGATCGGGCTTCAGCGAACCGGCAAGCTGTTTGATCAAGGTGGATTTGCCCGCCCCATTGGGGCCAATGAGTGCATGTATTTCTCCAGCCCGCACATCCAGAGAAATATTGTCACTGGCTTTTAGAGCGCCAAAACTTTTGCAAATGCCTTTGGTTTCCAAAATGACATCAGGCATGGGCAATCCTCCGCCCGCTCATCATGCCAATCAGCCCTCCACGAGCAAACAGCACCACCAGCAACAACAGCAGCCCGAGGAGTATCTGCCAATACTCACTCACAGGCCCTAGAAAATGCTCCAGCATGATATAAAGGGCAGCCCCCGCCAAGGGACCATAAAGACGCGCCACCCCGCCCAAAATTACGAAGACCATAATCTCCCCGCTCATTTGCCAGCTGAACATGGTGGGGCTCACAAAGCGGTTGAGGTCGGCAAACAAAGCGCCCGCAAGACCGGTGATGGCCCCTGAAATCACGAAGGCGATCAGCTGCACGGTGTAGGGCTGGATGCCAACGGTCTCCACCCGCTCCTCGTTTTGCCGCGCAGCTGCAAGCGCAAGGCCGAAGCGAGAACTGGCAAGTTTTGAGGCAAACAGTAGAACCACCATGAGCAGGCCATAGCAAATTGCGAAGAACTGAAGAGGGACAAGCGTATTCAGGCCGGGGAAGCTGTTGCGCACGTAAATGGAAAGCCCGTCTTCGCCCCCGTAAGCAGGCCAGCTGATGGCGAAATAGTAAATCATCTGCCCAAAGGCCAACGTAATCATGATGAAATAAACACCCGAAGTGCGCAAAGACAAGGCACCAATAAGCAGCGCCGCCAGCCCGCTCACCAGCACCGCCGCCAGCCAGATGATGGGCATGGATTTGGTTCCTTCCAGCAAAAAGGGCCATTCCATCAACGGTGCATAGGCTTGCGCATGGCTTGCCAAAATGCCCATGGCATAACCTCCAAGGCCGAAAAATGCAGCATGACCAAGGCTCACAAGACCGCCCAAACCCAGCGCTATGTTCAGTCCCACGCCCGCAAGAGCCAGAATAGCAACCTTGGTGGATAAGGTGATAATATAGGGCTCATCCATGGCAAATGCCCCCAAAGGCACAGCAAGAAGGGCCAGAGCCAGCGCCCAGTTTAAAACCACTTCGCGGGTCATCACGCAGCTCTCCCGAAAAGGCCGGAAGGTTTAACAAGCAAAACCCCTGCCATAACAATATAAATCGACATAGACGCCAGCGCCGCGCCAACGGAGGCCGCAGAAGAAGGTTCCATGAAAACACCAAGGCCCATGGGCAAAAACAGGCTGCCCAATGTGTCCGTCATGCCCACCACAATGGAGCCGATCAGCGCCCCTTTAATGGAGCCAATGCCGCCAATCACAATCACCACGAATGCCAGAATAAGCACCGGTTCGCCCATACCAACCTGCACAGACTGAATTGCCCCCACAAGCGCCCCCGCAAGACCCGCCAGCGCGGCTCCAAGGGCAAACACAATTGTGTAGAGCTTGGAAATATCCACGCCCAAGGCCGCGATCATTTCCCTGTCCGCCTCGCCTGCCCTGATCTGGATACCGAGCCGCGTTTTAGAAACCAGCAGGAACAAAAGGCCCGCAATCACAAACCCCACCCCGATAATGGCAAGCCTGTAAAGTGGGTACTCAATGCCAAAGGGCAGCATCACCGCGCCGGAAAGATAAGAGGGCACATCCAGAAACAAAGGAAACGAGCCGAACAGCCAGCGGGTGCCTTCCGAGAATATGAGAATAAGCGCAAAGGTTGCCAACACTTGGTCCAGATGATCCCGCTCATAAAGGCGGCGCACCACAAGAATTTCAATGAGCGCACCACTTGCCGCTGCAGCCGCTAAGCTTGCGGCCAGGGCCAGCACAAACGACCCCGTTGCCGCAGCAACTGCCGCTGCTGCAAACGCGCCAATCATATAAAGTGAGCCATGGGCAAGATTAATAAGGCCCATCACCCCAAACACCAAGGTCAGGCCAGCCGCCATCAAAAACAGCATGATCCCGAATTGCAGACCATTTAAGAGCTGCTCCAACAAAAGAACGATGGACATGAAAAAAGCCTTCAAAAGGGTCAGGCAGATTGCCACTGCCTGACCTATTCCATTTAATTATTGCAGGATGCCGCATAGGCATTCCCATGGTTTTCAAGGCCGGTGGCGACGATTTTATTGGTGTAAACATCGCCCTCTTTCACCACCTCGCGGACATAAATGGTCTGCACTGGGTGGTTGTTGGAGCTAAAGGAAAAGTCCCCGCGCACAGAGGCAAAGTCAGCCTTTTTCAAAGCGGCCCGAAATGCGTCCTTGTCTTGAATACCGGCGGTTTTCATAGCGCTGAGCAGCAAGTTGGCTGTGTCGTAGCCTTGGCTGGCATAAAGGGATGGCAAACGGCCATACTCTTTTTGAAAGTTCGCCACAAATGCTGTGTTGGCAGGGTTGTCCAAGTCCTTGTTCCACTGGGATGTGTTTTTCACACCAAGGGCAGCATCCCCCACGGCCTGTAAAATGCCTTGGTCAAAGCTGAAGGCCGGTCCAACCACCGGAATATCCACGCCCGAACCTGCATACTGCTTGAGGAACGAAATGCCCATGCCGCCGGGCAGGAAGAAATAAACACTGTCCGCGCCAGACGCCCTGATCTGGGCAATCTCGGCTGCATAGTCTGTTTGCCCCAGCTTGGTGTAAATTTCACCGGCTTTTTCCCCTTTGTAAAAGCGCTTGTAGCCCGTTAAAGCGTCTTTGCCCGCTGGATAATTTGGGGCCAGCATGAAGGAGTTTTTAAAGCCTGCATCACTGGCATAAGCACCGGCTGCTTCATGCAGGTTGTCGTTCTGCCATGCGACGTTGAAATAATTAGGATGGCAGCCCTTTCCCGCCAGCAGTGAAGGCCCTGCATTGGGAGAAAGGTAAAACTTGCCCTGCGCCGTTGCCGCTGGCACAACCGCCATGGCAAGGTTCGACCAGATAATGCCCGTCAACACATCCACTTTTTCCGATTGGATCAGTTTGTCGGCCAACTGCACAGCAACTTCAGGCTTGCGCTGATCATCCTCAATGATCACTTCAAGGTATTTGTTGCCCGCCTCTTTCACAGCCAGCATAAACCCGTCACGCACATCAATGCCAAGACCAGCGCCGCCGCCCGAAAGCGTGGTGATCATGCCCACTTTCACCGCTTCATCCAGCTGCGCCTGTGCTGGCACTGCTGCCAACATAAGGGCGGACAGGGCAATGCCCAGTGTCTTCTTCTTCATCCTAATCCCCTCCACTTATTAGTTTTTTAAAACTGGCTCATACTACCAATAGTTTCAAACGATAATTTCTCAAATAGTGATTGAGCTTCTCGCCAGCCTACGTCTTTCATTGTCGCAGTCTGAACCGCTGAATTTTTCCGGTCTGGGTCTTGGGAAGCTCGGCGCGAAATTTCACAGAACGGGGATATTTGAACGGAGCAATGGTGGATTTGACAAAGTCCTGCAGGGTCTTGGCAGTGAGCTCGCTGGCATCCACTCCATCCCGCAGCACAATATGGGCCTCCACAATGGAGCCGCGCTCCTCATCGGGCACCCCAATCACCGCCGTTTCGCTCACATGGGGGTGGGCAAGCAGCGCCGCCTCCACTTCTGGCCCAGCGATATTATAGCCTGAGGAGATGATCATATCATCATTGCGGGCGGCAAAATGCAGGTAGCCCTGCGCATCCATGGAAAAGGCATCACCCGTAATATTCCAGCCATCCAGCGTGTAGTTCTTCTGCCGCTCATCTGCCAGATATCGGCATCCTGTTGGCCCGCGCACGGCAAGGCGGCCCACGTCTCCGCGTGGCAATTCCTCTCCGTTCTCGCCAACCACTTTCACCTCATAGCCTGTCACAGGTCTACCTGTGCAGGCAGGAGCATGATCCTGTTGCCGGTTGGAAATGAAAATATGCAACAGCTCGGTCGCCCCAATCCCGTCCAACATAGGCCGACCGGTTTTTTCCAGCCACTCCGCATAGATCGGCGCAGGCAAAGTCTCGCCCGCAGAAACAGCAAGACGCAATGAGGAAAGGTCTGCCCCCTCTTTCATGGCGGAAAGCATGGCCCGATAGGCCGTGGGCGCGGTGAAGCAAATGGTGGCGCGGTATTTTTCAATAATCTCGATCATATTGGGAGGCGATGCGTTTTCCAGCAGTGTGGCTGCGGCCCCAAAACGCAAGGGAAAGACGGCCAGTCCGCCAAGACCAAAAGTAAATGCCAGCGGCGGCGAGCCCACAAACACATCCTCCGGCGTCACCCCCAACACCTCGCGGGCATAGCCATCGGCAATAATCATCAGGTCGCGATGAAAATGCATGGTCGCCTTGGGGGCTCCGGTGGTGCCTGAGGTGAACCCCAGCAAGGCCACATCATCGCGCCCCGTCTTCACGGCCTCAAAGCGCACGGGCTTTTCAAGGGCCAGTCTGTCCAGCTCAGCCTCGTGGTTGGATGTGCCATCAAAGCCCACCACAGTTTTAAGCTGAGGGCATTGGGCCGCACACTGTTCCAGCTCATACAGCAGACGGCTATCACAAAGCGCATGGGAGATTTCGGCCTTGTCGACAATCTTCTTCAGCTCTCCGGCCCGCAGCATCGGCATCGTGTTCACCACCACCGCGCCCACCTTGGTTGCCGCCAGCCAGCATGCCACCATGGCCGGATTGTTGGCGGAGCGGATCAGCACACGGTTGCCCGGCACAACCCCCAAGTCCTCTTGCAACACATGGGCAAGGCGGTTGGTCCAGTCTGTCAGTTCTTTGTAGGTTCGCCGTCGTCCATTGCCTATGAGGGCCATGTGGTCTCCAAACCCTTTACCCACCATGGCATCAGTCAGCTCCACTGCAGCATTGAGATAGTCTGGATATTGGAATTCATCGAGAAGGAAGTCAGGCCATTCAGCCATCGGGGGCAAGTTATTGCGGGAAAATTCATCTTTGTGCGCGCTTGGTCCCAGCATGTCACCCTCCCTGAAAGGCCGCCATGGTCTGGCGTGCAATGATCACTTTCTGAACGTCCGAGGCACCCTCATAAATGCGAAGCGCCCGTATTTCCCTGTAAAGCCGCTCCACTGTGGTGCCGCAGGCAACCCCTTCACCGCCGTGCAGCTGCACCGCTTTATCAATGATTTGCTGTGCCTGATCGGTTGCAAATAGTTTGGCCATGGCCGCTTCACGGGTCACCCGCAGCGCGCCGCTGTCCTTGGCCCAGGCGGCACGGTAAATGAGCAAGGCGGCTGCATCCACATCCAACGCCATTTCGGCAATGTGCCCCTGCACCATCTGCATGCTGAATAAAGGCGCGCCTTGAATCTCGCGGTTAAAGCAGCGGAACAAGGCTTCATCCAGCGCCCGTCTGGCAAAACCCAGCGCCGCCGCGCCAACCGTGGGGCGAAACACATCCAACACCGACATAGCCACTTTAAAGCCGTGCCCCTCCTCCCCCAAGAGGGTAGAACGCGGCACCCGGCAGCGGTTAAAGCGCAGCCGCGCCAGCGGGTGCGGAGAAATAGTGTTCAGCCGCTCCACCACCTCAAGTCCAGCAGTATCGGCAGGTACCACAAAGGCGGACATGCCTTTTGAGCCGGTGCCCTCCCCCGTTCGGGCAAACACCGTGTAAACATGGGCAATACCGCCATTGGAGATCCATGTTTTTTCACCCTCTAAAATAAAGTGGTCTCCGTCTCGGCGCGCTGTCATGGTGTTGCTGGCCACGTCCGAACCGGATTCAGGCTCGGTGAGAGCAAAGGCGGCAATGGCCTGCCCGGAGCGGGTCAGCGGCAGCCACTCCTGCTTTTGACGGGAGGTTCCAAACAGGGAAATAGCCCCCGTGCCCAGCCCCTGCATGGCAAAAGAAAAATCAGCCAGTCCATCATGGCGAGCTAGAGTTTCGCGGATAAGGCAGAGTGATCTGGCGTCCAGCCGGTCCTGCGGGTCATTGGGGTCAACAGCGGAATAGGTGAGCCAGCCTTCTTCCCCAAGTTTGCGCACCAGTTTGCGGCAGGCCGTGTCCGTGTCTTCATGGTCCAGCTTGGTAAGGTGTTGTTTTGCCCACTCCTCCAGCTCCTGCGCCAACTGTTTGTGATGGGGCTCCAGAAACGGCCAGTCCAGAAAACTCTTGTCCACGCTTAGTCTCCTTTGAAAACAGGTATTTCCTTTGCTACAAATGCTTTGAAAGCACGCTCAAAATCTGCACTTTGCATACAAATCGCCTGCGCCTGTGCTTCCGCCTCAATGGCTTGCTCTAGGGACATGGACCACTCCTGCCCCAACATGGTCTTGGTCATCATGTGTCCAAAGCCGGGGCCTGCCGCGATTTTCTCCGCAAGGCGCAGGGCTTCCCCGCTAAGTTCCTCAGCGCTCACCAGCCGGTTATAAAAGCCCCAGCTCAATCCTTCTTCCGCGCTCATGGTCCGGCCTGTATAGAGCAGCTCCGCCGCCCGCCCCTGCCCGATAAGGCGTGGCAGCATGGCGCACGCGCCCATATCACAGCCCGCCAGCCCCACACGGGTAAACAGGAAGGCAGTTTTGGCCCTCTCACTTGCCAATCGCATGTCACTGGCCATGGCAAGAATAGCGCCAGCCCCCACACAAACCCCGTCGACAGCCGCAATCAGCGGTTTGCCGCAGGAGATGATGGCTTTCACAAGATCGCCGGTCATGCGGGTGAAGGCCAGCAGTTCCTTCATGTCCATTTTAGTCAGGGGAGCGATAATATCGTACACATCGCCGCCAGAACAAAAGTTACCTCCATGAGAGGCAAACACCACGACTTTGATGCCACTGGAATATTTCAGGGCCTGAAACCAGTCCCGCAGCTCCGCATAGCTTTCAAAGGTCAGCGGGTTCTTACGCTCGGCTCCCTTTAGGTGCAGCGTTGCGATACCGTTTTCCACTGAACTGTAAAAATGGGTTGTCTCATGGAAAGTTGCACTCATGCCCGCTCTCCCAAGGGCATACGCAAGATACTGTCAAAGTGCTCGGTGAGCGTTTGCGCCTCTTCCGCAGAAAATCCCCCAAGCAGCTGGTTGATCATGCGCTCATGGGCCTTTGCTTGAATGTCAAACTGCTTGCGGCCACTGGCGGTGAGGCAGATTTTAGCGGCACGCCGGTCACCGGGCACCGGCACTCTTGTGGCCAGATCATCATTCACAAGCCGGTCCACAATGCCCGTTACGTTGCCGTTGGATACTTTGAGCGTGGAAGAAAGGTCGCTCATGCGTAGCCCCTCCGGCGTACGGCTCAAGGCCGCCAGCACATCAAAGCGGGGCAGTGTGCTGTTGAATTCACGCCGCATTTTTTCCCGCAGCTGGGCTTCCACAATCCGGCTCAGTTTCAATAGGCGCAGCCACAGGCGCAGGCGGGATTTAGAGGTGCTATAGGTCATATCTCGCCTCCCGTCATTGCAAGCGTATGGCCGTTGATGGACCGCGCGCCTTTGGAGCACAGCCAAAGGGCCGTTTCTGCCACTTCGTCACACTCGATCAGCCGCCCCTGCGGATTGCCCTCATTCATTTTTCGGGCAACTTCCTCGCTGGTTAAACCAGTATTACGGGAGACAATCTCAACAGCCCCCTCCAGCATGGGGCTATCAATATAGCCGGGGCAAATGGCGTTCACCGTGACACCCGTTTTCGCCAACTCAACAGCCAGCGAGCGTGTAAGCCCAACCACCCCGTGTTTGGCGGAGACATAACCCGCCGCATAGGGAAACCCTTTTAGCCCTGCAATAGAGGCCACCGCAATCAAACGGCCCCATCCACTTGCCTGCATATCGGGCAAAGCCGCCTGCCACACATTGAAAACCCCTTTCAGGTTCACATCCAACATGCGAGAGAATTCGCCAATTTTCATTTTGGCAAAGGGTTTGGTCCTCACACTGCCCGCATTGGCAACGCAAACGGAAATCGGGCCGTTTACTGCGCGCGCTCCTTCAATGGCTGCGGCCACAGAAACGGGGTCCGTCACGTCACAGATTTGGTAGGAAATACCATGGTTTTCGGCTTGCTGTTTCAGCGGGTCCTCCCTCCGGCCCACCACAGTTACCAAGGCCCCTGAACCTGCGAAGAGTCGGGCGGTTTGCGCGCCTACACCGCTTCCCCCGCCGGTGATAAACACGTGTTTTTTCTCAAGCTCTTTCACACTTTCAACTCCGCTTCTCCCAAACGGTCTGCCAGCCGCCACGCCTGATCTCTCCCAGCAAGATAAGGTAGCGGCCATGCTTCATGCCTGTCCCCGATCCGGGCTGCTGCATGGAGCATCCAGTAGGGGTCGGCAAGGTGGGGCCGCGCAAGGCAGACAAGGTCTGCGCGTCCCGCCATTAAAATGGAATTCACGTGGTCCGGTTCATAAATATTTCCCACCGCCATGGTCTTAACGCCCGCCTCCTGCCGGATACGGTCGCAAAACGGTGTCTGGAACATGCG
The DNA here is from genome assembly GCF_031501865.1 of Pseudovibrio sp. M1P-2-3. Classification (NCBI taxonomy): domain Bacteria; kingdom Pseudomonadati; phylum Pseudomonadota; class Alphaproteobacteria; order Hyphomicrobiales; family Stappiaceae; genus Flexibacterium; species Flexibacterium corallicola. The sequence goes on from NZ_JARRCW010000001.1 coordinate 3,600,954, forward strand.
GCCATAAACGGGCTTGGCCTCAAGCGAGGTCTGCCCCGCAGAAACGTCGATAATATCGGCTCCGGCCTCAACAAACATCTTGGCGATTTTCACCGCCTCTTCCGGTTCGACCCCAAGCTCCCCCACCCAGTCATGGGCAGAAATGCGCACCGCCATGGGCTTGTGCTGCGGCCAGACCTTGCGCATCACACCAAAGACTTCCAGCGGATAGCGCATCCGGTTTTCAAGGGAACCGCCGTAGGCGTCCTGCCTTTGGTTGGACAGCGGCGAGATGAACGAGGACATGAGATAGCCGTGGGCGGCATGCAGCTCGATCATGTCAAAGTCCGCCCGCTCAGCCATTTCAACAGAAGCGGCAAACTGCCCCCGTACGCGGTCCATATCCTCACGCGTCATTGCCTTGGGAACCTGACTTCCCGCAGCCCAAGGAATAGAGGAGGCAGAAATCAGCTCCCAGTTTCCTTTGGTCATGGGGGCATCCATCTCCTCCCAGCCCAGCTGGGTGGACCCTTTGCGCCCCGCATGCCCGATCTGGCAACACACCTTGGCGTGGGTTTCGCGGTGAATGAAGCTGGTAATGCGCCGCCATGCATCCACATGGCGCTCGTCATAAAGGCCCGGACAACCGGTGGTGATGCGCCCTTTCGGCGAAACACAGGTCATCTCCGTGTAAACAAGCCCCGCACCGCCTTTGGCCCGTTCGCCATAATGCACCAGATGCCAATCCGTGGGGCAACCATCCTCCGCCTTATATTGCGCCATGGGCGAGACAACCACACGATTGTCCAGTTCCATATCCCGCAGGATAAACGGGGCAAACATGGGCGCACGTACGGGCTCATGTTCCGGCACACCGGCCTTGCTCTGGAACCACTTTTCAGCGCTCTCCATCCACTTTGGGTCACGCAGCCGAAGGTTTTCATGGCTGATACGCTGGGACCGGGTGAGCAAAGCATAGTTGAACTGGGTTGGCTCAAGTCCCAGATAGCGCTCCACATCCTCAAACCATTCCATGGAATTACGGGCAGCAGATTGCAAACGCAGCACTTCCAGCCGCCGCCCGTCCTCATACTTGGCAAAGGCTTTGGAGAACTCCTCTTCCTCGCTCAAATACGTTGCCAGAGCAATGGCGCTTTCAAAGGCCAGCTTTGTCCCCGAACCAATGGAGAAGTGGGCCGTCGCAGCTGCATCCCCCATGAGAACGACGTTTTCATGATGCCACTTTTCACAAAGAACACGGGGAAAGTTGATCCACGCAGACCCGCGCATATGGGCGGAATTGCTAAGCAGTTGATGACCGTCCAAGTAATCTTTAAAAATTTCCTCGCACACCGCGATGGAATCTTTCTGGCTCATCTGCTCAAAGCCATAGGCCGCCCACGTGGCCTCACTGCACTCTACAATGAATGTGGCCGTATCCCCGTCAAACTGGTAGGCATGGGCCCACACCCAGCCTTTGTCTGTTTCCTTGAAAATAAAGGTAAAAGCATCCTCAAACTTTTGCTTTGTTCCCAGCCAGACAAACTTGCAGGCTCTCCTGTCAATATTGGGCTTGAAAACATGGGCAAACTCTTCGCGCACCTTTGAGTTCAGGCCGTCACTGGCAACCACCAGATCATAGTCTTTTGCAAAGTTTGCAGCGCTCGCAATCTCCTGCTCAAAGCGCAAATTCACTCCCAGCTCTTTTGCCCGCTCATACAGCAGCAGCAGCAATTGCTTGCGCCCGATACCGCAAAATCCATGACCGGTCGAAAGCTGCTTCTCACCACGATAGTGAACAGCAATGTCATCCCAATAAGCAAAGTGCTGGCGTATTGATGCCGCGCTGGCCGGATCATTCACCCGCAGGTTTTCAAGAGTTTCATCGGAAAGAACAACTCCCCACCCAAAAGTGTCGTCACTTCGATTCCGCTCGAAAACGGTCACCTCATCGCCGGGGCGACGAAGTTTCAAAGAAATAGCGAAGTAAAGACCGGCAGGACCTCCCCCCAAACACGCGATTTTCATCAAAGTCACCTTTGTTTACGTGTGTTAAGTCGCTCAGCGCGGCATCAATAGGTATTAATACTAATGAACTATAAAGAGTAATTCAAGTCTAAAGCAATTTAAAACTGTTAAGCGTAAGGTACTGTAAACATTAAACTTATGATAACAGTGCATTTCTTAGGGGAATTTATTTTGAGGAATAGTCAAAAATTAACCCCAAATTTCAGAACAAAAACTCTTCAAATAGAATCACTAATAAGCCACCCATAAATACTTATCATAATATTGGAGACAAAAGAACATTACTTCAAACACAGTTACACTTACTTATCTAATTCCTCTCAGGAGAGATAAAGGATAAAGTTAACACTGGCCAAATTGGATTCTAAAGCCTTTCACCCAAATTGCTCAACGACTGGTTATTTCAATACCCCACATTTCAAAGGAAGCTGAAAGTCTCTTTGAAGACCTGTGTAATAGGCTGTGCTCAATATCAACACCTCGTAAGGGGGATTATGAGACCATGAAATTGCACAGCTGGACTGTATCTGCATTCATCGCAGCCAGTACCCTTTGTCTCGGCAGCGCAACCACGCTGGCTCAGCAAAACAAACAACCAGACAAAAAACCCAATATTGTCGTCATCATGACTGATGATGTGAGCTGGGACAATGTGGGCGTTTATAGTCAAGGTGTCAAAAGCATCAAGACACCAAACATCGACAAACTTGCTGCAGAAGGGATGCGTTTCACCGACTATTATTCCCAGCCCAGCTGCACCGCAGGCCGCTCCGCCTTCATCACCGGCCAGCTGCCCATACGTACAGGCCTCTATGCTATTTTGCTCCCCGGCTCCCCCGGAGGCATACAAGCTTCAGACCCTACAATGGCCAAATTCCTGCAACAGGAAGGCTATGTCACGGCCCAGTTCGGTAAAAACCACTTGGGAGATTTGAACGAGTATCTACCAACAGTGCATGGTTTCGATGAGTTTTGGGGGTATCTTTATGCTCCGGACTTTCTCTCTTTCGAATACCAAGCTGACTGGCCCAAAAACCAGCCGGAATTTAATAATCAGTTCGGTCCCCGCCAGCTCATCTATAGCTGGGCACAGGAAAAAGATGATCCGACAATCGACCCGCGTTGGGGAAGAGTGGGTAAGCAGAAAATCAAAAATGATGGTCCAGCTCCCGTCGAACGCCGGAAAAAACTGGATGAAGAAATCACCAAGCACACGGTTGACTTCATCGAGCGTTCAGCCAAAGCCGACAAGCCTTTCTTTGTCTGGATGAATACCCAGCGTGCACACGTCTTCACATATCTTAGTGATAAATATCAGGCAATGCTGGATGCCGATACCGGTCTGCAAGATGTTATCATGCGGGAAGTAGACGATAATGTCGGCGTTGTCCTTAAAACTTTGGATGACCTGAAAATTGCCGACAATACCATCGTTATTTTCACGTCTGACAACGGCCCGCAAACAATCACATGGCCAGATGGAGGAACAACACCGTTCAGAGGCTCCAAAGGAACCACATGGGAAGGTGGCTTTCGAGTTCCAACCATTATTCGTTGGCCCGGACATGTTCCCGCTGGCGTGGTTGAAAACGGGGTTTTTGACGCAACTGACTGGATGCCAACACTGGTGGCCGCCGCAGGTGGACCTTCAGATCTGGTTTCCCAATTACAACTGGGATACAAGGACTACAAGGTTCATCTGGATGGATATAACCAGCTTGACCTGATAACCGGAAAGGGAAAGTCTGCCAGAAACGAAGTGTTCCTGTATCAAGGCAATGACCTTCAGGCTATCCGTTTTCAAGACTGGAAGGCCCACTTGATCATTCAGCCCGAAGGATGGTTCGGCCCAAAAGTAAAACTTGAAGTCCCTCAGATGTACAATCTACGCCGAGATCCCTGGGAAAAGGATGTTGAAGAATCTGGCATGCATGTAAAGTGGGACATGGAAAGGGTCTGGATGGTGGTGCCCTTCCAGTTACTCATAAATCTTCACCAGCAGTCATTTAATAACTTCCCTGCCAGAAAGCAGGAAGGTGGCCTACAGCCGCCAAACATCAAATATGTGCCAGTGGAGAATCTGCCAACCCATCCACCTAGCAGCTCAAGCAGTGCACCTGCAAACACCTCGGCACCTGCGCAGTCAACACCACCGCCAGCCAACAAATAAAAAAGTTGCAGGGCTCCTTGCCCTGCAACCCCTATCCGTGAATAGTGAGCCCCTATGTTTATGGGAGGAATACATAGGATGGATATAAGAAGCATCTATTTGATTTTGGTAGCACTGGGGCTTGTCCCCGTTGGTCTGGCCTATGGGGCAGCTCCACAAACGATCCTACCTGATCTACTGGGCATTAACGATCTCGTTCTCAATCAGATCCACATTTTCCGTGCAATCATGGGGCTCTACTTGGCCATGGCCTTGTTTTGGTTATGCGGCGCTTTCAATAGCGACCTGCGCCGTCCGGCCCTTTGGAGTATGCTGGTCTTCATGTGGGGTCTGGCAGCTGGGCGCATCCTTAGTCTTACTATTGATGGCGAAGCCAGCATTTTACTTGTGGGCTCAATGGTGCTTGAGCTGGCCGGAGGCCTGTTTGCAGCCGTTTTGCTGCGCAAAAGATAGTCTTCAATGCGAAAGCCTTGAGGTGTTTCGACAAAGCTCCTCAAGGCTTTAATCAAACCTCTAAACCACTTCCACACTCAACGTGGGAAGCCTTGCAATCCTTGCTTCAAGATGATCCCCTTTTTGCACCGGCCCGACACCGGCGGGCGTTCCGGTAAAAATCAGATCCCCTGCTGCCAGCTCAAAATGACGGGACAGAGCACAGATAATTTCCGGCAGCTTCCACACAAGTTGATTGAGATCACCGCTTTGCCTTGGCAGCCCGTTCACGCTCAAATCAATGGCACCGCTTTCCATCAAGCCTGATTGGACAACAGGAACAATCGCACCCATTGGCGCCGAGTGTTCAAACGCCTTAGCCACCTCCCAAGGCCTGCCTGTTTTTTTCAAATCACTCTGCACATCCCGAAGGGTCATATCCAGACCAGCAGCAAAACCAAAAACATGGTTCATGGCCTGATCCCGCTCTATATGGCGTCCTCCCTTTGAAAGGGCCATAACCAGCTCCACTTCATGGTGCACATCCCGAGAGCCCTCTGGGTAAGGGAACTTACCGTCAAGCACCAGATTATCCGGATTTTTTTGAAAGAAAAACGGGTGTTCGCGCTTGGGGTCATGCCCCATTTCAACCGCATGAGCTGCATAGTTGCGCCCAACACAATAGATCCGGCGGACAGGAAAAAGCTCACCAGTTCCCTCAACCGGAGCGCTTACCTGCGGCCCAGGAGTAAAAACATAAGTCATTTGGCCTCTCATTTTTCATCGAATTGCAACCAAAGCCAATAAGAATTAGGCTCATAATATACCACTGAAAGGTAACAGCCGGTTTTAGGATCAAGACACCCGCAAAAGCAACTTCAAACGGTGAAATGTCTCAGTAAAAGATATCATCATTTTAAGGCCTTGCCAAAACCACTCCTACTCAAAGACACTAGGCTTTAGAAGCTCAGTAGCCAGTCGCTGAAAAGGGGAGAGAATATGATAGATTTCTATACGTGGAGTACCCCCAACGGCTTGAAAGTCTCCATTTTGCTGGAAGAACTTGGCGTGCCCTACAAAGTTCATCCCATAAACCTTGAGAAAAACGAGAAGCTTCATTCCAAATTTCTCCAAGCGACTCCCTTTAAAAAGGTACCTGCGATCTTTGACAATGAAACTGGCGTCGGCCTCTTCGAATCAGGCGCGATCCTTCTTTATCTGGCGGACAAAAACAAAAAGTTTCTTCCCAGCGAACTTACTGGATATTGGCAGACAGTGCAGTGGCTCATGTGGCAAATGGCTGGCCTTGGTCCTATAGCGGGGCAAGCCCACCACTTTGTCAAAATCAAACCAGATAAATCACAATATGCCACCAACCACTACGTTGCTGCAGTCAAAAATCTCTATGGAATTTTAGACCGTCATATGGAAAATAAAGACTACATCAACGAGGAATATACAATTGCCGACATATCCTGTTGGCCTTGGGTTTCTCGCTTTGAATGGCAGAATGTTGATTTGAAAAACTTTCCCAATGTACGCCGCTGGTACAACCACATGGCCACACGCCCCGCAGTACAGCGGGCCTATCAGATCCCCATCCCCATGGGGGGGATACCGGTTGGATGAGCTTATGTTTTATGGAAGGAGAAACCGCAGACCACAACCTTTCCTAGTCCGCTGCTGGAGACATGAAAACCAGAATTCAGCCCCCTTCTTCAGGTAGGGAAGCGGTACCAGTTCACTGGTTAAATCAAGATATCTGGAAACAGGACCGGAAGGGTGCGACCAAGAAAATTATCACACCTTTCAAGGGGTCCATTCATATTTTTCTTACCCAAGGCCGAACTGGGATAGATATTAACTAAGACCGAAATCATCCCCATTATCTGCGCCTGAATAATTCAGATCCTGATAGTCTTCTTTGTGGTCGGACTCTCCAATAAGGCGACCCTCTGAGGTGGGTACTAAATGTTCTTTAATATCTCTCCAATCAACAGGGAAGCTATACTCGCCATCAGTGTAAAACTCTATCTGAGAGCCCCCCTCATCACCAGAACCAGCTGCTCCTTGGTTATTGGCATCATTTTCAGAATCACCAGGGGGAAGTTCATCGTTATCGTCGTACCCTGAAAAATCAAACTGATCGTTTTCTGGAGAGGTCATATCAAAAAAGAAGGTGTCATCAGCCATGGTTATCACTTCCTATCTAACTCTGCTTCCCCCTTGGGAACCATTAAGGATAATTTGATATGAAAGCTTTAAAAAATAAAGTTACATGACATCCATGAAAGTTAAAATAATGTGAACGTAATTGATCCCCGGAACCCTAAAATAACCGCGGCTATTGGCGGCTTTATCTGGCCATAAGTTAAACAGTTCCAAACAGGCCCTGAGAAGATGGAATAAAAACTGCGATCAAGTGTTTATCAAAATAACACCCTTATCTGGTCTCCTATGGACTTGCCTTAAACAGGAGCCATACCATGACCGAAAAACGTCAACACACTTCCACACAGACCGAAGAGAAAATGGCGCGGCGCTACGAAAAAGATCAGGATCACAAGCACGATAAAGCCCATATGGACCATCGGGACCACGAGAAAAGCCATCCACATACGGAGCACGGCGGGAACCCCGAGGGACACAAGCACACCCTCAAATCCCACGAAGGTTCCTCGCATAGCGATGATCGCCATCATGCTCCCAAGAAGCGAGATCACAAGGAATCCTCCAGAGAGCATCACCGCACATCCTCTCGCGATAAAAGTCACTAGTTGGGCGCATGCGTCCCCTGTTACTTCTCCATCACAGGCCGTATGAGAATACGGTTATCCCCATTCAAAAAAGCCTGAAATGAGGGGAACCCGTAAAACTAGTTATAGAACTTTGAAAGTTAATAGTTGACAGTAACGCCGACGATGTTTAGAGGTTAGCTCATCGATATTTGCTTGCTGAGCTATGGTTACCGCGTGAATTATTTTACGCCATGAACGAACTTTCCCTTCAAAAATCGTTATCACAGCCCAATATGAAATATCATTGAGGGTTATCTACACTGCTATGAAAGGGTTTGTTATGACCACTGGCACAGTTAAATGGTTTAATTACACTAAAGGCTTCGGCTTCATCCAGCCTGACAACGGCGACGCTGACGTATTCGTTCACATCTCCGCTGTAGAGCGCTCTGGCATGTCTGAGCTTGTTGAAGGTCAAAAAATTGGCTTTGAACTTGAGCGCGACAGAAAGTCCGGCAAAATGGCTGCTTGTAACCTTACAGCTGCTTAAGTTTGGCCTCTGCTTTCCTTTGACCACGGATGTACTGGCATTGTTGAGAGCAAACAGCCAAGTAGGGTCAGGCATTTTTGTCTGGCCTTTTTTTATATCTGCCTTTTAGATTTCCCCTCCTCAATCACGTTTTCCGAATCAGCTAATCGATAGGCTGTCGTATTCCCTTGCTTAACCATAGGAACTGACGGGGTCCCCTAGCCAGCTTTTCAAACTAAAGAAGATACTTGCATCAAGGATCTTTAATAGTTCAGCAGGTATTTTTATATTCCCCTATCAATTTCCGCGGGCAGCTATGGTTTGCTTCACGGCAATCCTCGCTTAAAGCAATGGTGCCCGAGCGTTTACAGGCACAACAATGCGCATCAGTTTGTTGAAAGTCTTTTTAGCTCTCATTATTGTCATCATAGGATATGGCTGGATCACGAACAGTTTCACCCCAATTTCAGTCAGCTTCTCCCCCTCACAAATCCCTAAGGACGTGGAGCGCTACATCCAGGATGAAGAGGCACAGTTTAAAGACATCAAGCCCGGTCTGCAAAAACAGATCATCTGGAACAATCCGGAAACAAAAAACAAGACCCCCTATTCCATTGTTTACATTCATGGCTTCACAGCCAGCAAAGAAGAGATCAGGCCCGTCCCCGACGATCTGGCGTTTCAACTGAATGCAAACCTGTTTTACACCCGTTTGACAGGGCACGCGCAAACCTATGCAGCATTGGGGGAAGCCAGTTACAACGACTGGGTCAATGATGTGGCGGAAGCCTTTGAAGTCGGGCGCAGAATTGGAGACAAGGTCATTGTCATGGGCACATCTTTGGGAGGAGCGCTCACAGCTTGGTCCGTGAAGAGTGGCCAAGTCCTCCAGAAGGACATTGCTGCCATCATTTTGGTATCGCCCGCTTTCCAGCTCGAACAAACAGGCACAACCTTATTCACTGTTCCTTTTGCAGGTCTCTTCATCCGCGCCACATTGGGGACCATTTTTTGCTTCAACACCAAAGCAGATATGATGGAACTCTATCAATGGACCAACTGCATTGCACCACAGTCCCTCAAAACTCTTGGTCAGTTCGTCCTGCTTTCTCAAGAAGCAACCACCTCGCGTGATCCGGTTTCAATACCCACGCTGTTCATCTACGACCTGAAAGACAAAATTGCCAACGCGTCCTTTACAACCCAGATCTATGGAACATGGGGCCCGAATACCGAGCGGCTCCTTATCCGACAACCGGCAAATACGCAAAACCACCTGATTGTAGGTGACCTCGCAAAAACCCCAAAGAATCAAATAGTGATTGAAGAGATCACATCCTGGCTTCACAAACAGGAAAACCAAGTGGAAAGTGATCCAGACCAGTAGTCTCCCCCCATACCCCGATACCTAGAGCACATCGCGTTCATTCGCATTCACGCTGTGCACTCTAACTTATTTATTTTGAGCGAATTCTTGTCGTTTGATTGAACCCAATCAAACGGAACGCGCTCTAATCGCGGGGCTGGCCCCTATGTTAGCGCATACCTGCACATCATCATTTTCACAGCCGAACTAATGACATCCTCAAGCTCGCTTTCGCTCACTGTTTTCATCCTAAGTACCACAGGCCAAAATGCTTTTGCCTTGAGTAGCCCTATGAACTCCATCGCGGCATCTTCTTCACTCTCAACGGCAAGAAGCCCCTCCTCCTTGAACCTGCGCATATAGCGGGCCATTGGAATGGTCGCATCCAGCTTCTCATAAATGGAGCTGGCCAGATCAGGCGTACGAACTGTCTCCGCCATAACCATCCGGCTCATGGAAATGACCTGACTGGAGGAGAAAAACGAAGCCTCCGCGCGTCCCAGCACCATCAATTGCTCTTCAATGGGCAATGAGCTATCAATTTCAATATCGAGCGCCTGATCCATATGGCAGGCAAGCTTGGAAATAATGGCGTTAAACAGGTTCTTTTTGCTTTGAAAGTGCTTGTAAACAGTGCGTTTGGACACATTGGCCCGCTGGGAAATGCGGTCCATACTTGCTCCAACAAAGCCGCATTCCAGAAACTCCGCATTTGCAGCTTCCAAGATCTGTATATTTTTATTAATCAGTGCGCACGTCGCGTCCGCCATCAGTCCCAAAGCCTCGCATTACCAAACATTTTCAGCCTGCACGTAGCCAAGTCTACGCCGACCTTCATTAACACACCCCCCTCCCTTGTAAACTTTGTAGTTTACATTACTTCTAAGCTGTGCAATGTAAACTGCCGAGTTTACACACATAGAACACTCAGTTAACGCCCCCCATTTTAGCCGTTAGGGAGAGATCCGCCGTGGCATATACAATCAATATTAACGGTGAGGCACGATCCGTCGAAGCCGAACCGGGCACTCCATTGCTTTGGGTTATTCGTGACGAACTCCAGCTCACAGGTACCAAGTTTGGTTGCGGAGTTGCATCTTGCGGCGCCTGCACCGTTCATCTGGATGGACAACCTGTTCGCTCTTGTCAAACATTTATTGAAGATGTGGAAGATGCACTACTCACCACAATTGAAGGCGCCAGTGGCAAAGTTGCCAAAGCGGTTCAAAGTGCGTGGGCGGAACTGGATGTGGTGCAATGTGGATACTGTCAGTCAGGCCAGATAATGCAGGCGGTTGGGCTCCTTAGCGAAAATCCAAAGCCGAGCTCCGAGGAAATCGACGACTATATGGATGGCAATGCTTGCCGCTGTGCCACCTATCAACGTATCCGTGCGGCTGTTGGCCGTGCCTCTGAAATTCTGGAGGCTTAAGTCCATGTCAGTTCAAACTTCCCGTAGAAATTTCCTCAAAGGCGCGGCGGCAGGTGTTGCATCGGTGCTTATTGTCGGCACCACAGCCAAGGGCGTGCTCGCTAGTTCCGCAGGCGATGGCACTTTTTCTCCCTTCGTGAAAATCTCCAGCGACGGCACCATCACGGCAGTCCTCAAGCACTTTGAAATGGGTCAAGGCACCACAACCGGCCTCACCTCCCTCATTGCCGAGGAGCTGAACGCCAAGCTTGAAGACGTGCAAATGGAATTTGCGCCCGCTGACAACACACGCTATGCCAACCTTCTGTTTGGTGCGCAAGGAACAGGCGGCTCCACGGCCATCGCCAACTCCTACATGCAATATCGCCAAGCAGGGGCCGCTGCCCGTGAAATGCTTCTCCAAGCTGCCGCCAATGCATGGGATCTTTCCCCGGCACAGCTCACCCTAGAAGGCGGCGTAATTTCCGGCGCTGGTAAATCCGCGCCCATTGGCGAGTTTGTTGCCGCAGCCTCTGCATTGACACCGCCAAAAAAACCGAAGCTGAAGCCAAACAGTGAATTCAAAATCATTGGTAACGCAAAAAGCACCCGTAAAGATACGCCATCGAAGATAAATGGGACAGCCAAATTCGGCATGGACATGCAACTGGACGGGCAGATTATTGCCAGCGTCCTGCGTGCGCCGCGCCTTGGTGCCACACTAAAATCGTTCGATGACAGCGCAGCCAAGGGCATGAAAGGCTTCCTTGGGGCCAAAGCTATGCCAAACAAAGCTGGCGTTGTTGTGTATGGCACCAACACATGGGCAGCGTTTCAGGCAAAGAACGCTGTAGAAGTTAACTGGGATTTCTCCGCTGCCGAAAACCGCAGTAGCGAGGAAATCAAAGCGGACCTGCTTGCCAAGGTGAACGCGCCCAGCGAGTTTTCCGCGACACCTGAAACCGATCTGGAACAGACTAAAGCCAAGCTAGAGGCCGCTCATAAGGTGGTCGAGGCAGAGTTCTACTTCCCAAATCTTGCGCACGCTCCAATGGAACCGCTCAACTGTACCATCGAGCCGGTTGCAAACGGTGTTGTTGTACATGATGGCTGCCAGTTCCCGGCTCTTGCCCATCCCACAATCGCCTCCATCTTGCAGCTGGACCCGTCCAAGGTCGAGATCAAAACCATGTTCACGGGTGGTTCTTTCGGACGCCGTGCAAACACGGATGCGGATTACCATGTGGAAGCTGCCATGGCTTTCGCGTTGAGTGACAAAACAAAGCCCGTGAAACTGGTCTGGTCCCGTGAGGATGACATAACGGGGGGCTATTACCGTCCCGCTTTTGCCCACAAAGTGCGCATTGGTCTGGATGAGCAAGGCAAGATCACCGCTTGGGATCACCGCGTTGCCGGTCAATCCATCATGAAAGGCACGCCATTTGAGGCCTTCACCGTGAAAAACGGCGTTGACCACGCTTCCGTGGAAGGTGTGCCAGACACCCCCTATACCCTCCCGGATTTCCACGTTGGGCTTACCGATTCAGCTCCATCTGTCAAAGTTCTGTGGTGGCGCTCTGTGGGGCACTCCCACACCGGCTATGTCATGGAAAGCATGATGGATATGGCTGCGCAAGCGGCGGGCCGTGACCCTGTTGCCTTCCGTCTGGACTACCTCCAAGGGGACAAGCCGGAACAAAAACGCCTTGCAGGTGTTTTGAAACTGGCTGCGGAAAAAAGTGGCTGGGACCAACCGCTAGATAAGAACCGCACACGCGGTATCGCGGCACACCACTCTTTCAAGTCGTTTGTGGCTGAGGTCGTGGAAATCTCCCGTGATAGTGACGGCGTCGTCCAAATTGAAGCCATCACCTGCGCGGTAGACTGCGGCACTGTCATCAACCCCGATGTGGTGAAAGCGCAAATGGAAGGCGGCATCGGCTACGGCCTCGGCGCTGTCATGCGCAACGAAATCACTCTGGAAAACGGTGAAGTGGTCCAGCAGAACTTCCCCGATTATGAGCCTCTGCGCATTCATGACATCAAATCCATTGATGTACATATTGTGCAATCACAAGAAGCGCCAACAGGCGTGGGCGAGCCCGGAACTCCCCCGGCAGGCCCCGCTCTGGCCAACGCAATTGCTGTCGGTGGTCCGCGGATCACCCACCTTCCGATGGTCAATAACGGCGCTGAGTTCACTTAGCGCCTCCCCACCTTATCCGACAGTATAGAAACAACCGCTTGCCCCCCAGCACGCGGTTGTTTCGCGTCCAGTGACTTCTCCTGTAACGCTCTCTAGTTTTTTTCAGCCAATAAAAAGTCAATAAACTCCCGCACCCGTTTGGGGCGGTATTGGCGGGCGGGCATAACAATAAACAGCGGAATGTCTGGCAACGAAAAGGAAGAGGGCAGGCGCACCAGTTCGCCGCGCTTTTCTTCCTGTCTACATAAGGAAACGGGAAGGACAGCCAGCCCGCCGGTGGCTTTTAGAACTGTCTTCGTCAATCCGAAACCGGCTGTAAGCACAGGCGGCTCCACAACTCCCTCAATTCCCAGCTCCCCCAGAAAGTGTCCGGGGTCCATTATCTCCCGCCCCCGCAGGTCTTCCAGTCCCAACATTTTTGGAAACTGTTCCTTGTGCTGCGCTGTAGTAAAAAAAGCCGAATGATCTGAAAAGTACTTTCGTGCAATCAGGTTCTCCTCTCCGGGGTTCTTGCCCCTGATCGACAGATCATAATTTTCCTGCACAAAATCTACATTGCGATCACTCGTATCCACCTGAAAGCGGACCAATGGATGCAGGAAACGAAACTTCTCCAGTAACGCGCAAAGCCGGTCTCCGGGATAGTCCAGCGGAACCGAAAAACGGATAAGCCCCCTCAACTCTCCACTTTCCAAAATCTCCCCTTCCGCCTGATTTAGCGCGGATAAGGCAGGTTTACACTGTTCAAGAAAGTGTTCCCCTTCCGTGGTGAGGGACACCTTGCGCGTGGTGCGCTGAAGCAACTGCACTCCCAGTCTGAGCTCCAGCGCCTGAATGCGGGCGGTCACAGTTGTGCGCGGCACGTGCAGGCGCTTTGCGGCAGCTGTAAAAGACTTCAAGCTGGCAACTTCCACAAAGGTTTGCAGTTGGACTATATTTGTCATTGGCCATTCTTTTCGTCAAATCCTGTCAACATTATCCCAATTATTTAACATCTCAATATTGATTAGGTTGAGCCCACAGGAATTAAACAGCTAAGGGCATGGCAAAATGAACAGACGTGGATTTTTCAAAACAGCAGGTGCAGCGACGGCAACCTCTCTGGCTCTGGGTTTCCCCCTTGCCGCGCACGCAAAAAAAAGCGCCGTCTGCTCCCTCCCCTCAGGAGTATCCGTGGATGTGCAATGGCTGGGCGGTGCGACCATGACGATTTCTTTTGATGGCGTTACCCTTCTCACCGATCCTGCCTTTGGTGTTGGCGAGAAGGCGTTGATGATGCCTGACCCGAACAGCGCTCTCGATATGAGCCAGACACTAAAGCTTACTCCCATTCCCCGCTTCACCCCGCTTCCACCGATTGACCTTTCCAAAGTCTCCATGGTGCTGGTCAGCCACATGCACCCCGACCACTTTGATAGGGCCGCAGAGCAAGCCCTACCAAAAGACTTGAAAATCATCGCCCATCCAGACGACCTGAAGGCCCTGCAGGAAAAAGACTTCCAAAATGCACAAGGCTTGGCGTGGGGAGACACGCAGCAGGTAAAAACCGCCAATGGAACCATCTCCATAACCGCAATCAGAGCAACACACTCCCCCAAAAATCAAGTCATGCAGTTCCTCGGGCAAGGCAGCGGGTATTTCTTCACGTTCCAGAAAGGTAGTTTCAGCAAGACCCTCTATTGGACAGGTGACACCTTCCCTACCCCGCAAGTGCTGGAGCAAGTCAAATCCTTGGGCGAGATTGACATTCTGATCCCCCATGCAGGCAATGTGGGCGCGGCGGGTACTCTGGGACAAATCAGCATGGGCGCGGTGGAAGTTACGCAGATGGCTGAAGAGCTGAAACCACAGCACATCCTGCCCATACACCACTCAACCTATGCCCTTTATCGGGAGCCGGCATGGAAACTGGCGGAAGCACTTGCCAGCTCCTCCGCCAATCTTGATCTGGTTTCCGAAGGCGTTACCTTGAGTTATTCATAGGAAAAACTGAGGCAACAGGATATTTTTCGTGTTATACCAAGCTGCATTATTTGGAACCTACAGAAACTCGTTTTCTAACTCAGATGGAACTGGACTCTGGATCAAATCCGGGGTGGTACCCTTGTCTTTTTACGAGGTCATCCCGGCCAACGAGCCGGGATCCAGAAGGAACCCTATAGGTTTTAGCTGGTATTAGTCCTTGCTGCTCCACGCCAACCGCAGGGCCAGCCCGCCGAAGACGGTTGCCAGCAGATAGTTTGACAGGGCTTGAAAGCGCGCACTTTTGGCTGCCGCGCCGCCCAAGCGATCGGACAGCATAACAACGGAGCCGTTCACTCCCAAACCAATCAGATTCAGCAGTGTTGCCAGAACCAACATCTGCACCAGCACACTGCCCTGTGCAGGGTCAACAAACTGGGGCAGCAAAGCCAGCACGAACAAGGCTACCTTGGGGTTCAACAAATTTGTCATCAAACCTTCGCTGAAAATTCGGCGTTTGGAAATGCGGGCGATATTGCCGTTTGGGTTCAAGGCAGTCGCTTTAGAAAAGAGCGTTTTCCATGCCAGATAAAGCAGATAGGCCGCGCCCGCATAGCGCACCACATCATAGGCCACCGGCACAACTTCAAACACCTGCGCCAGCCCAAGTCCGGCCAGAACCGCGTGAACATAGCACCCGGCGGCAATGCCAAAATAGGTCAGAAAACCTGCGGTCCGCCCTTGCGCCACACTGCGCGAGGCGATCAGCAGCATGTCCGGCCCCGGTGTCAGGGTCAGCGCAAGGCTCGCTGCTGCAAACATTAAAAGAACAGAGAATTCCGGCATTGTACTTCCTCAAAAATATTGGAGCCGGAATTCTCAAGTATCAGGAAATTGCTGAAATGCAATTGCTTTTTTAACTTGCTGTCGCTGTCTCCGGTGCGCGGCCCAGACCTTCAAGCGAGGCCGGAGCCGTTTTCTCCCAATTGCTGTTTGCTCTAAAGCGCTTATAGAAGGACACAATGTTGGGATAGGCGGACCAGTCAAACGGCACTGCTTCCATGAACATTTCAACGTGCCCAACGGCGTAGTCGGCCAACGTCCAGTCATTGCCAACCATAAACTCCCGCCCCTGTAGATGTGTCTCCAACACCTGCGCGAAGCGGGCAAGCTTACGCAGGGAAACCTCCACCAAGTGCCGGTCCGTCTCCCCCAGATTCAACCGGGGTTTCGCCGCCGCCTCAAAAGCTGCCACGCCAAGGTGGTTATTATAGTGCGCCACCTCCCAGCTGAGCCACTGGTTCACCAAAGCGCGTTCCCGCAGTGCTGTCGGGTAAAGCTTGGTGTCCCCTGCCTTTTCGCAGAGGTATGTGTTAATGGCATTGGACTCCCACAGCACAAAGTCGCCATCTTCCAGTACGGGCACCATTTCATTAGGGTTCAAGGCCGCAAACGAGCGCTTTTTCAAATCCCCTGCAAGAAAATCCACCCAGTTCACATCAACGGACAGACCCAAATGATTGATGACAGCACAGACTTTTCTGGTATTGGGCGAACCGACGACACCATAAAGTTTCATGGATTTCTCTCCTGATTTGATCTTGTGGCTAACGATCTGTTTCATTGCTGAATTGATGAGCCTGTAACTTGACAGATTCCATTTCACTTGTAAATTGCAAGTAAATTGAATTGAGGAAAACCCATGAAATCTACTAGGTCGTCGTGCCCGATCAATTTTGGACTGGAACTGTTTGGAGATACGTGGAGCCTGTTGATCATCCGTGATCTGATTTTTAATGGAAAACAAACCTACGGAGAGTTCCTCACTTCCGCCGAAGGCATTTCCACCAATATCCTCGGCAACCGTCTGCAAAAGCTGGAGGGTGCTGGCATTCTTCAAAAACGGGTGGCGGATGATAACAAAAAGGTCTTCCTCTACTCCCTGACGGAAAAAGGCACCCGCCTTGCTCCGGTGCTGGTTGAAATGATCATCTGGGGAGCCGAAAACGGCGTAGCAGACCCTGAGAGTGCTAAAAACCTCTCTGAATGGGGTCGCTCGCTCAGGGAGCATTGTGATCCGGTGGATTTGGAGGGGATGCAGAAAACCAAGTAAGCCTTGCATACTTTAGCGATGCTTAAAGCTACATTGAAGTGAGCTTACCTACTTTACAGCACTTAAGTGCGCTTCTCAAAAACAAGTAAATCACAAGGACCAACTCACTCGAATGCGCTCCCGAATGTCTTTCAGGCGCTCTACGGACTCATTGGAATAAACAAAACGCAAATATCGCCCTGCAATCTCCTCTGTGCCCCAGCCTGTCATGGCGGTGGCTGCCACTTGTCCGCGCTGTAACAGCAGACGCGAGGCCTCTTTGGGGGCAATTCCAAGGGCCTTGGTATCAATGAGCAAAGACCACCCACCTTGCGGGCGTACCACAGGAAGGTCATGAAGCTCTTCCAAAAGAAAATTCCGCCGCCTTTGCCACTCGCGGATTGCCGCCTGAACGCCGTCATTTTTGGAGTTGAGCGCAGCCGTTGCTGCTGGCATGGCAATGCCCACCTGACACACCACATTGGAAAGGCAAGCCAGACCAACATCATGGATAATCTCAGTAGGGCCTGTAATCCAGCCCACCCGCCATCCTATCATGCGGTACTCCTTGGACACACTGCCGATGGAGATAGTTCGCTCCCGCAAGCCTTCCATACTGGCGGGATGGATGAGTGGCAGATCATCAAACACAATCCGTTCCATTGCCGCATCATGAATAATCCATGCGCCGGTTTCCGCGCAGGCCTGCTCCACCGCTTGCCATTCCAAAGTATTCATAACAAAGCCAGTGGGCATGGAGGGGCTGAGCGTTAAAATAGCTTTGGTTCTAGGCGAAATCGCATCCTGAAAGCGCTCAAGGTCCAGCCGCCATTCCCCATCCACAACGGTGAGAGGTGCAAATCTGGGCACCCCGCCCGCCAACCGGATACGATTGAGCAGCCCACCATAAACCGGATCGGTTACAATCACTTCGTCGCCCGGCTCCAGTGTCGCCAGAAGCACATTCAGCACACCGGACAAACCGCCAGCAGAAATCAAAGTCTGGCTCTGCCAGTCATAGGACACACCTGTTAAGGCCTTCATTCTTGCGCTAACCGCCTGCCGAAGCGTTTTATCCCCCAAGAACGGCAGATAGCTATTTGCAGAATCACTGGTAACCGCAGCTATGGTTGCCTCAATTGCCTCAGGCGGCGGCGAAAAATCCGTATCAAGATTCTCCAGCCGCAAAATCTCCGAGTTATTCAGCGCATCTGCGGCGTTTCCCATCCTGTCCACACCAATTCCAGGAATATCTTTCAAGCGCGAGACTGACATGCTTAACCCCTCCCCCGATCAGCTTCCCCAGTGTTCAACACTTCGCAGCGCTCTTTCAAGCCCAGTCTCGTTACAACCCGAAAATTAGAGGGTCCTGCCTCCCCCCTTAAGCCGTATCACCAGCAAACAACTCGGAAAGCCGCTCCACCAGCTCCAACCGACCTTCAAAACTCGTCCCCTTAACAATAGTGGAGGCCAAACGGATAGGAAACGCCATCTGGGGAACCGGCAGGCAGGAAAAAATCTCGGCGCACCGGCTAAGCAGCTCATTGGCTTGCCTGTCACGCCCCAGCTTTCGTAGCAGCCTTACCTGAAACCAGAGAACACCTATTTGGTGAAACCGGGACAAATACCGGTCGTTACTCACGCTAATAGCTGCAAGGGCCTGCTCGAATTTCCCCTCAGACATGTAGAGGCGCGCAATATTTAAATGGGCCACAAAATCCAGTAGGTCCGACTGAATTTCTCCGGCCTTGATAAGCCTGACAATTTCCTCCTCCAGTTCCATGGCAGCAAGAAAGCCACTCTCCTGCCACCGGTTAAAGGCCTTGGAGTTGAGGTAGTAACCATATTGTACAGGCGTTAGGTGCTGACGGTAATACTCTGTGTTTTCCAGATACTTCGCCGCCAGTGCCGTTTCCTTTTTAATCGCCAAATAGGCCCCTGTTGAGTATCCGTAAAAGATGCGCGTTTCCTCCGGCAGCCCTTCCAGATCCTCCAGTAAGGGGAGAGTTGGCGAGAATTCCCGTTGTTGATTCAAGATCCGCTGCAATCGTATTGCCGAAAGCGCAAAGCTGGTGCTATCAAGTGAAAGGGTTTTGATGCCAGCCTGACACAGCATAACAACCCAGTCCTTCCCCCCGCCATTGAACGCATGAAGCTCGGCGGCTTTAATGAGAATGTCCTGTGGGATCACACAGGACCCATAAAGCAGGTGAAAGACAACATTCTTTTTGGCGGGCTCCTTATTGAAATCCGGCGCTGGATAGGTGCTGGTTTGCGGATCACGGCGCAAAAACGGGTTAACCAGAGCAACGCTTTCCAAGACAGTGATCAAACATTCAGGAGACGCATTACAAGGCGCGAGGCCCGGTTCATATATCGCTGACATCTCGTGTCCGCACCGCTCAAGGCCACTAGCTCCCCTTAGGGCGGGCCCAGTCCACTTCATGTCAAAATACGCAGTGCCATGGCTCGCAGCCTCGCAACTGACAAACTTGATCCGATCGGCTATTTCCCGATCACTTCCCAGAAAATAGAATAACAGCGCATTGAACTCCCCCCAAGGAAGGCCAAACCTTGGGGCAATCACAATCAGTTCTCGCGTCTCACCACAAAGAACATCTCTCAGCCTTTGCGCTGCCTCCAGCGCCGTCAGAACGGCAAAATCACCGGCCAACTGGCTGAGAACAAAGTCCTCAGTCCCAATCGAATACCTGATTTTATCGCGCACAAACTTCCCGATTTCAGAATGCTGCCAGCCAAGTTCCTCAATAATTCCCAAAGGATGATAGTGACCAAGCGAAATATCGGTGATCAAGGGAGCTTTATGAGCATCAAAAAACTCAACAAGCTGCGATGTCTGTTCGCAAATATGGCCGTGAAAGAGTGCTTTTTCTGTCATTTAGTAGGATCCAAAAAGCAATTGTCAGGAGTATCCCCCTACTCACTTGTTATCAGGGTGAAACTATCAATTCCACACTCATAATCATGTGAGTGGCGGGTGCAGATTCACCAAAACAACCCGTTTACTCCCATTCCTATTAATTCTATGAAACATGAAGAAGTGCAAGTCAGTGATAAATAACACAAAAACATTTACCATTGACGGCATAAGGTCACCCCAATAAATTAAAAGAGTATTTTAACTATCACTTATAATAGTATTAGTTTTGGAAAAGTTATGCTTGAAGAACTAGGTAAAATACTAGGCATCGTTGCAGATCCGAACTCACGCGCAGCGCTCATTACAGCATCTGCCACAGCTCTCTTTCAGTTCACGGCACATATTACAAAACCCACAGGCAAGCTGACTTGGGGCTATGCTGCAGGCTATAACCTATACCCCCAAACCTTCACTGGTTCCCATGGGAAAAGAGGTTTGAAACTCGAAGATACAATAAACACCTACAAGACTTCACATATCTACCTGCAAAATACAGGAAGAAAAACACTCCAAAATGTACGTGTGCTGCTTAATAGCAAACCCCAGAATTTCGATATTCACCCCGCCGTGAATTACCGAAGCAAGGTCAATGAGGATAGCCGGTTTCAACTGGTCATAGACAGGCTACATGCCAATGAAACCATCACCTTGAACATGCTTCAAAAAGATAGGGAAATTCCGCAGGTCATCAGAGTGGACTGGCCCCAAGGAAAGGCCCTACAAGAAACGCCCTCCCCCAAGTGGCGGGAAAACACCTACCTTCACCGGTTCCAGCGCACCTCAATGTTCTTCGGCTCCGCCGCATTCCTGTATTTTGCAGGGAGTGCACTTCTTTAGGGCCACAAGGCTTTAGGCCTTCTTGGGCGCAAGTTCGACTTCGCCAATAGCCCGATGTAAAAACTCTCTAACTCGGCAAAGATTGGCATCTCAATTCCTAAGGGAATTAGTAATTGGTGCTATCGCGAGGCTGGGCATCGGCACGTATAAACTAACTACCTATGGTCACTTTCCTATGTGATTCTGACCTGTGCCTATTGCTAGGAAAACAAATGTTCCAGTGTAGTTCAAACGACGAAGTTTCTCTCATTACAGCGCTATTTTTTATACCGGGAAGTACATGGGTTATGGCCTTAATCTACTACCGTTTTATTAGGGACCTCATTCTCTACTTGAGAGGAGACCCCAACTATGAGAGCAAGAGAGCCAAAATATTTCATGGCGTTTTTCCAGCCGGTGAAGAGGTTAGTGAAAGGGGCCGTTTCCTATTCTCCTATCCATTGTTTTTGGTTGCCACTCTCATTGGCTGGCTTATTGTTATGTAAGAATTAGGCATACCATTAGCCTGTAACTATTTATTTTAGTGCATGTATCATTGGGTGCTTAGGGACTCAAAACCCCAGCACCATGTCCTCCTGCGCCAAATATTCGCGTCCGCCCAGCGCCATTACAAACTGTTTAAAGCCTTCATCGCGGCTGTCCATGTTGAGAAAGCGGAAGATTGTATCGCCGGTATGTGCTGCCGCTTTGTGCAACAGGGTGGAGGCTATGTTTTGGCGGCGGTACTCTTCATGAACCGCAAGCTGGGCGATGGTGCCGCTGGCCTCGATCACGGCAAGCCAGCCGCAAAGGCGAGCGCCGTTAAAACAGCCGATCACATGCACCCCTTCCCCTAAGCGCTGCAACGCACCGCGGCTGTTTTGCACTGTTGGCTGGAAAGTAAAATAGCCAAGCTCATCCGGCAGGGCGTCCATGGGTATGCTGCGAAATGCACAGCCCGCAAGCTTTGGCGCGGAAACATGGGGCGCCGGAATTTCAAAGCAGCTCAAGCGGCGCGCCCGTTCAAATCCCAGCCTGTCGTAGGCGGTGCGGGCGGCTTTATTGCTCTCAATCACTTCAAGTTGCAGCCCCTTCCCACCCTGCGCTTTCGCCAGTTCAATGGCCTCATGACACACTTTGGAAAGCAGGCCCTTTTTCCGTTGTTCGGGAACTGTTCCCGTACTCAACGTATAGCAGCGCCCCTTCAGCTCTGGCAGGGGCTTGGAGTTCAGCCAGAAACAGGCAAGTTTATCCTCCACCCAAAGGCCTGCGGAGGTTTGTGGGCAGTAACCACGCCACTCCAAAAACCCTTGAAATTGCGCGGGGCTCATGTGCATGGGCACAACGTAGTCAGAAAAAGCACGCTGCATGGCTTCATGCATCTCTTCAATGGGAACGCCCGTGAGAACTTTTGCCTTTTCGTCCATCGCTACCCAGCCTAACTCCATTGAACTTAAAAAGATAATTTAATTATCTAACTAAAACTACCGCCTAAGTGCAATGTTCCATCACAGTCACAATACTATAGCTAATACTGATAGATTAAATCTAAATTAGCGATTTGACTTATCTTTTTGCGCACCCTTAAATGCCCAAAGCTAGAAACAAAAGCGTTTTCCAAAAGGCATAAGTCATGACTAAGACGGCGAGCATCGCTGATCCTGTTACCCCTGTTTCATCTAAGAGCGGTGACCCTTACCTGCTGACCCCCGGCCCATTGACAACATCCTTGCGCACCAAGCAGGCCATGCTGCGCGACTGGGGCTCATGGGATGGGGATTTTAAGGCCGTGACAGCCGAGATTCGCACGCGCCTTGTTGAGATGTGCGATGGCGGGAACGAGTATGACTGTGTGCCCATGCAGGGCAGCGGCACATTTTCCGTTGAAGCCGCCCTTGCCAGCTTCATCCCCAAGGATGGCAAAGCTCTGGTGCTCATGAACGGAGCCTACGGACAGCGCGCCAGCAAGACCTTGCAGTATATCGACCGTGATTATGTGGCACTGGACAAGGGCGACTACCTGCCGCCTATGCCAGAAGAAGTGGATGCGATCCTTGCACAGGACAAGGAGATCACCCACGTGATTGCCGTTCACTGCGAAACCAGCTCCGGCATTCTCAACCCGCTTCAGGGCATATCCGATGCGGTGCAAAAGCATGGCCGCAAGCTTATTGTCGATTCCATGAGCGCCTTTGGCGCTGTGCCCCTATCCGTCAAAGATATTCCCTTCGTCTGTATGGTGTCATCCGCCAACAAATGTATCGAGGGCGTGCCCGGTTTCGGTTTCATTTTGGCGAAAAAGAGCGAGCTGGAGGCGGCCAAAGGCAACAGCCACTCCCTCAGCCTTGATGTACACGACCAGTGGGCGGTGATGAACAAAACCGGCCAATGGCGCTTCACCCCGCCAACCCACACGGTTGTGGCATTTCTGGAAGCCTTGAAACAGCACGAAGCAGAAGGCGGCGTGGAAGGCCGCTTGGCTCGCTATGCAGGCAATCGGGACATCTTGATTGAAGGCATGCGGAAAATGGGTTTTGAAACCCTGCTGGAAGACGAGTGGATCTCACCAATCATCACCACGTTCTTCTGTCCCAAACACGAGAACTTCGATTTCCAGACATTTTACAATGAGATCAAAAAACGCGGTTTCATAATTTATCCAGGCAAACTCACCAATATCGCCAGCTTCCGCATCGGCTGCATCGGCCAGCTCCACGCCGACACAATGCACGGCGTCTTGCGAGCCATTCGCGAGACCTGTGATGCCATGGGCGTCACCGACCGCTCTCCGCCAGAGGAACGTTAAAAAAACACTCCCAAAACAATCTGGATTATACCCGAAGGCACCTGTTTCAAGGTGCCTTTTTCTTAGCAAGAAGCCGAGCTAAACCCCGATCCAGCGTTCGGCCTTTTCAATATCCAGCGCAGGGAAATATTGAACATCCGCATCCACGAACCATGAGAAAACCCGTTGGGCAAGGTTTTGCCTACGGGCACTGCCCACCACGGCCATGCTTAGGGGTTATTAAGAGCCCCTTTACACTACGTGCTAGTTACCCCAACTTCAAAATTGCAGAACTGTTCGAACTGGAGGTTTACGGCCGCACTCTCAATTGTAAGCACGCCCAAATTGGGTGCTTCTTCACTTGGTTTGAAGCTCTCCCAGTTCCAGTCGGGTTTTGGAGCAGGAGCTTGATAAAGAATAGAACGCATGGTCGAAAAAGGGATACCTCTCACAGTACCGGAAATTGGCCGATGAACATGTCCTATGAACAAATATTTCACAGAATCATACTTAGAAAGCAATTCAAGGAAGTCATCACCATTTTCCATGTTTGCCGTATCCTGCATCGGCAGCCCAAGAGACATAGGGGGATGGTGCATGAATATGTAGACCGGTATATCAGCAGCTTTTTGCAGTGTATCTTGTAGCCAGGCAAGGCGCTCTTCGCAGAACTCCCCTGCATCTGATAGGTTTTTTTGTGTATCCAAACAAACGATTAATCCGTCTGAAGTCGAGATGGAATATTGAACAAAATCAGCCATGCAAGACTTTGGCAAGGGCAGCATTGTCCGAAACAGTTCACGCTCATCATGGTTGCCAACCATTGGCAGGAATGGAACTTCGAGTTTATTCAATAGCTTTCGCAGTGCGCCGTAATCTGCGTGAGTTCCCCGATTGACCATGTCACCTGAAATAATACAGTAGCTCGCATCAACGTGATGGCGATTAATATGGTCCACAGCAGCTTGTAGCCGAACGCGAGGATCATGCCCCATCACATCACCTTCTTGCATAAAGTGCGGATCAGACATCCAAATTGCTTTTAGCACTTATATCTCCTCAAAAGTATTTTTGTATGAAGGCCTAGCTAGTTAACCTACCCCAATTCCCTCGAAATAAAAATTAATCGGATTGAACAGAAGCTTAGAAAAAATATCAAGTTTTGTCAGGCGCATTGCCTTGCAAAACACAGCTCGGTTTAGACGTGTTTTTCAAACTTCTCTCATAGCTGGACCTAGAATACTAGGGCGCATACAGAACGCCCCTCAAACCCCAATCCAACGCTCTGCCTTTTCAATATCCAGCGCAGGGAAATATTGAACATCCGCGTCCACGAACTTTGAGAAAACCCGTTCGGCAAGGTTTTGCCAGCGAGCATTGCCCACCACGGCCACTTGTTTGGGGGCATGGTGGTAGGATTTCACCAGTTCAAAATGGCTTTCAAAAGCGCTCAAACTCTCCCATCCGTCAAAATCCCGTAGATCAATCAGTACTTTAATACGCCCATGCTTGTTGATAAACAGAGCCATGTCTTCGTTGATGTTGTCATAGGCATCCGGCTCCAGTTTACCGATAAATTTGGTGATCAAGAGACCATCGTCACGCGGGTTAATGTGCACGGTTCCAAATGCCTCGCGCAGCCACAGCCCCGCTTCATCCTCCTCCCCGTTTCTAAACATCCTCATGGGGCAAGGTGCCAGAACGGAAAATATCTTCATACTGGCCCGCAGCCAGCCCACATCGCTCACAATTGCAATGCGCTCAAAACCCCTCCAGTGGGCCAGACCGAAGCGGGCATCATCTAAAATCGCTTCCAGAGAATAGCCGTCAAAGTCTTCCGCCGTGATTACCAGAATGCGCAGACGCTCATGCTCCAGCAGAGCCTTTTCCATGGCAGGAATGAAGGTGGCCGCATAGTCTTCACTGGTGATCTTGCCGCTCAGCCTCACGGCCACATTGCGGTCCATACTGTCGCTCAGAACTTCTATCATGAACTCACCAACCCCGTGTATTTTCCTAGAACTTTGCAGTGCAAGTGTAGCGCTTGATTGCGGCAGCTCTACTATTATCTGGCGGGAGGGTTAAGGAGATATGGGCGCGCTCTTCGTGTACAACCGGCCGGGAGCTTGCCCCACCCGCATAGAGCCCCTCTCAGGCTTTAAAGGCCTTTAACGTGCGCTTCAACAATATCCTTGAAAGCGCTGATCACCCCAAGATGCGCCCGCTCTTTCAAGCAGACCAGTGCTTCATACATGCGGTTCTCGCAGTCGGTCAGGCTCAGGCTCACCAAGCGGTCATCATGGCCAAACTCCGGCTGGGAAACAATGCCCACACCAATGCCAGCGGCAACAGCTTCACGAGCGCTCTCCCGCCCCTCCACTTCCATGGCGATGTTCATGGGCAGGCCCTTGCGGGAAAACTCGTCATCCACCAGCCCGCGGGTTCTGGAGCCAACTTCACGCAGCACCAAAGGCTCGTCACTCAAGCTTGCCAGATCAATTTCCCCAAGGTGGGCCCAGCGGTGATCTTTGGATACAAAAGCCACCAGCGGATCATTGCGCAGCGGAATGGACAACAGCCGCGGGTCATCGGAAAAATGCGCCAGAACGCCCACATCCGCCGTGTAATCATAAAGACGCTTGAGCACCACATCCGAATTGCCGATCTGGAGGGTCACGTTGATCCCCTCATAATTTTGCCGGAAAGCGGCGATGATCTGCATCACATGCAGCGGCGCATCGGCGCAAATTTTCAAGTGTCCCCTGCGCAGCTCCTTCGTGTCGGAAAGCAATTCGACTGCTTGCTGTTCAATCTCAAACTGTCGTTTGGTCAGCTCAAACAACTGTTCTCCCAACTCGGTGGGAAAAACAGAGCGTTTGTGCCGGTTAAACAGCAGCACTCCATAGCGCTCCTCCAGCTTGCGAACCTGATCGGAAATAGCGGGCTGGGTCAGGCCCAGTTTTTCAGCAGCCTTGGAGAACCCTCCATAGGTTGCAACCGCATGAAATGCCCGAAATTGAGAAGAAAACATAAGCAACGCCTATAGATACTATTTACAATCAAAAATTGACTTATAGACGCAATTTCCCTAAAGATCAACTAAGTCTTTGCATTTTATAGCTTTATAAAACTGTCACAGGCTTCAAGTATATGGCAGACACTCTTTGTATTGCTTTTATACAAAGAGCTTGAATTTTCATCTTTATCTGTTCGATATTTGTGCAATTCTAGAAATTATTTACAACTAGGAAGATTTACAGGGCAGTATGCTGACAAGAATGATTCCTGTTGCAAACAAAACTAGAAAACACTGCTGCACTTAACAAAATGTATCCTAAAGGGGGTATCTGGAATGAAGTTCGCGCGTGTAAAGTCTTTAATCAGCTCTGCGGTTGTAGGGGCGTTGGCTCTTGGAGCAACCACGGCTTTAGTTGAAGCAAAAACAAAGCTCACGGTTTATACTGCCGTAGAGCCGGAAGAGCTTTCTATATTCGCAAATGCCTTTGAAAAAGATAACCCTGACATCGACATTCAGTGGGTTCGTGATTCCACTGGAATTATAACCGCAAAACTTCTGGCTGAAGGCGAAAATACACAGGCTGACATCGTTTGGGGTGTTGCGGCAACCTCCCTTTTGATGATGGAAAGCAAGGGAATGCTGGAAGGTTATGCACCTAAAGGCTTGGATGCTTTGCAAAAAGGTTTTTATGACGCAAAGGAAAAGCCCAGTTGGGTTGGCCAGCGCGCATGGATTGCTTCCATCTGTTACAACACAGTTGAAGCCAAAAAGCACAATCTGCCTATGCCCAAGTCTTGGGAAGACCTGACCAAGCCTGTCTACAAAGGCGCTGTGGTCATGCCGCACCCTGCCTCTTCCGGCACCGGTTTCCTTGATGTGTCCAGCTGGATGCAAATCTGGGGCGAAGAGAAGGCTTGGGACTTCATGGATTCCTTGCATGAAAACGTTGGCATCTACACCCACTCCGGCTCGGCCCCTTGCAAAATGGCGGGTAAAGGCGAATTCCCCATCGGTATTTCCTTTGCTTACAAAGGCGCTCAGCTGAAAACTCAAGGCGCACCTGTGGAAGTGATCGCTCCAACCGAGGGCGTTGGTTGGGATCTTGAAAGCTTCGGCCTGATTAAAGGCGCGAAAAACATTGAGGCTGCGAAAGTCTTTGCAGACTGGTCCGTCACAAAAGCTGCCAACGAAATGTACAACCAAGCTTACGCAGTTGTGGCCATGAAGGGTGTTGCCAAGCCTGTTGCCAACATGCCTGTTGGACTGGAAGAAAAGATGATCAAGAACGACTTCCAGTGGGCTGCGGACAACCGCGCGCGCATCTTGAAAGAATGGGACAGCCGCTACGGCAGTAAAGCTGCTCCTAAATAATTTTTTATTTAAGATCGCCCTGCTCGGAACTTTGAGCAGGGCTTCCCCATAGCATACCACTAAGCTTTCCAGAGAGCCCCTTCCTATGACAAAATCCGTCGATAACAGTAGTTTAAAAACGAATGAACGCTTTCTGGAGGTTCATGGCCTCAATAAAAATTTCGGAAATTTTACTGCCCTTGAAAACATCAGCCTCTCCATCAATGAAGGTGAATTTGTTTGCTTCCTTGGCCCCTCGGGCTGCGGAAAAACCACATTACTGCGCGCCATTGCCGGCCTTGACTATCAAACCAGCGGCCAGATTTTCCAAAAGGGAAAGGACATCTCCGCCCTGCCACCGGTGAAACGGGATTTTGGCATTGTGTTCCAGTCCTACGCCCTGTTTCCAAACCTGAGCGTGGAAAAGAACATCGCCTATGGCCTTTCAAAACGGCAACTGGGAAAGAGCGCCGTGGAGGCACGGGTTCAGGAGCTGCTGACCCAAGTGGGCCTGCCCGATAGCGGCAAGAAATACCCCGCCGCTCTTTCAGGCGGACAGCAGCAGCGGGTTGCCCTTGCTAGAGCCCTTGCCACATCGCCGGGCATGTTACTTCTGGATGAACCGCTCAGCGCACTGGATGCAAAAGTGCGGGTGCACCTGCGCCACGAGCTGCGCGAGCTGCAACGTACCCTTGGCATAACCACAATCATGGTCACCCACGATCAGGAAGAAGCCCTTGCCATGGCCGATCGCATTGTGGTGATGAACCACGGCCACATCGAGCAAGTTGGCACACCCGAAGAAATTTACAGCAACCCGCAATCGGCTTATGTGGCGGATTTCATCGGCGAAATGAATTTCTGGAGTGGCTCCGTTGAAAGCGATGTGCCAGGTCTTTCAGGCCATGTGCGCATTGGCACCCAGCGCCTGCGCACAAATAGTAATGACAAGTCATTCCTCGCCGGTTCACAAGTCACCGTGTGCATCCGCCCCGAAGATGTTCAGATGCGCGGTGTAAAGGCGGACACTCCAAACAGTGTGCGAGTGAGCGTGAAAGATATCGAGTTTCTTGGCTCCTTCTGCCGCATTTCTATGACGGCGGAAGGTTTCGGCAGCAAACCGCTTATCTGTGACGTTTCCATGAACCTCATGCGTGACCATGCTTTGAAGGTGGGAGACGAAACCCTGATCGCCCTGCCAATAAGGTGCCTGCACCTGTTTTCCGAGGCCCACACCTCTCTAAATCAGGGAGTGTGATGCATGTCCATAGCTACCCAGCCAGCCAGCGCGGCCTCTAGCGCGCATGGAACCTTTGCCAGCAAAGCAAAACGCCTAAATGGCGACAACCTGCTCATGCTCATCGCCTTGGTAGGCATCTCCGTGTTTTTGCTCGCATTCTTGTTTGCGCCTCTTTACACGCTGCTTGCCAAGGCCTTCCAAACCAGCGAGGGCAACTTTGCTGGCCTTGCGAACTTTGCAGAGTATTTCCAGTCGGGCTCCATCAAAACCGCAGTCTACAACAGTGTGTTCATCGCCGTTCTGGTGACAGTCATCTCATCCAGTCTTGCCTTTGGTTTTGCCTATGCACTCACCCGCACGCAAATGCCGGGCAAGAAGGTGTTTCGCGTTCTGTCCTCCATTCCCATTCTGGCCCCTTCCCTTCTGCCCGCGATCTCGCTGATTTATCTGTTCGGCAATCAGGGCATGATCAATGAATGGCTTATGGGGCATTCGGTTTACGGGGCGATCGGTGTTACACTGGGATTGGTGTTTTACACCTTCCCCCATGTCCTGATGATCATGGTCACCGCCCTCTCCACCGCCGACGCCCGTCTTTATGACGCAGCACGTGCCCTTGGCGCAGGGCCGGTCAAAACCTTTTTCTCCGTCACCCTTCCCGGTGCCCGTTATGGTCTTATCAGCGCCGCCTTTGTGGTCTTCACCCTCACCATCACCGATTTCGGGGTGCCCAAGGTGATCGGCGGTCAGATGAATGTTCTGGCAACGGATATCTATAAGCAAGTGGTGGGACAGCAGAACTTTTCCATGGGCGCTGTTGTCGGTCTTCTCCTGTTGCTGCCAGCTGTGGTTTCCTTCTCGGTAGACCGCTATGTGCGCAAGAAACAAACCGCGCAGCTTTCAGCCAAAGCGGTTCCCTATCAGCCTGCCAAGAATAAAAGAAGAGACACCCTTTTCTTCCTTTATTGCTGCGCCATCAGCCTGTTTCTTCTCAGCATTTTAGGCACAGCTTTGCTTGCCTCGCTCATCGCCTACTGGCCCTACAACATGAGCTTGACGCTGAACCACTACAACTTCAACGCCATTGATCCCAACGGCTGGGCGGCGTTCTATAACTCTTTAAAAATGGCAGGGCTCACCTCTGTCATCGGCACCCTTGTTATCTTCCTTGGGGCTTTCTTCGTTGAGAAGAGTGTGGGCTATCAGCGCCTTCGTGCCAGTGTGCAAATGCTGGCCATGCTGCCCATGGCGGTGCCAGGCATGGTGCTGGGTCTGGGCTATGTATTCTTCTTCTCCAATCCGGAGAACCCGCTCTCTATGATGTATGGCACCCTGACCATTCTGGTGGTCTCCACCGTGACCCACTTCTACACGGTCAGCCACCTCACCTTCTCCACGGCTCTCAAGCAGATTGACCGCGAGTTCGAACTGGTTTCTGCGTCTCTCAAAGTGCCGCTTTATAAAACCATGTGGCGGGTGCATCTGCCCATTTGCCTGCCCGCAATCTCCGAGGTTGCCATCTACCTCTTTGTGAATGCCATGACCACTGTTTCCGCAGTTGTCTTCCTCTATTCACCCGATACCAAGCTGGCCTCCATTTCCATTTTGAACATGGACGATGTGGGAGACCAAGCCCCCGCCGCCGCGATGGCCATGATGATTGTGGCCACCTCCGCCGGCGTCAAGCTCGCGCACTCCGCCCTCATGCATGTGCTGCACAAACGCACCTCCGCATGGCGGCACGGCCGCTCTCCAGCTTAATTTTTTACTAGGAATAGGTTAGCCATGACAGTTCCAAGCCAGACCGAAGGCGAAGTCAACTTCTCCCCCCGCCGTAAAGAGTGGGCCAAAGATAATATTTCCGAGAAAGACGCGAAAACCTTGAAGCGCGACAGCGAAGCTTTCTTGCACCAGTCCGTCTCAACACCCTGCCTTTCGGTCATCACCGAGGCGGAAGGCGTCTACATCAAAGACGGCAGTGGCCGCAAGTTCATGGACTTTCATGGCAACAACGTGCACCACATCGGCTATGGTCACCCGCGCCTGAAAAAAGCCATTGCCGACCAGATGGACACCCTCCCCTTCGCCCCGCGCCGCTACACCTGTGATCCGGCCATTGAACTGGCGGAGAAGCTTGGCGAAATTTCACCGGGTAACTTAAGTAAAGTGCTGTTCACCACCGGTGGGTCAGATGCCAACGAGGTGGCCCTAAAAGTTGCCCGCGCGGCAACCGGCCGTTTTAAAACGGTTTCTTTTTGGGATTCCTTCCACGGTGCAGGCTTTGGCGCATCTAGTGTTGGCGGCGAGCAGATGTTTCGAGGTGGGCCCATCGGCCCTCTTCTGCCGGGCTCTGAACATGTGGCCCCGTTCGGCTGCTACCGCTGCCCCTATGGCCACGCCTGCAAGGAGGACGGCACACCGGACTTGAAGCGCTGCGGCATGACCTGCGCCAACATGGTCAAATACGTCTTGGAAAAGGAAGGCGATGTGGCCGCTGTGATAGCCGAGCCCGCCCGCGCTGTCCCTTACCTGCCGCCCGAAGGGTTCTGGCAAGAGGTGAAAAAAGCCTGCCACGCCCACGGCACCCTTTTGATCTTTGATGAAATCCCCACCGGACTTGGTAAAACCGGCAGAATGTTCGCCTGTGATCATGATGAAACCGTGCCCGATATCCTCGTCATGGGCAAAGCTCTGGGCGGCGGCATCCTGCCCATCGCCGCAACCCTGTGCGCACCGGAGCTGGATGTGGCCGGTCACTACGCCTTTGGCCACTACACCCACGAGAAAAATCCGGTCACCACCCGCGCCGCCCTCACCACAATCCAGATCATCGAAGACGAAGGCCTCGTTGAGAACGCCGCCAAAGTGGGCGCCTTCGCCTTGGAGCGCATGAAAGAGATGAAAACCAAATACCCCAGCATCGGCGACGTCCGCGGCCGCGGCATGCTGCTCGGCATGGAAATGGTCGAAGACCGCGCCAGCAAAGCCCCCGCAAACGATCTGGCTGAAAAAATCTACTACGCCGCCTTAGACCGCGGCCTCAGCTTCAAAATCACCATGGGCAACACCATCACCCTCACCCCCCCGCTCATCACAACCTATGAGCAAATGGCGTGGGCTATGGATGTTCTGGAGCAGTGCGTGAAGGAGGGGCTTTAGCCTCCTCCTCAATACGCGCGCGCGTCATCCCGCGCTTGACGCGGGATCCAGACAACAAGCCGCGCCTCCAAACTGCACGCCCCTAGATTCCGGCTCAAGCTTCGCTTGTCCGGAATGACACCTGTGCACTGTGGTGTTTTATGACACTTCTCGCTCTCGAAGTTTGATGGCTAGGACTTGCGCAATAATAAAACAGGCAAAGACAGGCAACGGGTATATATATGGAATTGAAAGTCCCGCTAGAATAAGCGCGCTGCTTGCTAAAAGCATGATTGAGTCTAATACCAACGGCACCTGTTTTTGACTCGGGATGAGGATTCCCAAATCACTTGAATTGTGATTCAACATTGGGAAAGGAGATTCCCAATGTCAGCGATCCCATTGCGCCGAGACTATGATGCTTCTTCGTTACGAACTCTTGCTTGTCAAAGTAAGGATGTCAGGCAGAGCCGCCGCCTTCTTGCTCTTGCTGCTGTTTATGATGGGTTGTCGCGCTTGGAGGCGGCACGCATGGGCGGCATGGACCGCCAAACACTGCGAGACTGGGTGCATCGGTTTAACGCAGAAGGGCCGCACGGCCTGTACAATCGTAAGAGCCCGGGCCGTGTCCGGTGGTTAAATAAAGAGCAAATGGCTGAATTTGCAGATCTGGTTGAGGCTGGGCCTGATTTACAACAACACGGCGTAATTCGCTGGCGTCGGCGGGATCTGCAAGGTGTGATCGAGCAGAAGTTTGGGGTCAGCTATAGCGAAAGGGCTATTTCAAGCCTCCTCAGAGTTCTGGGATTTTCTCGGGTCAGCGTTCGGTCACAGCACCCGGCACAGGACGAGCAAGTTATGGAGACATATAAAAAAACTTCCATGCCCGGCTTAAAGAAATAAAAGCGCGCTTGCCCTCACAAACATCCATGGAAATCTGGTGGCAGGACGAAGCCCGCATTGGTCAAAAAAATGGGCTCACCAGAAGGTGGGCAAAAAAAGGAACGAGACCACGGGCTCCCAGCGACGGGCGCTATCAATCAACTTATGTATTCGGGGCCATCTGCCCCGCCCACGGCAAAGGGGCAGCACTTGTTTTGCCCAAAGCCAATACCAATTCCATGCAGCTTCACCTTAAAGAAATCAGCCGAACCGTCGCCAAAGGGGCGCACGCAGTGGTCCTGATGGATCAAGCGGGTTGGCATACAACGGCAAAACTGAAGTTGCCTGATAATATAACCATCTTGCTGCTCCCACCCCGTTCTCCGGAGCTCAACCCGGTTGAAAATGTTTGGCAGTACTTACGGCAAAACTGGCTCTCTAACCGAACCTTTCAAGACTACCAGGAAATTGTCGATGCCGCCTGTTCCGCTTGGAATAAGCTTATTCAACAACCCCACACAATCACATCAATCGGTAGACGAAATTGGGCGCATACAGGTCAATTATAAGTGCCGTTGGTATAAGTTCGTATAAATCAAGAATATATAAGTACGAGGGGTTTCGGGAGGTACATTAGTTGCAATTGCATACCAAATCAGAACTTGGCCCCTTATTAAAAAAATAGTCGTTGTTATTCCAAAAACACCGATAGTAGCTTTCAGCCAACCTTTTAGCCCCGTGTAACCAAAGAGCCTCCACCAAGAACATGTGCCAACGAAACTACTAAAAAGTATAGCACCCTTAGTCAGCCAAACTGGATATGGCAAGGGTTTACCCAAGCCCCATTCAACACTGCAGACAGCCTCCGCTAATAAAAAAAATAGCCATTTAATGTTATTTATTTTCATTTCATTCCAGTATTCGTAAAGGCTCAAGCACTGCCTCTCTTGCCGCTCTATATACATTAACGAAAAGTTAATAGAACCCACTTCACAAAGCACTCCCACGTCATCCCGCGTTTGACGCGGGATCCAGATCATAAGCAGTTCTGCTCTGCACTCTAGACACTGGCTCAAGCTTCACTCATACGCACATCATATAACTAATATCTATCAAAACAATCAGAAATAACGATTTGCCTTATATCTTGCGGTTTGTCATAAAAGTTTCAGAGACTTAGCGGATCCTCCGTTCACCGAAAATCCATTGGGAGTAAAGCATGAGTGCCCTTGCAGATTTTGTCTACAAGCGTTCGTATCAAGGAAAAATCAAGGCCGCAATTCTGGACTGGAGCGGCACAACTGCCGACGCCTATGTTATTGCGCCAACTGTTGTTTTTGTCGAAATCTTCAAAAAGCACGGCGTTGAAATCTCCATGCTTGAAGCTCGAGGTCCTATGGGTCTTCGCAAGGATAAGCACATCCAGACCCTTCTGGAAGACCCAAGCATTCGCGAGCGCTGGAAAGCTGTAAAGGGCGTGTACCCAACGGATCAGGACGTTCAGATCCTGTTTGAGGAAGCCGTTCCCGTGCAGCTGGAAGTGCTGCCAAAATACACTGGCCTGCTGCCCGGCGTTCCAGAAGTTGCCAAGAAAATTCAGGAGAGCGGCGTTAAAATCGGCGTCACCACCGGCTTCACCAAATCCATGGTGGATGTGCTGCTTAAGGACGTTCTGGCTGCTGGCTTCCATCCAGATTCCACTGTTGCGGGCGATGAAGTGACCAACGGGTCCCGTCCAAAGCCACACATGCTTTATAAAAATCTGGACATGCTGGACATCACCTCCATTCAATCCGTGGTCAAGGTGGATGACACCACAACCGGCATTGATGAAGCTTTGAACGCTGGTTGCTGGGCCGTGGGCGTTGCCCGCTATTCCAACTACATGAACATCAACAGTTATGAAGAAGCCGCAGCGCTTCCACAGGAAGAGATCGACCTGCGCGTTGAAGCCACCCGCAACATTCTTCGCAAGGCTGGTGCCCATTATGTGATCGACAGCATTGTGGATCTGCCGGAGGTGATCGAAGACATCAACCGCCGTCTTGCCCTTGGCGAAAAGCCGTAGGGGCATAAAGCCAATAATTTGAAAAGGTGTGTTGGTTTACACCGCACCTTTTCAAGGCTCTAAGTCACCCCGCGCTCCCCTTCACCGGAACACCAACGAAAATTATCCATAAAGTTTTTTTAAGTGTTCCTACAATTGACCATTTAGCCAGCTAAGTGGTAGCCATAGTAAGATATAGCAGGCCCTTTATTCAAGGTCGTAACGTGCATATTGAACTTGAAAGCAAATTACAAATACTTGAAATTGTAAGCAGCTTCCTTTGTTCATTTAGCATCTTCATAAAATATACTCATATTTTTGATTGAAGATGCGCTTAAAAACAACGAATTAGATCATAAATCACCCAAATAACTCGGAGAGTTATGTTCTAAGAAAACACAAAACAGGGTTATCCTGGCAACTTCAATGGAGATGCACCGAGAACTCTGATTGTTTTAGCGCACTGCCCTGCCTGATAAATGGCCTCCCTACTAGAATGTATTGGAGCCATTACAATGAATGCATTCGAAGTTATTCTCCATATGTGTGCAGGCATTGCCCTCTTATTCTGGGCAACTCGCATGATCAGAACAGGTGTTGAACGCGCTTTCGGCAACCGCCTTGCAGGCTTGCTCAATGCCTCCACGTCCAATCGCTTTGCAGGGTTCGGCACCGGCCTCGTTGTCTCCACCACACTGCAAAGTTCCACGGCAACGGCCATTCTAACGGGCGGCTTTGTCAGCCGCGGGCTCATCACACTTGCAGGTAGTCTAGCCATTATGCTTGGGGCAGACCTTGGGTCCACCCTCGTGGTGCAAATCATTTCCATGGATATCAGCTGGCTTCTGCCCACCTGCCTTATTATTGGCGGCGGGCTGTTCTGGCGCGGCACATCCCGCTCCCATAAACAGGCTGGCCGGATTATTCTGGGTGTGGGCCAGATGCTTCTGGCACTTTCCCTCATCAGTGCGGCCTCCGCCCCCCTTCGTCAAAGTGAAGCGCTTCCCGTATTACTGAACCTGCTTTCGGGAGACCCTGTTGTTGCCATATTGAGCGTTGCAGCCCTCACTTGGGTCCTGCATTCCAGCGTTGCGGTCATCCTCATCACCATAACCTTGGCCAGTTCCGGCGTTATCCCCCTTCATCACGCTGTTCTGTTTGTGTTGGGAGCCAACATCGGGTCAGCAATTATTCCCCTTGTCCTCACAATGAAGGAAACACAGGACGTGCGCCGGATGGCTCTTGGAAATTTACTGTTCAAGGTGGCCGGTGTTGTCGTCATGCTGGTACTCCTAAACCAGAAGATAATTCCTCCCTCCTTATGGGGAGCAGAACCTGCACGGGCCTTGGCAAACTTTCACAGCACGCTCAATCTGGCCCTTTCCCTCATTGGCCTGCCCTTGTGCGGCCCCATGGCAGCCCTATGCCAGCGCCTGCTCTCCAAGCCTGAAGAAGATACACCGCTAGACGCAGAAAAGCGCCATAGCCTGCTTGATCCAACTCTGCAGGAAAATCCTAGCCAGGCATTTCCAACTGCAATGCGCGAGCTGCTGCATATGAGTGAAAAAGTCGACACAATGCTGCGCGGCGTTTTAACCGCCTTTGAAAACGGCGATAAAAGCCAGATCAGGCAGCTCATGGGTATCGATGACGAAGTTGACGAGTTACATAAGCTCATCAAGGAATACCTGACCAATGCCGCATCCGAGACTATGAGTGAAGAAGAGTTCCAGCAATACTCCGATTTGATGAACTATTGTGTCCGGCTGGAACATGCGGGCAGCATCATCCAACGCAACTTGCTCAAGCTGGCGGAAAAGAAGCACAAAATCGATACAGATTTCTCCAGCGAAGGCTGGCGGGAAATCTCCACAATCCACCGGATGACACTGGAGAACCTTCAACTCTCCTTAAATGTACTTGTGAGCCGTGATCTGGAAGCCGCCCGCCAGCTCATCACCCGCAAAGACGAACTGCGCCAGATGGAAGTGGAAAGCCGTCGCAACCACCTTCTTCGCCTGTCGCAGGGCAAAACACCAAGCCTCAACACCAGCTCCATCCATCTGGAAACCATCCGCGACTTAAAGAACATCAATGCCCTGTTCACTTCCATCGCCTATCCACTGGTCAGCGAACAAGGAGGCTTGCTGGATAGCCGTTTGGCACAGGTTCCCTCTCCCCACCCTGACGGGCCATCCGCTAAAGAGATTCCAACAACCATTGAATCCGCTCATGATTTGAAAAAGAAAGACAAATCCGGGAACAAGAAGAAGCACTACGCACTCCAAAACGCTTAAATCACTCTGCCTTGAGTGCGTGTTCCGTTTGACGGGATTCCATGAAACGACAACTTATACCAAGCTCCATTATTTGGAACCTGTAGGTTCCTCTTATTGCTGGCTGGGATTACATCAGTGCAGTATTTCAATGAAAGACGTCACTGACGTAATGGCTTTCGCTCAATCCCTGTAAAACATATCATTTAGCCTGTGCTTCAGGATTTTGCTGTTGGAAGCCATCGGCATACTCTCAACAATGATAATGCGAGCGGGACGTTTGTAGGAGACCAGCTTATCTTTCAAAAATTCCTTCAAGTCATCTTCGCTGCAGGAACTGCCGGACTTTAGACTGACATAGGCAATCACATTCTCATTGTTGGTTTCTGTCTTGTGTCCAACAACACCGCAGGGGGCATTGCCATCTATGAACACGCCCCGGATTGCAAGCGTTTTATGAGTTTTAGCAATGTAGGTTTTCAGTCATCTATCCGGCCTGTTTGCGCGGTCTATTCCGCTGGCCCTGATGGAATTCGTAGACCAACACCCAATCAAGTTGGCGAGCTCGAAGCTCCGACAATGCCACGGGGTTAGTTGGTCCCGGTTACCCTGTTTTGCCATCACATCACGATCACCCTCGCAATTGGTTTTAGTACGACGCTTTATACTTCCACTGAGTTGTACCGATATGTTTGCGACTTGCTGAGCAGGGCCCAGACGGTGCGCGCCATTTTATTGGCCATGGCAACCAGGACTACGTTGGTCGGGCGCCGTTCAAGCAATGCCTTTTGCCACTGGGACAAACCGTCCTGTTTTCGCCGGGACCAGCCCAAACTTGCCCTTGCCCCGTGAACCAGAAGCTTGCGCAGATAGCCGTCACCGCGTTTCGATATTCTTCCTAATTTTTCCTTACCGCCGCTCGAGTACTGTTTAGGCACCAAGCCGAGCCATGCGGCAAGCTGGCGGGCACTGCGGAACTGGGTAACATCGCCGATTGTTGCAACCAACGCGGTCGCAGTGATGACGCCAACTCCGGGAATCGTCTCCAGCCGTTTGCTGTCTTCATTGTCGGTGTGCCACTCGTTAAGCTTTCTTTCCAGCGCCTTGATCTGTGTTTGCTTTTCTTTCAACTGCTCTGCCAAAAAATTCAGGGCTTTACGTGCTAGGGCTGGCAGACGAGTGTCTTCCGAGTCTTTGATGACTATGATAAGTTCGCTAACCTTTGCTGCGCCAGCGCCTACCACGAGGCCGAACTCGCCGCAATGGCCGCGGATTGCATTGATCAACATTGTCTTCTGGCGTACCAGAAGTTCGCGAGTGCGATGCAGGACTAGAAGAGATTGCTGTTCCGCGCTTTTTATTGCTGCAAAACGCATAGTCGGGCGCTGAACCGCTTCGGCGATTGCTTCCGCATCAGCCGCATCGTTCTTCTGGCTCTTTACAAACGGTTTGACATATTGCGGTGGAACCAGCTTCACCTCATGGCCCAATGCTTGCAATTCACGAGCCCAGTAATGCGCGCTGCTGCAAGCCTCCATGCCAACGAGGCAGGGCTCGATACCCGCAAAAAACTCTATGACTTGACCACGTCGCAACCGCTTGCGAAGCAAAGGGGTTCCCGCTTCATCCGCGCAGTGTACCTGAAAGATGGATTTCGCAAGCTCCAACCCAACCGTTACAATCTTAGTCATGAACGTTCCTCTTGATCGCTTAATTAACGCACATCAGTATGCCTCACTGCGAGGCCGGAGGGGCGTGTTCATTTCATCAAGTTGTTTGGGTTTAGATTTTCAAGTACGTAGTTGCGATGAAAATTCCCAGCCATTATTCCCGTTTGAAGGGTTTCCGTTTTCCTCGTGAAATCATCGCTTATGCTGTGTGGGCATACTACCGTTTTGCCATGAGTACAGCCGATGTTGAAGACCTTTTAGCGGTACGTGGCGTTATCATTAGCCGTGAAACGGTGCGGTTGTGGGTTAACCGCTTCGGACGCCATTTTGCCGACTGTATCCGCGGGGACCGGCCAAAACCTAATCGAAAATGGCATCTGGATGAAATTGTCATTTCAATCAGCGGTACGAAATACCGGCTATGGCGGGCCATTGACGGGGATGGAGATGTCCTCGACATTTTGGTGCAAACCTACCGGAATGCCAAGGCAGCCAAGCGTTTTTTCAAGAGACTGGTCAAGCAATTTGGCGAACCACGGGTGGTGATAACGGATAAATTACGCAGCTACATCAAACCTGTTAAGTCTCTGGCCCCTGACGCGGATCACCGTGCACATGAAGGGCTGAATAACAGCATTGAAAACTCTCATCGCCCCACACGAAAACGGGAGAAGATCATGGGGAGGTTTAAGTCGCTCCGGCAAGCGTAACGCTTCCTTTTAGCACATGATCAAATCAATACCATCTTCCGTCCTCGCCGTTATAATCTGTCCGCTCCCTCCTATCGCCACGCTAGAAATGATGATCTCAAACTTTGGGCTGATTACACAGTCGCAATGGTAGTCTAAGACTTGCCTGAATAAGGCTTTTCAACTTGCATCAGATAACGTGGCAATCCCGGTGTTGCCTATTTTGATTCTTTTTTGGCTCATACGGGTAAGGCATATAAACTTGAATTGTGTGAGCAGTCGTTGAGTTTATTGAGGAAGGGAATAGGCATCAATCCAGTGCGTCCCATTTTCATTTTTCCATCAATGTTTTCAGTGTTATAGTCAAGTTGAAGCGTGAAACCGGCAGCTACTCTTCAAAAAGTAAGGTAATCCGAGCAGGTGTAAACTTGATGGGGTTGTTGAATGGATACGTGTGCAGCTTTTACAAAAGAGCGAGCTTACACTGGCCGAACATAAGATTTCATTGGAGGCAGGTCATGGGTTGAAAATACATCGCTCTTCAGCGGGGCCGTTGTTGCACTGCTTGGAGCTATCGTATGAAAAGACGTTTGTAGCCAGCAAAATGGCGCAATCGAATGTGCAGGAGCTGCGTCATATCTAGATTACTCCGCCAGCCGTTCATACGTAACTATCTGGAACACCTGCACTCTAATAACGAAACCGCCGAAACAAACCAACTGGGACGCTCAACGGAATGGCTCAACGGGTCAGTCCCCTTTGGGCACAGCAACACAAAAACCCTCATCGCAGCTCAGCGCTACACCCATATTTGCGCACCACCGGTGCCCCCCAATAACCCAGACGGCTTTTAGCACATATTCATATCTTGAAACGTAGCTTATCCCATTATGAAGAAAAAGAACTGCACTCGGCTATTCTAAACTTTTGAACGCGGTAAAGGCGTTTTGTTGACGTGGTGTTGACGCACACAAAAAAGACCCTGAGCAGAACGCTCAGGGCCTTTTTGAATAATTTTGGTTGCGCGGGCATGCAACCATCTTAACTTGTTTTCTCGCATAGTCTAGAGAACTAGTAGTGTTGCTGATACGGTGCGGGAATTGTGAGAAGGCTCCGGAAGAGTCCCGTTTTGAACCAGATAATTCATGCTCTAATCTTCTTGAACCATACTCATTACGATGGATATCGTGGGACACGACACACCTTTGCCCCTTCCGAACAAGATCTCATGCATGAAGGTAAGCATCTCATTACGGACAATTTTGGCCATCTCCACCTCGCGCTGAGCGACGGCAACCATACCTGAATGCATAGCCTGGCTCCCCTCGGAGACTTCCTCAGCTCGCTTGTCCTCCAAAATCGCTTGGCGCAACGAAATGATACGATCAAGTTCGAATTGGAATTTCCTCAATTGCTCGTTTGCTCGATCCTCTAGGTTAGCTAGGTGTTCGGAGAGATATTGCTGAGCGCTTTTCTGAATGCTAGAAATTTGGTTTATTCGCTCTCTAGTAATTAATTCAATGGGAAGGCGGAACATTTTTTTCTCTTTCCCGCATGCCCAGATTTTCTTTTTTCCTAACCGAGAAGTTTCTTCACTCACATAAGCAAGCGGTATCAATATGGATTCAAGCTGTTCCTGTTCAAGCGGTTTCCAGCTGCCCTCCTCGAAGCGTTTACCTTGAATAAAAAGACGTGCACGCAAATTAAGACGCATCCATCTCTGAAACGCCAAATAGTTGTCTCGAAGTCTGTCTTGCTCTCTTTCCAAGACGGTTCTCTGAGCATGGGAGGTGGCGCACGCGCGTATTTCCTTGGCAGCCTCAGACCAGATTTCAGGCAAATGTGTGTCAGGAAGCGGATCGATCAGGCCGACAGAAACCAAGACCGTGCCGTCATTTGCAATAGCTGGGTGTCCCTCCGGCGCCCGAACTACCACCTGAGGCACCGAACCTCCTCCGAAGATTTCTCTCCCACGATTCAGATAACCATTGACGAGGGCATCATGT
The DNA here is from genome assembly GCF_031501865.1 of Pseudovibrio sp. M1P-2-3. Classification (NCBI taxonomy): domain Bacteria; kingdom Pseudomonadati; phylum Pseudomonadota; class Alphaproteobacteria; order Hyphomicrobiales; family Stappiaceae; genus Flexibacterium; species Flexibacterium corallicola. The sequence goes on from NZ_JARRCW010000001.1 coordinate 3,642,726, forward strand.
AGACGATTTCCGTGATCCAGAAAGTGCAAGGGACGCTCCGAAGCCTCGCCCTCGTCTGTTGCTACCGTACGTATGGCTGGAGCAGACAAATAGCTACGTTTGTGAAAAAACGGTTTATGATCGTCCCGGAAACGCCCAGTCGCCATGTCAGGCAATGGGAAAAGCGGCTTTGCACGCCTATCGCCACCTTCCGCATACCAGAGAGTGCTAAAATGGGCACCTCTTTCCGTCTTTTCTTGTCTCCTGCCAATCTGAAAATCATGCGACCGCCCCATCAGATCGAGCCAATGTCCCATGGCTTCTTCCGACGCTTCCGTTGGGGTAGTAAAGCTCTTACGGGGCTTTGACATAGTAGGACCGGGTATGGTCCCAGCTACCCAACTATCCCAATACGACTTCGCCAGCTCTGGTGCCCACGGGTCAAGTTCCGTTAGAGAAGAAGGCAGAACAGCGCCTTGATCGAATTTATTTACGCAATACTGATTACCGGGCAGGAAACCACGCGCTGCATCAGCTTGAACGTTATAAAGCTCTTCCATCTCTGCTTCTGATATCGGCGGCAATGGGCACTCGAAAACCCCCGTTCCCGACAACACCTGTACGACAGCTTGCTCCTGCGAACCTTCTATCACAAATCGCCAGATCCTAATGTTCTGTGGCTTGTTCCTATGCCCCTGAATAGTCTCGGGACGCAAGCGATCGACCCGTCCGATGAGCTGATCAATCGCAACAACATTCCAAGGGACAGAATAAAAAACAATATTCCTAGCGAAATGATGGAGGTTGAGACCAGCCTGCACCCATTCGCCCACCAAAAGAACGCGATTTTCACCAGAGAGCAGCGGCGCAAGGTCCTCCCGCGTACGTCGGAATGTTATCTCGCTAGCAGCCTCCGTAGTCGACATTCGGGCAAGATGTGAGATGCGATTCTTCAACTCAGGAAAATACCGTGGAAGCACCACCTCAAGTAAGTTCATTGTCGGAGTATCACCACACACAATCACAAAGGCTTGGGCCTCGTCATTTGCCCATTCCTTCGACAACAGATCTAAAAGCGCCTCCAGACGGCTGTCTCCGGGATCGTCCATAGAATTGGTCAAAGCGTCATTCGCCAGTTCAGCAGCTACTCCTCCTATCTGCGCAAGTTCGCGCAGAAGCTGCCGAGAGGAACGGGCGCTTCTCTGGAGTAGCTTTACCTTAGTCCAAGTCGAACGGTCCGTTCCCTCATTATCGTCCATGACTGGGAAAGTAGATGCAACTTCAAACCGTAGCCGTTCCGTGCGGTTGGCCGGCACTACCATCTCGTGGCATTGTCGCCTAGGAAGGTAGTGTGCCCAGTCCGCTCGCCCGTTGCGGATGATCCGACGGTTAGCGGCCGCGACCTGGAATAAGGGAAACTTCGGACCTTCAATTTGCGCAAGCGCAGCCATCTCGCGCTCTCTCTGTAGCAAAGCTTCGATGATCGGGACTTCATTTCGTACTGCCTCTTTTGCCACTTCCGGTTCTAACATTCGCATAATGAGATCTCGCCATCGCGGCTCACCTAAGCGTGGCGTTGCGGAGAGAATAAGCACCTGCCGAAACATTTCCGATCTACTTGCAATATGTTCCGCGACTTCCATTGACATCGTTTGCGGCTCATCGACAATGAGCATATCGTAGCCATCTGGATCGAGGTTTGCCTTCCTTCCACCATCTTCTCGACGCAGGGTCAGATCTGCAGGACGTAGAAGTGTCACAGGACATCTATCACCCGCTAATGGATCAATTGAGGTCATCACGTGTGCACGTGTCCAGCACTCACCATTCCATTGTTCCAGTAGCCTTTCAGGAGCAATAATAACCGCACGATGTTCAGGCTTCTGCCACCTCAGAGCATTCAGGATCATAAGTGCTTGTACAGTTTTACCTAGCCCCACCTCGTCGGCAATGAGATGGCGTATTTTTGTTTCAGAGAGGATCCTGCGCACACTCGCGAGCTGATGGGGAAGTGGTTCCGCTGCTACTCCTAGTGCTCCGCCCAGCGCATTCGAAAGGGCTTCGGCCCGTCGACGCATAGCCTGAACGGCATTCGCAAAGGCAAAGTACTTGTCCATCATTCTACCCCCACAACATCGGGGAGGTCTTTTCCTGCTACACGTTGTCTCAAGACCACATAGCGGACTGCGCGAGAAGTGAATGCATCAGAAAGGCTGCACATTAGCGGCGTCACCCAGTCTCCCAGTTCGATAAGCTTTGCTGGCGCGAGCCAGAAAAGCAACAGAGCCCTTAATTCTTCTCGACTGATACGTCTGCGACCCGGTTGGCGGCCAACATCAACGTGTACAGAATCCAGCAAGTCGATCATCCCGTCAGGTGTCAGTGGGGAATGGTCTGTCTCTGCGAGCCGCTGCCAGCGTGCCTCGGGTAGGATCAGTCTATGGAACATTGTCAGCTTCGGTGCTGACACAGCGTCACGCAGTGTGTCTCTCCAGCGAGTATGCGGAAATGAAAGATCAACTTCCTCAAAGGAGGGTCGCCCTATCTCCTCTAAACGAGAAAGGAGCTCGTCATAGGCATCTATAACTACCATATCTAAGTCCTCTCCCCGCTCTTTGGACCAGAAGGACAATTCTTGCTCGGGTTCACGTAATTCACTGCTAAACCGTCGTATTAGAATGTCATCAAGAAGTTCCTGATCGCACCTGTCAGGGAAGTTGGGAAAAATCTCGCCCTTCGTCAGGCCACGCCGCCCGGCTAGCCTTAAAAAAGTTTGCAGCGGATCCACTAGTGTAACATCTATTTGCTGCTCAAGCTGAGCCCAAGCCTCACCACAGAGCTGACCCACAGACGTGACTTCCAGACGAGCCAACGCTCTGCGGCGATGCAGTTCGCCGATCACATTGTTCGTCCGAGCTAGCCGCCATCCAATCAACGAACGCGCGACTTCTCTTAATCCGCAACGCCCCTCGTATGCATCGGCCTCACGAACCCATGGAAGGGGTGTCGCCTTACCAAATTCATTTAAGTGAACTGATCCGTTACTGCCAACGATAATTCCTGAAGAAATCGCGCCAGGGCGGTCACAATCCGGCAATAGCAATCGCGCTCCATCTTTACACGTATCCCCCTTCGGATCGACAAGTAGAGGAGCCTCGGAATCAGCCACTATCATCGGATAACTTAATCCAACCTCACTACCCGCTGTTTCTGATGGTCGAAACCGTTGGTCTTCACCCAGCTCAAAACTGATCACCCTTGGACGGAGGTTGGACACCTTTTGCACCAAGTTATGCGCATTCAGGATGAACTCAACCGTTTTTCCTCCGATGTCTGTACCAATCTCGAGAAGTTGCTCTCGCGCATTTCGGAACAACGGTGAGAAACCGGTTAGTCTGGCAGGTAAACGCTCAAGCACCTCGGTCACTATAACCGGCGAATAACTTGAAACCTCAAGTCGAAGTTCCAGTTCAACCTTCTCTAGTGGCAACGGCGCGGAGACCGTCACGGCAATATTCCCGTTCAAAAAATCCTCAAGGCTTGGCCGCACCGGATCCAGATCAATGGATGCTGCAGCATCTTGCGACGTATCCACAACTGTTAAGCTCCGTCCCTTCGGAGTAGCCCACACGCCTTCTGGTAGTTCCACAAAGCCTAGTTTCGCATCTGAATCTGTGATCACATGAGAGAAGATTACACCTTCGTGTCCTTCCTCTGCCGTGAATGATTCTGGAAAGTCCTCTATAGCTCCGAATAGCGGAAACCCAGACATGAAGGTCATTGAACCCTCTTTAGCCGGGAGGCCGAATAGAACAGTTTCTTCTTCGATGTGGCCCTCGTCCCCAAGGAATTGACGTAGAACCTTAAGGTGTTCGGCCACATCAGGACGAAGCAAGGCCCACGACTCTGAATCGCCAAATGCCATGGTGTCAGGCGCAAGCAAATAGGTCGAGCAATGATCCACCTTGGAATGTTTAGGTATAGAGTAGAATTTCTCCTCATTTTTTCGTTTTTTGAAAACACGGAAGCGCGATGGTTCGAGACAGGCGAGTATTCCAACAGTCGCCTGAGATGCGACTTCGATCACTTTTTCACTACCGATAATCGGCGGTTCAAGCTCAGTGAGATAGGGTAGCGGCACTAGACCGCCTGACAACAGGTCCGAGATGGAAACCACTGTTTCCGCACCTCGTATATGAATCGAGTCCCCCGGAACATCTAGAGTTAAAAGAATCTCCTGACGTGTCGATATTGGTAGGACCGGCCCTTGGAGGAAGAGCCGCTCACCGTTTCGTCCATTCGGATCAAAAACAAGCTTACAAGGATCGACCTCAATCTTGCGTCGTCCGCCTTTCTTACGAGAAAGTATGGCCCTTGCTTCCGAAATCGATCTGTTAGCCCTCCTATCTAGCGCCAAGTCGGTAGCAATTCGGTCAATCACGTGATCGGAAAGCCAAGGCTCTTCGACGGGTTGCCCAAGCAGACGCGAAAACACCTCGACTGCCAAAACGCTGTCCTGCAACCAACTGGAAAACCTTATGGAAGACGATCCTTCGGCAATCTGTATTAGTCTGGCAAGGAATTCGCTGTCAGATGTAGGACGCAATCCTTCTCGGACAGTTCGCCGTAGCCCTTCCGCAATGGGCCTATGAATTTCCACAGGCGCGACAGCATTTCCGATCGGCCAAGCGATTAGAGGGAAATGCTCCTCCCAAGGCGTCGGTCCGGGTATTCTGATACGGTAGCGAAGAGCGATTTTGCGAAAAAGCTCGACTAAGCGCGCGCGCTCCGCAATGGTTGTCGTGATATCCAACTCGCGGGAGAGCACTGGCCAAAAATCGGTCCCTGTACCCCGATAGCGATAACCGACTTCGGTGGCGAGAATGCAAAGTGCCAGCGCGTGATCATCCCAGTAGCTTTCCGTAAGCGGATGGAAACGGAGCTGTTGAAAAATTGTCTGCCACAGCGCCTCTAGATCATTATCTCTCAGCGGATGCTCGATCAGGTAGACGTTCCTCAAACCGCGGCTTTTGGAAAGAGGTCCAAAATACTCGGCCAACTGTCTTCCTATTTCAACAAGCATCGCGATAAATCCATCTACTACTTGAATATTTTTGCCGTTATCGGCACAATTAAGACACGACTACATTTCAACTTTCAACGATCCTAATTTCAATGCACAAAAGCTTTTACCCCCCAAAAACTGCAAAGAATTTCAATGGACAATCTAGTAGGAGATATGGGCTCAACTCCTGAAAAAGGTTACACTTCTCCTCGCACCCCGGCAATTTTTGCAGGTCTGAGGAACCAGCAGCAGTGGCGACCTCGCGGAATCGCTGATCTAGTGCGGCTCGTTGTGGAGCAACGGCGAGCTATTTCTGAGCCGGCGTTGATCAGCTGGTGCGATGACACCCTATCTACAATTCATACCTCTGCCGGTAATGTGCAACCACTAATTCGGGCGATTATCGATGCCCTAGTAGCCGTGGGTGACATTGGGCGCAGCCGATGTTTCGGCGAGACCGTCCTCGTCGCGGTCGCCTGGTTTTCCGTGGAACTTCCCAAGTTCGGATACGCACTTCTCGGGGACTGGGCAACGGAGGCCGAGCCAGAAGCAGGACACACGAGACTGGTACGGATAACTGACCGCACCAGTCCGGAAATTAGATCAAACGCAGTTACCCTGACGCAGTATCTCGGGTCTCCAACCCCAGAAGCTGTTAATCACATCAAACACAACTTCTACGCACCTATTCAGGGTGTTGGCCCTTCGCTCGAACGCATTGCCGGTATCTTTGGGAATCTTGACGCTTTGGAGAACAAGATTTTACTGGACGAAGCTAACCGTGGGCTAATCCACGCTTGGGCCGATTTGCCGGAAGTACAAACACCCAGTTCGAGTGCGAGAATCCTCACACCAGCACAGTTAGAGATCTCTTCAGCTCCAATGGATGCGCGCCAGCTCATTGAAGCAGGGCCCGGCTCAGGTAAAACCTTCACGGCTTGCCGCCGCGTCGCTCACCTCTTGGAACAGGAGAGTACCCAACCGGAACGCATACTCATTCTAAGTTTCACTCGCGTGGCTGTAGCGGAGTTGCGAGACCGCATTGCGAACGCTCTACCAGATCCCAGCAATGCTATGCGCATCCGAATTGCTACCTTTGACAGTTTCGCCGCCCGCCTTATCAAAAAGGCTTCTGATGAGGCGACCAACTTCGGTCACGAGGCTAGCATACGCCGCGCGATAAAACTTCTTCGCAAAAATCCGATCATCCGCGATTTTGTGTACGATCTTGACCATATCATCATTGACGAGGCCCAAGACCTCGTAGGCGATCGGTGCGACTTCTGCAACGAGCTGATCTCTCAAATCCACGACGACTGCGGTGCGACCGTTTTTGGCGACAGCGCCCAAGCGATTTACAATCACGGAATTAGTGAGGCGCCCACAGAGACGCTAATGGAGCTCCTCTCTCATGATAACGACTTTATTCCGGTCAACCTCCTCGAAAACCATCGCACTCAATCACGTCATCTCCGCAATCTTTTCCAAGATGCACGCCGTGAACTGATAGAGCAGGCAAACACGGAGGCTGGGAATCAGCTCTGGGCTTCAACAAAACAGCGAATCGAGAAAGCTGCCGTCGAAACCGGCATCGCTGATGTCGTGGCCCGTCCTGATCTTACAGATCATGTGATGCTGATGCGAACCAGAGCAGAGGTGCATACTTTGGCTGCGCGTTTTCGTGAAGAAGGCAAGCCTTGTCGTATACGTTTGTCCGGTAGACCTAAACGCATTGACCCATGGATAGCGGCTGCGATCGGTGATTTGCCCACAATGGAGCGGGTCAATCGAGAGGACATTGCACTCAACATAGCCCGCATCGTTGAGAATGTCCCAGAAGACATCGTTGAGCAAACCTGGAAACGGCTCCTGCAACTTTCTCCCGAGAAAAGTGACCAAATTCATGTTGGCGAAGTAGCCGCGGAACTGCATGCAGGTGCCCCTTTGGAGCTTCTGTTGGATCACGAAGGTGCTTCCGGTCCTTTGTTATCCACGATCCACGCTTGGAAAGGACGGGAAGCAGCGAAAGTCATTATACTCCAACGACCCAGTCTGCGGGAAAATTCTGATCCTCTGGAGGAAGCACGTATACTTTTCGTCGGAGCTACACGTGCTACAAATGAACTCAGGACTGCCCGCGCCATTTTCCCGAACTATCTCCGCCCTTTACAAGGTGAACGGCGCTGGCGAGCGACGCAAACGTTCCAAGAAGTTGAGATAGGCCTTGATGGCGATGTTCCAACACCCGATGCAGTACTGCAACGTCCCTTGGAGCGAGGCCGCTCACAAGAACTCTGGCAAGCTGCAACCCGAAATGCCGCAGCCATTGCAGTCCGTAGTGGCCGGACTTGGAACATTTACACAGACCGAGGCGACAACACTCCTGAGGGCCAGCCTCTCGGTGAAATTTCCGCTACCTTCACTGAAGCATTAACACTCCTGCCTGGCATCTCTTCAATCGATGAGCTGCCTAGCGTTTTGACAAACTTCCGTATTGTTGGAGCCACGACCTCGGTGACGCGCAAGTCGGAAGGTGGAAAACGTCAGATCTCCTTACAGCCCATGCTTGGCGGACTTGCAAGACTTTACAGGAGCGCGAAACAGGATGGCTGCTAACACTACGCAAGATGCAAGAGACAGCATCATAGAACGACTTACCGAAGATATCATCGGCCCAAGCGACCCCAATGAAATTATCGATGATCGTCCATCTGACCGCTACTTGACGGGGATCCTTTTCCCAATCAGGACTGCCCGCGATGCGGCTGAGGATGACGAATCTGGAGAGCCAAGTGACACTCAAGAATCAGATACTGGCATGGATAGTATCCGCGCTGATTCTACCTTCCGCCCTTCTTCTGCCGGCCTGTCATTTGCCGTACGCCCTCGATCAAAAGCGCAGGAAAGTACCCTAATTATTCGGATTAGAGCTGGTCGGTATGTAGCTGCCCAGCCGGAAGATGGCAAAGACACCACCTTAGAATCCGCACTGGCCCCGCTTTGGCAGCGCATCCCTCGAATAGCTGAAATCAGTCTACCCGTGAAGGAGACAAGGGGCACCACACTCGACCTAGCGACCAACGGGCTCTCCAACGCCACCCTGCACATGCGAGCGACATGGTGGGACGAAGTGCTACTCATAACTCTCGCAGTGAGCAACAGTACAGTGCTTAATCGGGGCGCATCCCGTGAAGAGAGCGAAGAGGCTGGCCTGTTTCAAACATCCATCCTTGTGGAGTGCTTGGACGGTGACTTTGTTCCGAAGCCCGAACACTTGATTACTGGTCAAAGTAATGATGACGAAGACGATAAGGCCTTAGCGCTGCTATATAGGGATGTAGATAGCTATGCTGTCGGTCACAACTGTTCAGCCGACTGGCAAATGGGAGAAGACGGAAAGGTCGAAAGCGTCCATACGACTTGGCTACCAGAAACACTCATTCATCCTATCAGCGCGGAAGGCGATAATGTGTTCCGCCGTTTCGCCGCGGGTGGAGCCGCCGGGCCACTGGGGGCCTCTTGGCTCGCAAGTGCCAATCGCGTGGAAATCGTTCCGGCATTGACAAGTTTCGTCGATGCCTACGAAACTTGGATCGACGCGCGGCAGGTAGAATGCGCTGCACTACACGACTTCCTGCGGGTGCAGGGAGAAAAACATTTAGATCAGTGCAGACAGGCCGCGGCTCGAATGCGACGTGGTATAGATCTTTTAGATACTTCAAATGTAGCCCTCGACGCCTTCAGTTTGGCCAACCATGCCATCGCTCTTCAACAAAGTTGGAAGGCCCCGAATCGTCCATTAGTCTGGCGTCCGTTCCAAATCGGTTTTGCGTTACTTTGCTTGCGATCTCTGGCTGATTCTGAAGACGAAGACCGGGATCTGATGGATCTGCTCTGGTTTCCAACAGGTGGCGGCAAAACGGAAGCTTACCTTCTCCTCACTGCTTTCAAGATTTTCTTGCGCCGTCTGGAAGCAAACGGCGGACCAGACGGTGCCGGTGTCTCAGCTTTCATGCGATATACGCTCCGGCTACTGACCATTCAGCAATTTGAACGCGCATCGGCTCTGATCTGTGCCTGCGAGCTCATCCGGCGAGGTCTCATTGATACTGGACCAGTAGCGTTACCTCCACATTTTGCCAATGACGCTGAGATCTCCATCGGATTATGGGTCGGCTCTGGAGCTACTCCAAATACTATAACAGAGGCAATAGAGGCCCTTGACAAGGAAACAGAGGCATCCCCAAAACAACTGCAAAAATGCCCTTGTTGTCACTCGTTGCTCAGGTGCGCACCTAACGAAACGCAAAGTCGCATTGAGTTTCACTGCATCAACACCAACTGCAAACTCAGTGGAACGCACCTGCCCATCTGGACAGTAGATGTCGATATCTATCGCCAGCTCCCAACCCTGATCATTGGCACCGTTGACAAGTATGCCCAGATCGTACGCTCCGAAGATGCCGGCAAACTTTTCGGCGCGGGGACAGACCATCTTCCGCCTGAACTTATTATTCAAGACGAACTTCACCTGATCTCGGGCCCTCTGGGAAGTCTCGCTGGCCTTTATGAAGTTGCCATCGACGAACTGTGCCAATCAGAAGGTGCACCTGCCAAGGTGATTGGCTCCACCGCCACCATCCGACGCGCAAGAAATCAAGTCTCAGGACTCTTTGACAGAAACAGCTTTCAATTCCCCCCACCCGGTCTCGTTTCAACAAACTCGGGCTTTTCAGTAGAGGACCGCACGCAGCCTGGGCGGCGCTTTCTGGGGGTGAGCACAGTTGGCCGTTCCGCCAAGTTCGCACTTCAGGCGGTCGAAGCAAGCCTGCTGCAGAGCGGAGCGAACCTCCCGGACGATTGTCGTGACGGATACTGGACAGTTGTTAACTACTTCAATTCGCTTCGCGAACTCGGTGGTTCACTAGTGCTCATGCGGGATGACGTGGCTCGCACGCTGACCGTCCTGAAAGGCCGTCGGAAAACCGACATCGAGCGACGTGCCGACACGCAAATTGAACTCACCAGCCGTATTCCCTCCAGCGAGATCCCCGCGCACCTCAAGCAACTCGAAGCAATTTACGGAGAGGAAGGCGTAGTAGATATTGTTCTTGCGTCAAACATGATCTCGGTCGGTATGGATGTCTCGCGTCTCGGTTTAATGGTTGTCAATGGTCAACCAAAGACCATCGCTGAATACATACAGGCAACCAGCCGTGTTGGCCGTAACTCAAGCGCGCCAGGCCTCGTACTATCCGTTTACAACGCCAATAAGGCTCGAGACCGAAGCAGATATGAGTCTTTCACAAGCTGGCACCAGGCTCTCTATCGAGAGGTTGAAGCGACCAGCGTAACACCATTCGCAAAGCGGGCCCGCGACCGTGCCCTTCATGCGCCTCTCGTAGCCATGGCACGACATTTGCTACCTGGGTTCAATCGCCCCGACGCGGTCCATGGCGGCAAGGATGGCCTGCTTGATCTCGTAGATGACATCGTTGACAGGATCAGACGAATCGACCCAGACGAAGCAGAAGGAGCTTTCAGGGAATTGCGTCATTTCGTCGACAATTGGGCAGACAATACGCCGGAAAAGTATTGGGACGACTACCGAGAAGCCCTTTTGATCAGTGCAGAGACCTATACCGAGCGGAATGAGCGTGCTTTCGCGCCCGGCCAACGTCCCACACCAAACAGCCTGCGCAGCGTCGAGGCTGCCACCACTTTCTTTTTAGAAAGGACCTTTGCTCCGCGCCGGGACCGAGATCGCGAAAGGGAGCCTAGAAGAGAGAGAACCCGCAGCCGCATACGTAGACAAGATCGCGCTACGCAAGGGGAAAAATCGAAATGACCGAAATCGGGAAAATAAGGAAGAGCCAGGTCCTCTCCACCAATGGCCCAGGCGCAATCATCGACTTCCGCGGAAATTATGGCGAACCCATCTCCGTCGTAGCGAAAGGATTGGAGGGCTGGGAGAAACTTGGTCCCAGCAGCACTGCAAAACGAGAGAAACCAACGATTCACCACGCCCGCCTTGAGGAACAGCTAAAGGTGCGCAGCTTCCGTGAACCGCCAGTCGGAGAAGAACAGACATGGGAGGGAAAACGTATATTGGGTGTCCCTGCTGTACGTTTCCCGAACTGGCACGTCTGCCCGAAGTGCAATCTACTGCGAAAGTCGCATGAATGGGGAGAAGAGGACGGGCAACCCGGACTATATTGTCGTGACTGTTCTGGTCAGACGAAGCGGCACGGCACCCGAATGTTTGTTGTGCCTGTCCGTTTTGTTGTAACTTGTCCGAGCGGCCACCTTAGCGACTTTCCATGGCAATCATGGGCTACACACAGCCCATCCTGCGAACGCAAACATCCATTGAAACTTGTCGGCGAAGGCGCTGGTCTCCGTGGCCTGAAAATTCAATGCACACACTGCCGACATGAAAAGAGCCTCGACCGAGCTTTCGACGCTACCGCTCTTCGAAAAATTATGCCGAGCTGCTACGGTGATAGACCTTGGCTTGACGTGGCTCCAGAGCCCTGTAATCACGCTCCAGTGGTGTTGCAGCGGGGTGCTTCAAACGTTTATTTTCCTGAAATTGCCTCCGCACTCGATGTCCCTCCTTGGGGCGATAGCTTTGAAGAATCACTAGGCGACGCTTGGGACTGGGCACGAAATATTAAGGACCTTGATAAGGTAGATGTATTCGTTCGTGAGTACGTGGTGCCTGGCACAGGGACTGACCCAGCGACGGCGGCGGAAATCAGCCGCAAGTTACGAGCTCGTCTCACAATGTTATGTGATAACACAATAGATATCAGAACCGAAGAATTCCTCCGTTTCACCGAAAGGAGCGATGTAGCTGACAGTCGAGACGAGCACCGCCATTTTGCAATCCGCCCGCAAGAGATTCCATCGGGCTTTCGTAACCTCATATCGCACCTTGTCTCCGTCGAGCGACTACGGGAAGTACGCGTCCTGACCGGCTTCTCACGGCTAGAGCCACTAGAGAGCCCGGAAGCCGAAGAGCGGAAGGCGAAGCTCTCAGCGGAAACAAAGACTTGGCTTCCAGGAATCCGTGTCCATGGCGAGGGAATCTTCCTCTCGCTCGAGGAGACAGCGCTAAAAGAGTGGGAGACAAAAGAGGTCGTCGTAGAGCGTATCGCTCGAGCGAGCGAAGTAATGCAGAAAAAACGGGAGGCAGATGGCCTCGGGGATCGTCCCAAATCTTCAGAGGTCACACCGCGATTCCTCTTAATACACACGCTTGCACATGCACTCGCCATGCGCCTTTCGCTGGACTGCGGATACTCCACCGCTTCCATTCGCGAGCGTCTCTATATCTCGACGGAGACGCAGGACATGTGCGGGCTACTCCTTTACACGGCAGCTCCCGACGCGGACGGTACGTTGGGCGGATTGTCACGCGAAGGCAGAACAGAGCGCTTCGCGCACACTCTGATGAACTCCATTGCCGAAATGGAATGGTGCTCGTCCGACCCACTTTGCGGTCAGGGCATGCTATCCCTGTCCGAAGGGTCGGGTCTTGCCGCCTGCCATTCGTGCACCTTTACGCCCGAAACGACCTGCGAACATTTTAATCGACACCTTGATCGCGCCTTGCTCGTCGGCAGCCCCGAAGTTCCGGAAATCGGTTTCTTCCGCTCTGTATTGACCTAGGACAGATTATGGCACGCATATATCCTCGAAAACTATCCGTCGACGTTCTGAAGGATCCTAAACGTTCTGCTGAGGTCGACGTCTACGAACGCCTCCGAGATCAGCTTCCAGACAGTTTCTACTGCTACTATTCTAGGTCTTGGCACGAAGCAGATCGGAACAGCACACAGGAGTTTGATGGAGAGGCAGATTTTATTGTCGCTCACGTAGAGCTCGGCCTCTTATTCTTGGAAGTCAAGGGCGGCCGTGTCTCCTGCCGAGAAAGCGACGGTACTTGGATCTCCCGAGACCGCTACGACATTCCTTTCAAAATCAAGAACCCGATTGAGCAGGCAAAGCGCAGCAAACACCATTTCTTGCGCCGCCTGAGGCAGACACGTCAATTGCGATACCGCCGCATTACCGCGCGCCACGCAGCAGTCCTTCCTAACAGCGCAAGACCAAACCGGGCTTTGGGCCCGGACGCGCCTCTAGAGCTATTTGCTTTCGGTGACGACATTGAACGGCTCGGCGACTGGGTCCGAAGCCGAATGAACGAAAATGGCGCTACGGATGATGCCCTAGGTCTTGACGGAATCCAAGTGCTTGAGGATATGCTCTCTAGTCACTTCGAACTCCGGTCTCACATTGGCGTGAGCCTCGCCGATGACAATCGTAAGATCGAAGCACTCACTGCCGAGCAGGCTTGGATTCTGGATTCACTTGAGGATAATTCGCAGCAGGCGATCTCCGGTGGGGCGGGTACTGGAAAGACGGTCCTCGCGGTAGAGAAATCGATACGCTCCGCATTGTCCGGTCACCGCACCTTGCTGGTATGTTACAACACCCCTCTTGCAGCTCACCTGAATGCGCTAACCAAGAGGCAGGAGAACCTAACAGCCTGCGGCTTTCATGCATTATGTATTAACCTCGCGCGACAGGCCGGACTATCCGTGCCTTCAACTCTGGAAGTAGCAGATTACGAAACTACATTGCCCGAACTGCTGCTTGAAGCGATGGAGACTCAACCAAGTTTCCGCTTCGATACCATAGTAATTGACGAAGGACAGGACTTCTATGACACTTGGCTGGACACCCTAAAACTATGTCTTAAGGATGTAGACCAGAACGAGTTCTACGTCTTTCATGACGACAACCAAACCCTCTACGAGGCAAACGGTTCATTCATTGCCGCCCTACCAACTGCGCGCTACCGGCTCACGCGCAATCTGCGCAACACTAAGTCGATTCATTCCGTCATGCGCAAGTGGTACAACGGTCGCGCTACGCACGCGGCGGGACCTGAAGGACAACCCGTTCAGTGGCTGGAGATCCGCCACCGTGACCTCGCTATTCCTACGACGAACGAGCGTATTGCGTTTTTAATAAAATCCGGCCAGCTCGATCCTAGCCAAATAGCAGTTCTTACCGGTAGTTCGATAGACCCGAGCGCGATACCAAGGCGGATAGGCGGAGCACCTGTTTGCAACGCTACCGACGTAAGGCCTGGCTGCGTAATCTTTGACACTGTGCGACGTTTCAAAGGCCTATCCCGTCCTTGCGTGTTCGTGATCCAGCCTGAACTTTTGAATACTGCAGAGCTTCGCTACGTAGCGCTCAGTCGAGCGAATTTGCTGCTAAACATCGTCGGCACGTCAACCGATCTGCAGGATCTCGCCTCAGGTTAAACCTAGCCGCAACGATCACCTTTACCGATTGTCCCGCGTTATTACCAACAGCTCAATAGCTGCACAAAGATGGGAGTAGATTCATCGCACGATTAATAGGTAATAAAAGTTAAGCGAGCATACCGCTGATGAACTGCCGGAGCACTCACTTCAAAGACAATCAGACAGAGGTGATCCTGTTTGATTGGACAGTTAGAGCTCGTTTGTTAAGTGGAACTGCTCCGATTACGCAGCCCACTGAATGGGCATTTTTCTGGACAGATACATCATTCTGGAACGACTTGCCAAAGTTAGTAATTACCCATAAATGCAATCAAGCAAACATTAGGCAGATTATATGCTGCGAACTTTTCATACCGGCCTGATATCCTTATCCCGTTTTAAATTCTGAGAGGATAGCGCGTATTGACGTGAAGCTCAGCCTACCCGCAACGGTAGGCTAAGCGTTCTCCGGCAATGATGGTAGCGGTGTAGTCCGCTTCTAGGTCGCGGGCGATTAGGTCAAAATCTAGGTAGTATTGGATGCGCTCTGGAATTTCGCTGAACAGACCTTCGTCAACGAATTGTTCGGCTAGCTCTTTGAGGTTATCGACGTGGTAGATGTCTACGTCGTAATCGTCGGCATCGGCGGTGTTGGGGTCGAAGGTACAGCCGCACTCGCCTACTGCGATGATGAATTTGATTTTGTCAAAGTCATCCCATGTTTCCTCGGCTTCGATGAATTGGGCGATGTTGGCTTGGTTGATGCCCCAAGCTTGGGAGAGTTCGTAGTCGATGTCTTCGCCAGTGATGAACTGGATCTCGTATTCTTCGACTGGATCGCCGTAATCGTTGCGGTTGGCGCTGGAGCGTTCTTGGAACTGCTCGGATGTTTCGAAAAAGAAGCCTGTGGCTGAGATGTCGTAGGGTTGAGCGTAAAAGATAGTCATTTTGTTTCTCCTCGTCTGTTTGTTGATGCCACGTAGCTCGTGGCCTTGACGGGGACGGGAATGACGACAGGGACGGAATGCGCACCCCAAGCTTTAGCGCGGGGCGTTCCGAAGGATTAGACGGGCGGAGAGCGGCATTTTTTGTTTAGCGGGGAATGGTGCGCAGCATCAGGAGAAAAAAGCGGATCGCAGCCGTTGCGCCAAGTTCCGGCACACGGCGTCATAGTCACCCGCTTTCAAGGCACTGCTATGTAGTTAATTGCAAGAGAGGAGAAACAAGACGCATCAGTCATTGAAGGCCGTTTATCCAAACCGATTTCCGTCTGTATCGTTAATCAAATATAATTATCACATGCGCGAAATCTAGAAAATACAAGCTAAAAACAAGTAACCGTCTACATAAGAAGCGTCTTTTGGCCCAGCAGGTAACTTCAATGAACCCGCTGCCACCCTTTCAGTCGGAGCCTAATCGCACCACCTTCCGGACACGGGGTAGCTTCTGTCTCGGCACGAATGATCCGAATGTGGTAATCTGAGTTTCCCCTATTGCGGCTGATCTCGAATGCGTCACCAGGTTTGGCATTTTGGTTCCGAAACCAAGCCGTCATATAAGTAACGCGATACTCGTTGCGCGTTCCCCTTTCGTCATGAAGCTTATTGTTGTAATAGACGAAACGAAAGCGGTGCATAACCCCATCGTCATCAACGCAATTAATCCAAGCGTCGGGGTTCTTGATACCCCCATCCAAGGGTGGCAGAAAGCCAAGAAGGTCAGTGTTTCCCTTCGGAATAAGGACACCGGCTTGGTGTCCACCGGTCAACCCAACATCGTTGGCGCTAAGTATTTTTCTGAAGGCCGTCCGCGTCATGAATTCCTCGGTTCGATTGCGAGCGCCCGGTCAAAATCTTCCCGGTCCCTTGTCGCCATTGGCATAATTTCATTGCCTAGTTCATGCTTCCACCCTGACCGGTCTAGCATTACGCGTTCTACGGTGTCCTCATAGAAAAGGCGATAAATGGTGACTGGCAGTGTCTGGCCCCTGCGATGCGCTCTTGCGCTGGCTTGCGCCTCGAGAGCCGGATTCCAGACTGGCGTGTAGTGAATGACGATGGTTGCAGCGGTGATATTGAGACCGGCCCCGGCAGCCTTTGGGTTGAGGACCAAACATGCTGGACCGCCATACGCGCTAAATTCGTCGATAATAATTTGCCGATCGGACTGATCAGTGGATCCGTTGATGGCACCCCAATAAGCTTCAGGCAGGTCCTTGCCTGCTTCGCGGATAAGATCCCCAAGCCGGTTGAACAAGGCGAAAATGATGACCTTTCTACCGTTTGCGAACGCTTCATAAAGAAGCTCCACGGTGCGTTCCATCTTAGGGGTCAAAAGAGGTTGCTCCGCCGAGCGCTCGATCTCCGCAAATTCACCATCCTCGTCATCGGTGCGCCCTTGGCGAAGCCAAGGATGCGCGCAAACAAGTTGCAGCTGCAAGGTCGCGACGAGCGCTCCAGCTACAGGGTATCGAGCCAGTGTTTCTTCCCGCACGTCGCGGTAATAGTCTGCAAGCGCTTCGCCCAGTTCCAGAGGCAAGTCGATGTCAATCCGCTCAGGCAGGTCATCCGCCACATCTGCAACCCTACGCTTCAAGGTTACGGGGTCAGAAATCTTGCCAATTTCTCGGGCGGACTCGAGCGAGTCCGGATATTTCGCTTGGAATTCCTTGCGGCTTTTTAACAGCCCGGGAATCGCGAAATCCATGAGTGACCAGAGATCCATCAGCGTATTCTCGACCGGTGTGCCAGTCATGGGGATCGTTCGTTGCCGTGGAATAGACACGATCGCTTGGCGCCGATTAGAATCCGGGTTCTTGATAGCCTGCGCTTCGTCGCAAATGACCCACGACCATTCGAAAGCTGAGAAGATTGCAATGTCGTTAACCATGGTATCATACGTCGTGATCACCAAGTTGCTTCGCTGAAGCCCACGGAACACACCTGTACGGTTTGGACCGCGATGCACGAGCACAGATAGAGAAGGACCGAATTTCTTAATTTCACGAACCCAGTTTGCAATAAGGCTGGTCGGGCACACAATTAGTGCGGGGGCTAACTCTGAAGGAGGATCAAGCAACAGCAGGGCGATTATTTGCAACGTCTTGCCTAAGCCCATCTCGTCAGCGAGTATCAAACCTCCCGTGGATGCGATGGTCTGGTTCATCCACTGCACACCTCTGGCCTGATACGGGAACAGATTCGCGTTGAGCCCAAGTATATCCGTTTTTTCCGGCAAATTACTGGCGACCACGCCTCCGGACAATTGAAAACGCGCTGTTGCCGTGACCGGCAAGATCCCTGTTTCATCCTCTAGAAGATGAACGGCAGTCTTGAAGTCCAAACGTTCCGGATCCGCATTATTCAAAGCCGCATTAAAAACCTTCACGGCATCACTGGGGAGAGGGCGTAGGACACTTCCATCGACGACCCATGGGTGGTCATGGGAAGGGGTAGAGAGTTCTTGGCGACGTCCTTTGAGATTTCTTATGCCGACAAGTTGCGCCGTGATCTTGCCACCAACACGATCAAGCAGTATTTCCGCGTCAAGTATTCGCTCGGAAATCGTGTATCCTTCTGGCGGAGAACGCATAATTTCTAGGAATGAACATGGAAATCGGCTGAGATCAACCATGAACCTCCCCCATCTTTACAGCTAGTTCGTCGAGGCTGAGTGGCCAAGGACGACGTGTATGGACCGCCCGGTGACAGTTGGGGCACAGTGGTACTAGATCCTTCTCCGGATCATAGGGGCGAGGCCTGTCTAACATCGAAATCGGTTCAAGGTGATGCACCTCGATAATGCTACCGGCATCACGATAGGAATCTTCGGGATTAAGCCCGCATGCACGGCATTCCGAGCCATGAATGCGCAAGCACAGCAGTCTGTTACGCGGGTTCCGTTCCCTTCGCGACACTATCGCCCGGCTCAAGGCTCCTTCCACATCCGGAACTTCTGACGCGGTCGAATCTTCCACGGCATCATACCCAATAAGTTCCGCCATGGCTGCCATGAGCGGCACAATCACTTCGCGGCAGGTTTCGATTATGGCTTCATCGCTGTCGGGCGAAATCTCTTTGTGTCGATACAGCGCCACTGCTTCGAAAGCACCGTCCTTAACTAAAGCAATGAGGCGCAACGCTGAATCGATTGGGGATTCCCAATCAGGTTGATTTGTGATTTACTCCTTTTAGGGAGGAGATCACATGGGCCGGCCACTTTCACTTGATTTACGCCTTCGCTTTAAAAGGCTCATTTTATCCGGGATGAGCGGGCGTGAAGCAGCACGCCGCCTGCTGATCTCTCCAGCATCAGGATCTCGCTTGGCCCGTAAAGTTCGGGAGGGGCAGAGTTTAATCCCGGTCAGGACAGGGCGCCCAAAGGGAGGCGGAAAATTGGAGCCCTACCTCTCCTTCTTGCGCGAGCTGGTCAATCAAGACGGAGATATCACGTTGATGGAGTTATGTGATGCACTTTTCATGGCTGAGGGAGTGAGGGTTCACCATACTTCCGTCTCCAAGGCTTTGCGCCGTCTTGGCTACACCTATAAAAAAAATCGTTGGTGGCAACCGAGCGTGGCAAACTCCATGTACAAAATGCCAGAGATGAATGGCGCCACACCCGTCAGCCTATAATGCGTGATCTGCCTGAGAGACTGGTGTTTCTCGATGAAACCAGTGTTAAAACGAATTTAACCCGGCTGCGAGGCCGAGCCTTTAAAGGGGAACGAGCCCTTGACACAGCGCCGTTTGGACGCTGGCAGAACCAGACCTTTATCGCCGGTTTGACCCACGAGGGACTCATTGCGCCCTGGGTTCTGGACGGGGCCATGAATGGCAAGGCATTCACCACTTATATCACGACACAACTGGCTCCATGCTTGCACCCTAAAACGGTGGTCATTCTGGATAACCTGTCCACACACAAAGTTCCAGAAGCCGCAAGGGCCCTCAGACAAAGCGGGTGTTGGTTCCTTTTTCTGCCGCCCTATTCTCCTGATCTCAATCCTATCGAAATGGCGTTTTCCAAGCTCAAAGCACACCTACGCAGAATGAAAGCCAGAACCTTTGAGACCTTGATAAAGGCTCTGGGTGACATATGCGATCTGTTCACACCCCAAGAGTGTTGGAATTACTTCAAGGCAGCTGGATATGTTTCAGTATAAAGGCTCAAGACTATAGCCAATTCTCAGCGCTCTGTCCCGTCACCGTTATTTCGGCTGTCTTCATTGCCGACTTGACAAGTGACCGAGCAAGTTGAACGTCCTCTTCAACCGCCTTAGCTATCTGCGCCAGAACCTGAGCTGAGAAAGGCCCAAAGCTAAGCCGAACCAAGTGAGATTTGAGACCATGCGGTTTCAGTCCAGCCACCGGACCTTGTTTCTCTTCAAGATCGCTGAACCACATATGCAAGCCATTGCGAAGACCCGTATCCTTCACACGCACGGCAATGGACGCACCAGTGCCATTGGCGAGTTCAGCGGCGATTAGGTCACGCTTCCGCGCTAACATATTCTTCGTCCCCATCCCCGTTCAAATCGCTGCTATCCGGAAAGGGGACATCTCTAAGCAGCTTTCTCAAGTTCGATAACACAACGTCCCGAATATCCTCAAAGATTGGGGCAAGCTCTTCGTTGGAAAAGTCCATTTCAGAAACCGCAAAGGCCCACATGAGGAGATCCATACCCTGCACGGAGTAACCGTTCGCATCCGCCCTTTGGTAGATTTTCTGGTAAAAATCATGATGCTTATTGAGCTCGACTCCGGGAACATGTCCTGTCGTACCTTCGCTTCGGAGTACGGGGACCCAGAGATTTCCTGATGTGATCGTCTCAACAGCATCAACGTGGATCTTGTTATGCTCCACGTTGTTCTGGACAGGCTGCCTGATCCGTATCCCAGAGCCGTGAGCGTTTGTCACCACCGCTGTTTGGGTCTCGGTATCTGCACTTTCAATCAGCGGCTTCTTTGCGGTTGGCGTACCACTGATAGAAACATTTGCAGAGGTGTGGTTCACCTGCGAATTGACAGCCGCCTCTCTTTCCTTACGTCGATAGCGATTGTTTGCTTCCCTTCGCGCATTGCCAAGGAGCTTGGCCAAGTACTCTTCGATGACAGGATCAAATAGAATCTGGGATTTCTTGACATCAACATAGAAGGCTTCGTCTAGTTCGTGTCCAAAGTCGAACTCAATTCTCAGCAAAGACATGTGCGGTTCGAAGGTGCCATGCGCCCCGAATACTCCAAGCCATCCGCCTTGGTTGATCAATCTACCTTCCCGGTAAATATAAAACCCCTGACCGCGGTTGGTGATATTGGCCTTTTTCTGTTCCTCGGCTGTCAAGGTATTTCGGTGCGGTAGGATCCATGCCCGAATACCCGCTGAGCCGATCAGTTCTCCGTCGCCAGCCTCAATCGGAATTTCTTGTTGCTTATCGGAGAGAACCTGTTCTGATTTTTCTATATAGAACGGATTCCAAGAGTTAACAGACACATCATTTACTGTCATCACTATTTGACGTTGGCGCGTGTCCTCCACATCAAGAAAGCGGTGATAGATTAGCGCGAGATGATCGATTAAGCTTTTCCTCAGACGCTTGATCGCTTGCTGCTATTTAGTCCCACCTGGTTCGTCATAGTGTTTTGAGAGGATCCGATCACAGTTCGACCAAACCACCAGTGTCCCTTTATCTCCGCATAATTCTTCGAAAGTATCGAGCTCGTGTTGCTCGAGAGGGTCGCGTCGCATTTCCCATTTGCCCGTTTCCTCGACATGATCGAGATCCCAAGCTAGTTTTGTTAGAGTCTCCTCTTGGTTTTTCCGGGAAATAACTGCAAAGTTACGGCATACTGAACTTGACGCTGTTTTAAGGCCGAGACCAAACTTACCGAGGCTTGCTAAATTCTTCCTAACTGGCGCGCCATACCGCATTGCAGAATGTACTTCATCTTCATTCATACCATCGCCGTCGTCACCGAAATACACGTATTTGCGACCGTCCGGTGTAATGTCAATACGGACATGCACCTCGTTGGCGTTTGCCGCAATGGAGTTATCGATGATATCCGCGGCTGCCGTTCTAAAATTGTATCCGGTGTCCCTCAGCCCAAATATCAATCGTGATGCATCAGGTTCGTTAATCAGCTCCATCAAGACTACATCCTTCAAATCAATAAACTAATCAAATGCGCTGGCTCTCAGGTATCTGAGCAAGGACATTCGTGCTATGCAACCATTGCGAGATATTATCAACCAGTTTTTCAATGGGATTCTCTCGCGTCGCACATTCCCATACAGTTAAAACACGCCAACCCATTCGCCTCAATTGAGCAACTTGTTCCCGATCACGCTCGACATTGCGGTTCAGTTTCTCCTTCCAGAAGCCCCTATTCGACTTTGGCAAACGGAAATGCCGACAACCGGGATGGCAATGCCAGAAGCATCCATGAACAAAAATCACGGCTTTATAGCGCGGCAGGACAACGTCAGGAGTTCCTGGTAGTGTTCGAACATGAAGCCGGTAGCGGTAGCCTATAGCGTGGAGACTCCGCCGCACAACCAACTCAGGTGCTGTATCCCGAGAACCAATCCGAGACATCAACTCGGAACGATTCACCGGAGAATTCTCAGCCAAAGATCTCTCTCCTAGACCGTAAGGCGATGGTATTCGTAATCCAAGGATGCATGGCCTCGGCGATTGCAATTGCAACAGGGGCCGCAACAGCGTTGCCAAATTGACGATAGGCTTGTGCATCGGAAACCACTATTTCCCAAGGACGGTTGGAGCCTTTGCGGTCAAATCCCATTAAACGTGCGCATTCACGAGGTGTAAGCCTTCTAGGATTCTTTCCAAGCTGGTCGATTAGAATTTCCGATCCGTCTTTGTAGTATCGGGCACTCAATGTTCGAGCGACGCTAGTAGGTGTGCATAGCCCAAACCCGAACCCGTTACCGGCAGCTTTGTGCTTAGCCGCATAGTTTTGCAGGTAAGCCCAAAGCTTGGGAGTCAGTGTATATTTTGGAGACACCTTTGCATCGGGGCCCGTTGTGTAAGGCTCCTCGGGAACTTCTCCGCCATCCTCTGGATGAAGAATGCTGGAAAGAAGTGGGTTCGGTCCCTCAGGGACTGCAACATCATCTAGGGAAAAAGTAGTTGGGACATCTCGCCGGAAACCAACAATGAAAATCCGTTCGCGACGCTGAGGTACCCAGTGCTTTGCGTTGATCACTTTATGATCTATTGAATACCCGAGCTCATCCAGTGCGTGCATGATGACTCTGAAAGTATTACCCTTATCATGGGAAAGTAAATTCTTGACATTTTCGAGAAGGAAGGCTTTGGGTCTGTGGTGTCGTATAATCCGAACAACGTCAAAGAACAGAGTACCCTGTGTCTCATCGAGAAACCCATGCGCGCGACCAAGCGACGCCTTTTTACTAACGCCCGCAATAGAAAATGGCTGACATGGAAATCCCGCCAAAAGCACATCATGTTCCGGAATAGACGCCTCATGCACTTGGGTAATGTCACCGTCGATTGGATGCTCATCTCCAAAGTTGGCACGATATGTTTGCTGCGAAAACTTGTTCCATTCGCTGGTGTACACACATGTTCCACCGATACTATCAAATCCGATGCGGAGCCCACCAATGCCAGCAAACAGATCAATGAATCGGAAGCCCGAATGTCTTCTATCCATAAGCAGCTGCCCCTTCAATTCAAATTCACAATTGCAAAATTTATTCTCGTTTCGTTCCCTAATAGATCATTACACCAAAGAAGACCAAACGATACAGTTGTCTCCGAGACCGCTCGCGCATATTGTGGAAAAGCAAACACCAGAGGTAATTGAGGCAGCCCCCCTATCTGCTGCAATACAGCCAGGCACAGCCCTAAAATTCTATAGTGGTGCATAGCATTTGAACCCAAGCCCAACTTCCCCCCACATTTCGTAAGGATCATAGTTTCATATAGGAGTAATCCCTTTCCAAGGGCGCATTATTCCTAGTTTACAAGCTCAATTCTGAACTTCTATATCTGAAGTTCTCTCCCTCTCAGCTGAGTGCGTTTTCTCGGGCAGATATTCAAGCGCGTTAACCTTTTCACTTACGCGAGACCAAGACTTTGTCAGATGGCCTGAGAGTTCTTTTCTGGTGAGCTGCATACCAGTTCGCTGATACAGCGGCATACTATTCAGAACGGATCGTTCAAGTGTGTCCTTGTTCAATATAATCTGTGTCTCAATTCGTGCTCGGCTTGCTGCCACATAGATCTCGTTTCTCTTGAACGAGGCATCTGCCAGAACAAATGCCCTATCCACTGTCATGCCTTGAGCAGAGTATATGGTAGAGGCATAATTATGTGCGATGGGTATTCTGCCCTTTTCATCTACAAGCTGGTTGAGATTGATACGTTGAGGTTGGTTATCAAGCCAGACTACCGCTGAGAGGTCCCCATCACGATTTTGCGCAACCTTCGATATTATTGTGGTGGTTCCATTGATCACACCTAATGCGTCTATGCGCTTCGTAAAGCGTATATGCTCCCCTTCAGATATTCCCAGCTTCGCTGCTCTCCCTGACGACGACGCAACCTTTATATCATAATCGGGTCCTTTGAGCTCTCCCGCTTGTTTCAAATGCGCCCTGATCACCTCATTCAGCTTGGAAACTTGCGCATTGGTTTTTGCAAGAATGATTGCAGTTTCTTGTGAGCTTGCGGATCTTGCTGGCACCCATTGACTGACGACGGCTTGCAAAGCTGCGTCTTCACTGCTGGCCCAATGCACCTTGCCATTCTCTTCAAAGGCAGCGAAAGCTTCCTTTGCCCGTCCAACAGCAAAGTCGCTCACCGCTTGTCTGGCCCATTGATCCCTTTGTCTTAGAGCAGCCTCGATCCGAAAAGTACTGGTTTGTTCAGCTACAAGCCGCAGTCCAAGACCAGCGCCAATCGCTTGCAATTGCTTCTGATCACCGGTGAATATGACCTTGGCTTTCGCCGTCTTTGCCGCTGCTAAGATCCGATGCATCTGCTTAGAGGATAGCTGACCTGCCTCATCGACAATCAAAACCGTATTGGCATCAAGGAATCTCTTCTCATGCGCTGCACTGGCTAGCCAAGAGTCCGTGGAACGGGCTTCTATTTTGCAATCTTCCCCGAGTTGGTTGGCGATTTTCCAAGCCGCAGCAGAGCCTAACACTCTGTTATCTTCCCGCTTATAGAGCTCTGCAACTGATTTCAGACTGAAGCTTTTTCCCGCGCCTGCTGCGCCTTCGACAACACAAATGTCTGAGCCTGTTGTTGCCCGTATAACCGCCTGTTTCTGCTCGCCGGTAAGACTGGTTTTGCTCAAGTGCGCAATAACCTTTGCCTGCTCAAGCCCATACCGCTGCCGCTGAGCTCCATCACGCGCTAAAGACTGCACCTCGCGTTCCAATGCTATCTGCTTCACTGTCGAGAAGATCTCGTGCCCCTTCTCATTACGGCCAAGCGCAACAATATCATCACTTCGCAAAATCTTGTGTCGGGCATTGTCAATCTCCTTGAGAGAGGCTCTAGCAGCAACGCCTTCAATCCCTAATTGGCGCACAAGATCTTGCGTGGTGAACACGCTGTTCGTTTCTGTAAGCCTGCCGATGGTGTCGATCAACCGGTCATCCAAATTTCTCCCGTAGGGGGTTTGCCGGTCTAAGCACGCTTGAACATGGTTGTAACTAAACCCGAGGGCCTCAGCTTCTTTCCGCCAGCGCAAATCTCGTTCACCAGTAGTCTCTGACTGATTGTTTTTTGACTGCCTGTTTGTTTTAGCAACATGTGCCGCAAGGTCAGGCCTGTCTGAGGAGTTGTGTCCAGTTTTGGCCAGAGAGCTGACTATGGCAACACGGCGCGAGCTGAATGCGTCTCTGACCTCGGCAGGAACTCCAGCTATTTCAAAAAGCCCCTTTTCGTCGGTTTCCGTAATCTCAACACCAAGACGCTTTGTAAGCTCATGTGCAAGTGCAGCCCTGTAGGTAGCACCTGCCGCCATTTTCCAATGAAACAGGTGCCGACCGTCCAGAGCACCCCAGCTTCCGTCGCCCCGTTGGGCGACGTTCAACACAACAGCATGAGTGTGAAGTTGGGGATCTGACCTCAACGCCCCACAGTTGTGCTTTTCCGCCCGCGCCTCCCCGTGTTGAAACAAAGCTGCGTTGAGCGCCACCTTTTCAAGGGCACCTCCACCCTTCCCTCTCCTGGCAAATATAGCGTGGTCATTGATGGTATTCAGAGCGGTGCGAACAGCTTGTTCCTGAGCGGCTTCAACTTTACCCCTCAGTTTATCGTCAGCCAACGCCCACAAAACGGAGACGGACTTGGGAGCGCTGAAGGTGAGATCATACCCAGTCACACGCTGTTGTAGAGCTCCCCTCGTTTGTCCAAGCGGCTCACCTTGCAGATCCAACCCTTCATGCAAGTTGCGAAAGTTATTTGCTTGAACCTTCTCGCCGTCTTTAATACCGAATAGCTCATTCTGTAGGCACCAGACCCCAGAAGGCTCTATACCTCCTGTGTAGTATTCGGCTTGTTCTTCGAGATAGTAGCTTGCTTGTGTACCCGCTGCGACTGTGCAGACCATGATGACCTCCCAAACAGAAAAAGAGGTTTATCCATCTACACAACGTTTCCCGGCTTGCGGGAATTACAAATTATTTCCAGATTTATAATTGGTTTTAGCTGGGACCGCAGGTGCACAGGTGTGAGAGAAACAACTGGAAGCATTTGCTGCTCATTGCTACCTATTGCATCGTTCCTTTTTTGTTCCTATATTTAGTTGCATGAATCATAACTTGATCGTAAAGAGTGCAAAGCAAATGGCGCAACACCAACAGGGGCCAATCGGTCGAGTGCCTTTAGAGAGGGTGTTTGCAAAGCACTTGGAGTTCTTGCTGGAGCTCAAGGAAAGCGGAGCGACCTGGCAGCAGATAACAACGCTCCTCAATAGCCACGGTCTAACACGGCATGATGGCAAACCGCTCCAACCAACCCAGGTGCGAGCGACAGTTTCCCGTATCAAAAAGAAGAATTCTACCAGTCAAATGAAGCGTTCTATTTCTCCGAATGAAAAACAACGCCTGCAGCCCCACAAGCACGAACAACCAAACAAGCCCACCTCGCGAAAAACACAAGCTGATACGGCATTGCGGCGCAAAATGAAACAAGCACGCAACGCACGAAAAGAACCGGAAGTTTGTCCAACATGATCGAGATAATTGAAATACCCATGGATTTTCTAATTATCGGTGCAGTTCTCTTTTCTTTTGCATATTACTTTTATCGAAAAAAACACCCGCTGCCTTACCTGCGTGATTATCTTAAGGGCCAACCCGATTTTAAAGAAGATGAAATCCATCTAGGGATAAATTCGGGCTTTGCAGTAGACCTTGGAAAGCGCCAACTTGCATTGCATGACGCCCGCTTTTTTAAGAAGGACAAATTTGGGCAACTCGAGTTACGAGACGTTGCAAGCTTTTCAAAACATACAGCTTTTGACAGAATTCGCGTTATTAAGCTGAGAACCAACGTTTCATCAAGACCAAATATCTGGTTCCGTTATCGAAATGAAAATGAGATGGAAAAAGCACGAGCAACGTTGGACAAAGCTCTCGAACTGAAGAAAGAAGATTTAGAAGCGCACAGACTTATGCAACTAGGGGCAAGTTTGCAAGAAGCCCTAACGACCGATTCTAAGCACCTGGATAATGAGTTACCTTTCACCGAAGAAGAGGCAGAGGCCAGGTATGTTGAGGCACACATAAAAAAGTGTCTTGGCGAACATGGGTTTATCGAAGGGAAACACCCTGCGCGTGAAAACGAAACCCTCAATCAAGCATTCAATCGTGCGACTGACTTGATTATTCCAAACTTCGATGTGATAGCCGCTGGCACCCGCTTTTACATTACAAAAAAAAATGGACGCAATGCGCGAATTATTAATGCGCTTTGTCCGTTTTTCGAAGGTTGCGAAGAAAGTGGAGATTTCACACGAGGCACAATCAGTAGTTACGTTTCCAATAGGATCAACGAATACCTAGATGAACACTCCAACTAATGATTTTTGAATTAAAACTCGTGTTTTAATTCTAGTGCCATATCAGATATTTAGACAAAATTCCTCGAGTTCACACAATTCGAGGAATTTTAATGTCAGATTCAAATTTATCGTCACGCTACCAGTTTGTAGTGACCGTCAGCGGCAAGGGAGGCGTCGGTAAGAGCCTTCTTGCTCAGACCGCTATAGAGCTACTCATTCTGAACCAACGGTCCGTCGAAACCTGGCAACTCGACAATCAGCAGCAGCTTGAAAAAACCATTGGGCAGTCGGTCAAATCCCTTGATATCCAGACACTCAAGCGCTCCCGAAAAGACCCTACGGTCATCACGAAAGTGTTTGACCCACTGTTTTCGGGTTTGGAAACTCTTCCTAAAACCGACGCCACTTTGTTGCTCGACGTCGGCGCGACCCAAGCGGGGAATCTCCTTGACTATGCCGGTTTGATCGACCTTGACGAGGAGCTACTGCTTATGAACGTCCGCAGTTTGGCGTTGGTGCCCTGTGTTGCTGAACCAGAAGCCATTCGGCAGGCAGCAAAGACACTGCGCGTCTTTGAGGAGGTTTTGCCCACATTCGATCTGGCCCTCGTCAAAAACCTGCGTGATGGCGAACTCACCAATCTGTCAACCGTGTCACAAGCAGGGCAGATTTTTGAAGCCGAGCTACTTCCCTTTCTAGATCGGATACCACAGATCACAATGCCTTTGATCGAAGCTGGTTCCTGGCGGGCTTTCGAACAGAACCACTGCCGCTTCCTTGAGGTCGGCATGATGGAGATCGATGATATCCGGGCTATGACTGGCCTATCGCGTCCTGAAGCCAAGCTTACGCGTGGGGACGTCCTCGCTTTCTTCGCCCTAATGGAAGAGGAGCTTTCTCCTCTCTTTAACTTTGGAGAGGAGTAAGCGCTTATGAATAGTCCAAAAGCAAAAGAACTTCATTTGAAGGCTAAGCACGACTTGAGAGAAGGCAAAGATGAGCTATTAAAACACCTTGAGCAATTACCACCACAACAGCTTGCCAGTATAGCCCCTGAGACACTGTCCCGGCTTACGAGCGCCGACCGCCAAAGACTGTTTGCGAAGGCGGGACTTAAACAAACTCAACCACTGACACCCAAACGAGAGACGAAACGCCAACACCTAACACAAAAGCGGCAATTTGTGCGATTGTGGTATCGCTTGCCGGTGCTCTGCCGGAGCCTCACGTTAGCAGGAACATCAACGGTCTCGATTATAGCTGTTGCATTTGGCCTGTTGGTGGTTCTGCCCTCTATTCAGGCCCACATAGACACGCCAACTGCTCTGCCTCCAACTGCTCTGCCTCCAAATGCTCTACGCTGGAAGGGGTGGAGAACCCTTAGCCCAGCTATGGATGGTTGCACCTACCGCGTGAAGCACTCGCTAAGCTGGCGTACAGCAGCCAGACTTCTTAAAATGACTGAGCCAGATCTCCGAAAGAGCAATTCTCATCTATCCAACCGGCCTATCACTCTTGTTGCCCATGACCTACTTGTAGTCTGGCGAGGCCGCATTCCTCTGGAGGACCGCTAATCATGTTTTCTCCTATTGCACCTCAAGCACAGCGGCCTCCTCGCGTTCGTTTGCTTCTCAACACTGCACTGGCCTTTCTATTATCAGTGCTTTTGGCGGGCTGGCTTCTCTTCCTTACCTATCCGCCCATGGGCTGGTACCAAGACCATCCATTCCCTGCCGATCTCCCGTGGCTTGCCGAAGCACTCATTTCCAATATTCAGTTTCACGTGAAGGACGGCCCGCTCCAATTTCTTCTATCAAGCCGCGCGGATAGCTATCGTACTCTCTTGGCTCCGCTCTATCGTTATGAGCTTATACAGGGTGTTAGTTGGCGCTTATTCACCCTGCTCGCCGCAGCATTGGCTGCAGTGCTCATTGCACGCCGTTATGCAAGTAGACACTACGAGCTGGTTAACGATCTGCGCCATATCAGGGGGCGACAGCACCTGACGGGAAAAATCGCAAATTCGTCATTTCGCCAGCATATGCGCAAAGACATCAAACGTACCGGCAAAGGTTTGTGCATTGCGCCCAAAGCAATATTGAGCGCTGATGTCGAGAGCAAACATATGTTGCTGATTGGCGCATCTGGAGCCGGTAAGACGCAGATAATGCGTTTCTGGGTTGACCAACTGCTGGTCCAAAACACCCGCATGATACTCCATGACCCCAAGGGGGACATGACCGCATTCCTTCCGACAGAACGCTTTATCCTGCTTGCTCCCCACGACAAACGCAGCTGGGCCTGGGACATTGCCAAGGACTGTGTTGGTCTTGCAGCTGCCCGAGAACTCGCAGCACGCCTCATACCTCAAGCAAAAGATCCTCTCTGGACCAATGGTGCCCGTGAGATCTTGACCGGCCTTCTCCGGTGGCTTCAGACAAAACACGAAACGGTCTGGTCGTGGACAGAGCTACGGGACATCGCTTTTAACAATCCGCCTGAGCTGAAGACAATGGTGCTTGAGGTTTACCCTGAAGGGGCAAACTTCATCGAGGTCGATCCTGAAACCGGTACGCCTAACAAGACCAGCTATAGTTTCCTGGTGACGTTGTGGTCTTACGTCGGCTCCATCATCAGTCCGCTTGCTCTTGCATGGGAAAAAACGCCAGACGAAAAACGTGTCTCCCTTACACAGTGGATTGCGACCGAGGAAACGGAGCGTCCCGTGATAATCCTGCAAAAGAGTGCAGAATTCGACGTTCTGTCAAAAGCCTGGATCGGAGCGGCGGTTCAACTCTTGGCAAATTTTGCGGCCAGTCCAGCGCTTGAGGATTCCCGGGAGCGGAAAGTTTGGCTTTTGCTCGACGAATTTGCCCAAATGGGTAAGCTCAGCGGTTTCCAGCAATTCCTTGAGGTGGGACGCTCACGCGGCATCCGCACGGTATTAGGCCTGCAAGACCTGGAACAGCTGGCTCATCTATATGGCCGTGAAGCCCTCAAAACCTGGCTCAACACAATCGAAACCAAGATTGTATGCCGGATGAATGCTGGTCCTTCCTCATCCTTCATCAGCAAAGACCTCATAGGCCAGCGAGAGGTCGCCTGGGAAGAGGTTAGCACCTCCGTGACCCACAACGACTGGTTCTCAGATCAACGCGAAAAGAAAAACACCTCACGCCACATACGCTCCGCTACTATCCCGGTTCTGATGCCAGACTATTTTGAACGGGATCTGGGGCCAATGGAGGTTCAGGGTGAGCCGCGTATTCGGGCTCTTGTTCTTGGTCGAGGGGACGTCTATCAATTTGACTGGCCGCTGACCCTTTGGCGGCAGCAACGCCCCGGCGCGATCCCTGCCCCTTGGCTTACTGAGTAAGGGCTGTCAATGTCGAGGGCCGCTAAACCTAACCCCAATAGAGCCAAGCCATCACAAGACGCCGTTATTCACCTTGTGAAACTGCTTGCAAGGCAAGCGGCCCTCGATGTTCACATGGAACAAGAAAAAGCCAGCCCCATTGACAGAACAGACCCGAAGAATTCTACTAGAAGCTATATTTCTTCAAAATAAAGTTCCTGCCATGCGTATTGCCATCTATGCCCGCTACTCCAGTAACAATCAGCGCGAAGCCTCCATCGAAGACCAAATCCGCAGCTGTTCAATTAAACTAGAGAGTATGGGCTTCAGCAACTATACGCCCTTCACCGACTACACAATCAGCGGAGCGAGCCTCAATCGCCCGGGCATTCAAGCACTCATTCAGGAATGTCTATCAGGCAAGTTCGACTTGGTAATCGCGGAAGCCCTTGATCGCCTAAGCCGCGACCAAGAAGACATTGCTGCGCTCTATAAGCGTTTTAGCTTTGCAGGCGTTAAACTGCTGACGGTCTCGGAAGGCGAAATCGACGAACTATACGTCGGCCTTAAAGGCACAATGAACAGCCTGTTCCTTAAAGATCTGGCGGACAAGACGCGTCGAGGCCTCAGAGGACGGGTAGAAGCAGGAAAAAGCGGCGGAGGCAAATGCTATGGCTATGATGTGGTCACAAAACAAAACGCCAGTGGTGATCTCATTCGAGGCGAACGCACCATCAACGCAGTTCAGGCGCAAATTGTCAGACGTATCTTTGAACAATACGGACGAGGAAAAAGCCCAAGAGCCATTGCACAAGCCTTGAACAAGGAAGGGATCTCCGGACCAAACTCCAGGAGCTGGGGGCCATCCACGATCAACGGCAACCGTGCCCGAGGCACCGGTATTCTCAACAACGAACTCTATATTGGTTGCCTCGTTTGGAACCGACTGCGCTACATCAAAGATCCAAGCACCGGAAAGCGCATATCACGTCTAAACCCTGAAAAAGAATGGATCATTAAAGAGGTCCCTGATCTCCAGATCATCCCAGACGATCTGTGGCAGGCGGTCAAAGATCACCAGGACCGGGTAACGAAGGTTCGCGGCGCGAAACAACCCAAACCATTTTGGCAGAGCCAACGACCCAAATACCTCTTGTCTGGCCTTATGCGCTGTGGCTCCTGTGGCGGCGGTTATTCGAAGATCAACAAAAACCTTTTTGGCTGCTCAACATCACGTAATAAAGGGACCTGCGATAACCGGCTTAACATTCGCCGGGAGGTCATCGAAAATACCGTTCTAGATGGCCTGCGTCACCACCTTATGGCCCCAGATCTTTTTGCCATCTTCTGCGAGGAGTTCATCAAGGAACTTAACAAACTTCGGCGGGTTGAAACTGAAGCCAAAGCCGCAAAGCAAAAGCAACTTGTTAAGGTAACAGCAGACATCGCTAAGCTCATTGAGGCGATTAGAGCACATCGCGTTCTTTCGCATTCACGCTGTG
Organism: Pseudovibrio sp. M1P-2-3; assembly: GCF_031501865.1. Taxonomy (NCBI): domain Bacteria; kingdom Pseudomonadati; phylum Pseudomonadota; class Alphaproteobacteria; order Hyphomicrobiales; family Stappiaceae; genus Flexibacterium; species Flexibacterium corallicola. The sequence continues at coordinate 3,675,020 of NZ_JARRCW010000001.1, forward strand.
CACTCTAACATATTTACTTTGAGCGAATTCTTGTCGTTTGATTGAACCCAATCAAACGGAACGCACTCTAAAGCAGGCGTATCGCCCCTATCGATCAAGGACGAGCTTTCAGCGTTGGAAGAAAGGAAAGCTGATCTAATACCAACGGCACTTATAATTGACCTGTATGCGCCCAATTTCGTCTACCGATTGATGTGATTGTGTGGGGTTGTTGAATAAGCTTATTCCAAGCGGAACAGGCGGCATCGACAATTTCCTGGTAGTCTTGAAAGGTTCGGTTAGAGAGCCAGTTTTGCCGTAAGTACTGCCAAACATTTTCAACCGGGTTGAGCTCCGGAGAACGGGGTGGGAGCAGCAAGATGGTTATATTATCAGGCAACTTCAGTTTTGCCGTTGTATGCCAACCCGCTTGATCCATCAGGACCACTGCGTGCGCCCCTTTGGCGACGGTTCGGCTGATTTCTTTAAGGTGAAGCTGCATGGAATTGGTATTGGCTTTGGGCAAAACAAGTGCTGCCCCTTTGCCGTGGGCGGGGCAGATGGCCCCGAATACATAAGTTGATTGATAGCGCCCGTCGCTGGGAGCCCGTGGTCTCGTTCCTTTTTTTGCCCACCTTCTGGTGAGCCCATTTTTTTGACCAATGCGGGCTTCGTCCTGCCACCAGATTTCCATGGATGTTTGTGAGGGCAAGCGCGCTTTTATTTCTTTAAGCCGGGCATGGAAGTTTTTTTATATGTCTCCATAACTTGCTCGTCCTGTGCCGGGTGCTGTGACCGAACGCTGACCCGAGAAAATCCCAGAACTCTGAGGAGGCTTGAAATAGCCCTTTCGCTATAGCTGACCCCAAACTTCTGCTCGATCACACCTTGCAGATCCCGCCGACGCCAGCGAATTACGCCGTGTTGTTGTAAATCAGGCCCAGCCTCAACCAGATCTGCAAATTCAGCCATTTGCTCTTTATTTAACCACCGGACACGGCCCGGGCTCTTACGATTGTACAGGCCGTGCGGCCCTTCTGCGTTAAACCGATGCACCCAGTCTCGCAGTGTTTGGCGGTCCATGCCGCCCATGCGTGCCGCCTCCAAGCGCGACAACCCATCATAAACAGCAGCAAGAGCAAGAAGGCGGCGGCTCTGCCTGACATCCTTACTTTGACAAGCAAGAGTTCGTAACGAAGAAGCATCATAGTCTCGGCGCAATGGGATCGCTGACATTGGGAATCTCCTTTCCCAATGTTGAATCACAATTCAAGTGATTTGGGAATCCTCATCCCGAGTCAAAAACAGGTGCCGTTGGTATAACTAAGAAGCTGGATGCACTGCCGGGAGAAAAGCCTCTTCTTCATCCAAACATGGCGCACCTATATCGAGAGAAAGTCAGCGCTCTACGAGCAGCCCTAAACAATGAAAATGAAAAGGCTGAAGCAGCTGAGATCATCCGCACGCTGATCGATGAAGTAACCCTCACCCCTCACAAAGGGGAACTCACGGTTGACTTGAAGGGGGATATCGCAGGTATTCTAAATCTCTGCCAGAAAAGCAAAAGCCTCTCCGGTTTGGAACCAGAGGGGCTTGAACAAATTAAGTTGGTTGCGGGGGTAGGATTTGAACCTACGACCTTCAGGTTATGAGCCTGACGAGCTACCGGGCTGCTCCACCCCGCGTCAATTCTGGATTAGTTGTTCTGTTTCATTTTGAGAGATTGTTTGCTTTTATCATGCCCGGCGGCGCCCTACTCTCCCGTGTCTTAAGACAAAGTACCATTGGCGCAGGGGCGTTTCACGGCCGAGTTCGGGATGGGATCGGGTGGGGGCGCCCCGCCATAGCCACCGGGCAGGATAAAAGCAACTGGAATTGGTCTGTTTTTTTTGCGATCAGCTTATCTGACATGCGCTTTGCTTGTCAGGCGGATCTTTGTTTTAAGTCTTTATGTTTGGGTATGGCTTAATGGGAGTGATCAAGTCGATCGAGCTATTAGTAAGGCTCAGCTTCGAGCATTGCTGCTCTTCCACATGCCTCCTATCAACGTGGTGGTCTTCCACGGCTCTCAAGGGAGATCTAGTTTTGAGGTTGGTTTCCCGCTTAGATGCCTTCAGCGGTTATCCATTCCGAACATAGCTACCCAGCAATGCGGCTGGCGCCACAACTGGTCCACCAGAGGTTCGTCCATCCCGGTCCTCTCGTACTAGGGACAGATCCTCTCAAATTTCCTACACCCACGGCAGATAGGGACCGAACTGTCTCGCGACGTTCTGAACCCAGCTCACGTACCGCTTTAATTGGCGAACAGCCAAACCCTTGGGACCTGCTCCAGCCCCAGGATGCGATGAGCCGACATCGAGGTGCCAAACAATGCCGTCGATATGGACTCTTGGGCATCATCAGCCTGTTATCCCCGGCGTACCTTTTATCCGTTGAGCGATGGCCCTTCCACGAGGGACCACCGGATCACTATGACCGACTTTCGTCTCTGCTCGAGTTGTCACTCTCGCAGTCAGGCAGGCTTATGCCATTGCACTCGACGACCGATTTCCGACCGGTCTGAGCCTACCTTCGCGCGCCTCCGTTACCATTTGGGAGGCGACCGCCCCAGTCAAACTACCCGCCACACACGGTCCCGGATATTGTAGTACCGCGGTTAGATATCCATGAGGACAAGGGTGGTATTTCAAGGTTGACTTCACCCAAGCTGGCGCCTGGGTTTCAACGTCTACCACCTATCCTACACATGTCATCACGAATACCAGTGTGAAGCTGTAGTAAAGGTGCACGGGGTCTTTCCGTCTGACCGCAGGAACCCCGCATCTTCACGGGGAATTCAATTTCACTGAGTCTGTGCTGGAGACAGCGGGGAAGTCGTTACGCCATTCGTGCAGGTCGGAACTTACCCGACAAGGAATTTCGCTACCTTAGGACCGTTATAGTTACGGCCGCCGTTTACTGGGGCTTCAATTCGCTGCTTGCACAGCTCCTCTTAACCTTCCAGCACCGGGCAGGCGTCAGACCCTATACGTCGCCTTGCGGCTTCGCAGAGCCCTGTGTTTTTGATAAACAGTCGCAACCCCCAATTCTGTGCCCCCCATACAAAGTTGCCTTCGTATAGGGCTCCCTTCTCGCGAACTTACGGGAGCAATTTGCCGAGTTCCTTCAGCACAGTTCTCTCAAGCGCCTTGGTATACTCTACCTGTCCACCTGTGTCGGTTTCGGGTACGGTCTTAGCGTGGGAGCTATTTCCTGGAACGCCTTCGCTGCACCTCCAATCCAATAAGGAGATACAACACACGGCATCCGTCACTACCCACTGGCTGCAGAATATTAACTGCATTCCCATCGACTACGCCTTTCGGCCTCGCCTTAGGGGCCGGCTAACCCTGCGCCGATTAGCGTTGCGCAGGAACCCTTGGACTTTCGGCGAGAGGGTCTCTCACCCTCTTTATCGTTACTCATGTCAGCATTCGCACTTCTGATACTTCCAGGATCTCTCGCGAGTATCCCTTCATCAGCTTACAGAACGCTCCGCTACCGCTTGTCAAAGACAAGCCCGCAGTTTCGGTGTATGGCTTGAGCCCCGGTACATTTTCGGCGCAAAGACCCTTATTTAGACCAGTGAGCTGTTACGCTTTCTTTAAATGATGGCTGCTTCTAAGCCAACATCCTGGTTGTTTTGGGATCTTCACATCCTTTCCCACTTAGCCATAACTTAGGGACCTTAACTGGCGGTCAGGGTTGTTTCCCTCTCCACAATGGACGTTAGCACCCACTGTGTGTCTGCCCTGCAGTACTTCCTGGTATTCGGAGTTTGGTTAGGATCAGTAAGGCGGTGAGCCCCCATAGCCCATCCAGTGCTCTACCCCCAGGAGTATTCACAGGACGCTCTACCTAAATAGATTTCGCGGAGAACCAGCTATTTCCGAGTTTGATTGGCCTTTCACCCCTAGCCACAAGTCATCCCCGAATTTTTCAACATTCGTGGGTTCGGTCCTCCAGTGCGTGTTACCGCACCTTCAACCTGCTCATGGCTAGATCACTCGGTTTCGGGTCTAATCCAACGAACTAAGACGCCCTATTAAGACTCGCTTTCGCTACGCATACACCTATCGGCTTAAGCTTGCTCGTTAAATTAAGTCGCTGACCCATTATACAAAAGGTACGTTGTCACCCAGAACGAATCTTGAGCTCCAACTGTTTGTAGGCATCCGGTTTCAGGAACTGTTTCACTCCCCTCGTCGGGGTGCTTTTCACCTTTCCCTCACGGTACTGGTTCACTATCGGTCGATAAGGAGTACTTAGGCTTGGAGGGTGGTCCCCCCATGTTCGAACAGGATTTCACGTGTCCCGCCCTACTCGAGGACTAAGTTTCTTTCTACCCGTACGGGACTATCACCCACTAAGGTCAAGCTTCCCAGCTTGTTCCGGTTCTTAAAACTTAGCCACTGGCCTGATCCGCGTTCGCTCGCCACTACTAGCGGAGTCTCTGTTGATGTCCTTTCCTCCGGGTACTTAGATGTTTCAGTTCCCCGGGTTTGCCCCCTTGCGGGTACTCCATATAGGAGTGGGTTTCCCCATTCGGAAATCATCGGATCAAAGCTTATTCGCAGCTCCCCGATGCTTATCGCAGCGTATCACGTCCTTCATCGCCTCTTATCGCCAAGGCATCCACCGAATGCCCTTAAGACACTTGATCACTCTCATTAGCAATACCCACACAAGCGTATGGATAAACCAATAAAAGACTTAATTCAAAAAAGTCATATCCGGTTGCAAGGATATGACTTAGACCAATTCCAATGAGACATAACAGACGGGCCTAGCGGTCAAGCAGGCCCCGTGTTCCAGCGAACTCTTGTCTGACAGACATCAAGATGTCGTCAGGAGCACGCTAGTTTAAAGAATAGAACTGACTAGCAGAACTACCCTCGATAACTGGCTATTGTTGTCACACCTCCGTACACAATCATATTAAAATATGACTGAGCCTGAT